>NZ_JBSGXZ010000042.1:0-84755 GCF_053610285.1 Lentzea sp. NPDC054927
GACGAAAAGCGTGTCCGTTTGACACCCCTGCCTGGTTGCAGCGAGTGCTGAGGCACGACTCGTGACGGGGACCCGCCCGGAGCGCTGTTTCAAGATTTAAGGACGCCTCGGCTTCGCCTTCGGGACTGCTCGCCTGCGGCTTCGCTTGAGGGCCTCGCCTTTCGGCTTCGGCTTGCCTTCGGCCTCGCGCGATCAAACCTCGCGGGAGTGTCAGACCCTTTGAGTACGTTGGGTCGCGGGGGACGGAATTCGAGGGGGTACCCCTGCGCGAGCCTGCGTCAGAGATGTTCCTTGGTCAGCTTTCGCCACAGCGCGGGGAGTGCGGCCTCGGTCCGGTGGGCCAGCTCCACTTCCTTGCCGTAGAGCAGGCCGAAGGTGAAGCCGTTCTCGTCGCCCCGGCCTAGTTCCAGGAGGACGGGGCGCGCCACCACCGAGTCTTGGTGGTCGCCCAGGAGGGTTTGGACGTCCTTGGCTCGCTTGCGGAGGTGGGTGGCGTGGGAGCCGAGGGCTGGTTCGGCCACTTCGGCGCTGTAGCGGAGGCGTTTGGCTGCCTTGCGGGCTTCGTGGAGGGGTTCGTCGTTGTTGTTGGCCTGCAAGGCTGCCTCTACGCGGACGTCCAAGCGGTGGCGGGCCTTTTCCACGAGTTTGGGCAGGATGTCCTTGGCCTTGCCGGATGCCTGTTTGGTCAGGGGAGGGGAGGCCAGGAGGGTGTCGATCGCGTTGAGGAGGGTGAAGTAGCGCTTGTCGTCCAGGGCGGCCACGGAGTCCTTGTGCGCCTTGGCTTCCAGTGGGGCGAAGTGGCGGGTCATGCGGGCGGCCACGTCGCCCAGGGCCAGTTCTGGGGGGAGGGTGTGCAGGGCGTCTTCGAAGCGCATGCGGAGGACTTCCAGGTCGCGGGAGGTGCCTAGGACTGAGGCCAGCCACTTGAGTTCGTCGGTCAGGGTGCGGGTGGAGTCGCGGTCGACGATTTTGCCGAAAGCCTGCAGGGCCGAGCGCATGCGGCGGGTGGCCACGCGCATCTGGTGGACGGCGTCGTCCTCGTTGCGGCGGACGCGCGGGTCCTGGTTCTGCAGTGCGGCGCGTTGTTCGTGGAGGTAGGCGAGGACCACTTCGCCTGCGGTGGACTTCTTGGTGATGGTCGGGATGGCGTCGCGTTTCACGCCGATCACCTGGGACAGCTTGGACTTCGAGGAGGACGGGTGGATGCCTGCCTCGCCGAGGTGCTGTTCGACGGTGTCGAGGAGTTTGCGGTCGCCGCCTTCGCCCAGTTCGACTTCGATCTCGCGCCAGGAGGTGGTTGTCGTTGAGGAGCCCATGGTTTGGGCGGTCACGACGTCGTCGACCACCTCGGCGAGGAGTTGGCCGGTGTTGTCGGTCAGTTGCCAGCGGCGGCGGTTCGTCCTGATCTCGGCCACCGGGCCCAGGCCGTTGCCTCGGGTGTGGGCGCGCACGAGGGAGGAGAGGTCCTTCGGGGGGTGCTTCACCGCGCGGCCCAGGGGGACGCGGACCTCTTGGCGGGTGTCTGCTTCGCCTGCTGGGAGTTTGAGGTGCCAGCCCTCGTCGTCGCCGCCCACCCGGCGGCGCAGGGTTACGCCGGCGCGGGCCAGGCGGTAGTCGTCGGTGTCGAAGTAGGTGGCTTCGAGGTCGAACACTTCCGGGCCGGTGGCCACGCCGGTGATGTCCGTGAGGTCCGGCAGACTCGCGTCCGATGGTGCCTCGTACTTGCGTTCGGTCTCAGTAACGGAGGTCGCCATTTTCTATTAATACCTCGTTTCGTCGCAGTTCACCCAGTGTGGTGACGGTGCGTGAGGGGTGGATGCCACGGGCGGGCGGAAACCTCGCCTCGAATGCGTGTAATTGGTGTGGGGTGTCTTGGCGGGGGTGGGTCTGTCCGGTTCGCTGGTTGCGTGCCCACGGAGAAGGAACGGCTTGACCTGGTCGAGCCGCAGGTCGCCACGTTGATCAGTCATGTCGGTCAGCTCACCGCCGAGCTGGAACGCGTCACGGCGCGGCTGACGGTGCTGGAACGGCGGCTGTCCGGCGCCGGTGACGGGCCGCTGGTCGATCTCGACGCGGTTGCCGAGGACATCGAGCCGCTGGTCGACGCGCTGCGCAAGGGGTGGGACGCCGAGACCGAGATCCTCGCAGATCCGGCTCGGGTCGAGTTGCGGCAGGAAGTGCTGGAGTTCGACGGGCTCAAGGCCCGGCGGGACGACGCCCGGTCCAAACTGGACGGTGGCAGGGTGCCGCGGTTCGAACGGGACGCGCTGTCGCACGAGGTCCGCCAGATGGAGTGGCTGATCAACGCGAACGAGGCCAGTGCGAAGCGGGCGGCCGAGCGGTTGGAGGCCGACGAGGACGCGACCGCTGAGGACTGGCGCACCGAGGCCGTGCTCGCCGGGGACAAGGCTCGCGGTGAGATCAAGGACGCGGCCGCGCGGCGCATCTCGGCGGCGCTCGGGCAGTACGCGCGCATGCCCGTGTGGTTCCGGGTGGGGCTGGGTGAGATTCCGACGCCCGACCCGTCGTTCTGGCTGGAGTCCGCGATCGCCGTGCTCGCGTACCGGCTGGAGTACGGCGTCACGGACGCGGTCTCGCCGCTGGGCACTCCGCCGTCGGCGTCGTCCGGCAGCGAGAACTGGGTTCGGCGCACGAACGTCTACGCGGACATCACGGACCGGCTCACGACGCTGGCCGCCACGTTCCACCTGCAGTAGTCTTTCTGCAACCGGAGGGTTGCAGGAGGTGGCAGGAGGTGTGACTGTGGATCGAATCGAACGCGACGTGCTGATCAACGCGTCGCCGCAGCGCGTCTGGGCCGCGCTGACCTCGGCCGAGCACCTCGGCACGTGGTTCGGCGACGCCGGGGCGACGGTGTCGGGGCTCGAGCCCGGCGGTGAGGTCACGCTGACGTGGGCCGAGCACGGCACCGGGCGTGCGATCATCGAGAAGGTCGAGCCCGAGTCGTTCTTCTCGTGGCGCTGGTCCGGTCCGCTCGGGCCTGACCCGGTGCCCGGCAACGCGACGCTGGTCGAGTTCACGCTCACGCCCGCGGACGGCGGCACGCTGCTGCAGGTCGTGGAGAGCGGGTTCACGCAGCTCGACCTGCCGCCGGAGGACCAGGAGAAGTACGCGTCCGGCAACGTCGGCGGCTGGGGCCACGAACTGAACGAGCTGCGGGAGTACCTGGAGAAGTGAGTCAGGTCGACGATGTGCTGGCCGCGCTCGCAGATCCCATGCGCAGGCGGGTGCTTGATCTGGTCGCGGCGAAAGGGCCGGTCTCGGCGTCGGCGCTGGCCACCGAGCTGCCGGTGAGCCGGCAGGCGATCGTGAAACACCTGGGCGTGCTGGAGAAGGCCGAGCTGGTGGCGTCCGAGCGGGCCGGCCGGGAGAACAACTTCTCCGTGCGGTCCGGCGCGCTCGACGCCACCGCCACCTGGATGGCCTCGCTCGCCTCGCAGTGGGACCGGCGGCTGGCGGCGCTCAAGAAGATCGCTGAGGGGTGAGCACTCCGCCGACCATGGTGGCGAGAACGGGGATGTCCGCGATCGCGTTGCTGGTGCGCGGGTCGTCGCCGAGCACCACGAGGTCCGCGAGCTTGCCGGGCGTGATGCTGCCCAGCACGTGCTCCTTGCGGCACGCGTAGGCGCTGCCGAGCGTGTACGCACGGATCGCCTCCTCGACGGTGATCGCCTCGTCCGGTCCGACCGCCCGGCCGCCGGAGGACCTGCGCCGCACCATGAACTCGATGGCGCGCAACGGGGCCCCGTCCGCGACCGGCCGGTCCGAGCTGCCCGCGACGGTGATCCCGTGATCGAGGAACGACCGGCCGCGATACATCCAGGGTGCCCGTTTCTCGCCCATGATCACGCTGTAGTCGTCGCCGTACGCGAAGAGAAACGTCGGCTGGACAACAGGAATCAGTCCGAGCGCCGCGATTCGTCCTAGCTGATCAGGGCGAACAAGGCCGCAGTGCTCGATCCGGTGCCTCGCGTCGGCGCGTGGTCGTTGCCGTTGTGCCTCGGCCACCGCGTTCAGCGCGAAGTCGATCGCGCGGTCGCCGATCGCGTGGATCGCGAGCTGCCACCCGGCGTGATGGCCGTCGATGATCGCCGCCCGCATGAACTCGTCGGTGTCGGCGAGCTGGCCGCGATTGCCGGTGCCCGCGTAGGGCTCGGACAACGCCGCCGTGCGCGCGATCATGCCGCCGTCGGTCCACAGCTTCATGGCGCCCAACGACAGCATGTCGTCGCCGAACCCGGTGTGCAGGCCGAGGTCGATCGCCCGCGCGATGCCGTCCGCGGGATCAGCGGCCACCTCGCCCAACACGTGCGCGGAGACCATGAGCTGCACGCGGATCGGCAGCTTCGCCCGTTGGTAGGCGGCTGCTTCCAGCGGGCTGCTGGCGATGAGCCCGGCGCCGATGCCCGCCTCCGCGCACATCGTCACGCCCTCGGCCAGAACCTGTTGCGCGCTCTCGTGCAGGTCGGCGGTGATCTCCTCGATCGAGTGGGGTAGCCGCAACGACCGCGCGGCCAGCTGCTCGTTCTCGGTCAGCCAGCCGTCGCTGGTGATCTCCGGAAGCTGGTTCAGCACGGCGGAGTTCACCACGCACGCGTGCCCGGAGATGTCCGCGAGGTAGATCGGCCGGTCGCCGGTGACCGGGTCCAGGTCCGCGGCTGTCAACGGGTGGTCCATGATCCGCCGGTCGTAGCCGGACGCCTCGATCCAGCCCTCACCCGGTGCGCCGGACAGCCGTTCGCGCACCTGGGCCGCGGTGGTCAGCCCCGTCACGTCGATGGTCCGGCGCGAGCGGCCGTTCCACGCGAGATGCGTGTGGGCGTCGATGAAACCCGGCAGCACCACGGCGTTGCCGAGGTCGACTGTCTCGGTGGCGGACAGGTCCGCGACCTGCTCGTCCAGCCCGGCGACGCGGCCCTGCCAGATGCCGATCGTGTGTGCGGCGGGACGTGCCGGGTCCATCGTGAGGGCCCGGCAGCCCGTCAGTTTGAGATCGAGTTTCACGCGGTCGCGAGGACCGGCACTGGGGTGTTGGTCAGCACGGACGTCAGGATCTCACCCGAACGCACCGCGACGTTGGAAAGGAGCGACGACGTGATGCCGTGCGAGTGCTCGGTGCCGCCCTGCAGGTAGATGCCGCCGCGCAGGGAGGTCTGCACGCGGTAGTCGCGGCCCACGACCAGACGGCCCGCATCGTCCCGTGCGCAGGTCTCGTCGAGTGAACCGAGAACCGGCGCGGCCTCGTCGTATCCGGTCGCGAGCAGCACGAGATCCGTGTCGACGTACTCCTGCTCGCCGGTGACGAGCGACTGGATCACCGCTCGCGCCCCGGTCGCGGACTCCTCGACGGCGACGAGCCGGGTCATGTTCATCATCTTCAGCCGCTGCGCGCCGAGGACCTTCTCCTGGTACTCGGTGCGGTAGAGCTGCGTGATGAGGTCGATGTCGACCACGGAGTAGTTGGTGTTGCGGTGGTAGTCCATCAACCGCTGCTTCACGGCGTCCGGTGCGTCGTAGTAGTGGTCGACGGCCTCGGGGTCGAAGATCCGGTTCGCGAACGAGCTGTCGTCCGCCGGGCTGTAGCCGTAGCGGGAGAACACCGAGCACACCTCGGCGCCGGGGAACTCGCGGTGCAGGTAGGCCACGGCCTCCGCGGCGCTCTGGCCCGCGCCCACGACGACGCACCGCTTCGGGTCGCTCAGCTCGCCGACCCTGTGCAGGAACTGGCTGTTGTGCCACACGCGGTCCGACAGCGCGATGCCCTCCGGCACGGTCGGGCGCAGTCCGGTGGCGAAGACGAGGTTGCGGGCGTGGTACACGTCACCAGTGGCCGTTGTCACCTCGAACAGGTCGTCCTGGATCGCTTCCACGCCAACGGCTTCGGTGTTGTAGGCGACCACGTCGTCGACCTGCGCCGCCGCCCACTCGAAGTAGTCGTGGAACTCGACGCGCAGCGGGAACAGGTTCTTGTGGTTGACGAAGTCGACCAGCCGGCCGCGGTCCCGCAGGTAGCAGAGGAACGAGAAGCGGCTGGTGGGGTTCCTCATGGTGACCAGGTCCTTGAGGAACGAGACCTGCATGGTGGCGTCGTCGAGCAACATGCCCCGATGCCAGCCGAACGCTTGCTGGCGTTCGAGAAACACCGCGGTGACAGGGGTTTCGGCCTGCTCGTTGTGCTCGGTGAGAGCGATGGCGAGCGCCAGGTTCGAAGGACCGAACCCGATACCGACGATGTCGTAGATCGGATGCATGAGCACCTAACTTAGGGAAGCCTAAGCTCACTTGGCAAGTCGCAGTTAGGTTAGCCTGACCGTATCGCACCGGAGTAGAGGAGGGCACCCCCATGAGGGTCGTCATGTTCGGGTTCCAGACCTGGGGTCATCGCACCCTGCAGGCACTTTTGGCGTCCGAGCACGAGGTCGTCCTGGTGGTGACCCACCCGAAGGGTGAGGGCGCGTACGAGAAGGTCTGGAGCGATTCGGTCGAGGAGCTGGCGCGCGAGAACGGCGTGGAGGTGCTCATCCGCGAACGTCCGGAGGACCAGGAGCTGCTCGACGCGCTCAAGGCCGCCGACCCGGACGTGATCGTCGCCTGCAACTGGCGCACCTGGATCCCGCCGCAGGTCTTCGCGCTGCCCAAGCGCGGCACGCTGAACGTGCACGACTCGCTGCTGCCGAAGTACGCGGGCTTCTCGCCGTTGATCTGGGCGCTTCTCAACGACGAGAAGGAAGTCGGCGTGACGGCGCACATGATGGACGACACACTCGACGCCGGCGACATCGTGTTGCAGCGCTCGGTTCCGGTCGGCCCGCGCGACACGACGGCCGACCTGTTCGCCAAGACGCTCGAGCTCTTCGGCCCGATCACCGTCGATGGCCTCGCGGAGATCGCGTCCGGCCGCACCGAGTTCACCAAGCAGGACCGTTCGCAGGCCTCGTTCTTCCACAAGCGCGCCGAGGAGGACCTGCGGATCGACTTCACCTGGACCGCCGAGGAACTCGACCGGCTGGTGCGCGCCCAGTGCGCGCCGTACCCGAGCGCGTTCTGCTTCCACCGCGGCCAGCGCCTGGAGATCATCGAGGCGGACGTCTCCGCCGAGGTCTACGGCGGCACCCCCGGCCGCATCTTCTACCGCGAGGGCGACGGCGTGACGATCGTCGCCGGCACCGAGGCGCGGCGCGGCCGCAGCAAGGCGTTGCTGGTCAAGAAGGTTCGCACCGCCGACGGCACCGAGCTCAAGGCCCACGAGTACTTCAAGCACATGGGCGGTTACCTCACCTCCCGACCGTAACAACGACATGCCGATCACGGGCCGGTTGACCGGTCCGTGATCGGCATGCCCGATCATGAGCGAATGAATCGCGCGGCGGTGACGTCACTGGTGGTCTTCGTGCTGCTGGTGGCAGTGGGCTGGTACCTGACGAATCTCCAGTCATCCCAGGAGAAAACGCCCACGACGCCCGCACCCACCGGACCCGCTCCCGCCGGCTCGTCCGACCTGGGCGCGGTGAAGATCGCGCCGGAAGGCAAGATGGCCGGCTACAGCCGCGACCGCTTCCCGCACTGGGCCTCGCAGGGAAACTCCTGTGACACCAGGGAGATCGTGCTGCAGCGCCAGGGTGCCGACGTGAAGTCGGACAAGGACTGCAAGGCCGTCTCCGGCACCTGGAACAGCGTCTACGACGGCGTGGCGATCAAGGACGCCGGTGAGGTCGACATCGACCACACCGTGCCGCTGGCCGAAGCATGGCGTTCCGGCGCGGACAAGTGGACCGACGACGAGCGCAAGGCGTTCGCCAACGACCTCGGCGGCATCCAGCTGATCGCCGTGACGGCGAAGTCGAACCGGTCCAAGGGCGACCAGGACCCGGCGAAGTGGAAGCCGCCGGTGCAGACGTACTGGTGCACCTACGCGCAGCACTGGATCTCGGTGAAGATCACCTACAAGCTCACGGCCGACCAGCCGGAGCACGACGCGCTCGCCGTGATGCTCAAGGCCTGCTGAGCTGAGTTTTGAACGAGTAACCAGCACGGGAAGGTGTTCCCCGAGGAGCGCCGGAGCGCTGACGCAGCCCGACCCCCCGGACGGGCTGCGTCGTCGGCCGCTCTAGACCGCGTGTACCGACTCGAACAGCCCGGACAGCTTCCAGTGCGTCACGTAGCCCATCGCCTCGGCCGCGATCAGCACGTCCAGCTTCCCGAGGTTGGTGCGCACCGGCATCTGGTACGCCTTGCCGCGCCGCACGTCGAGCACCATCGGCGTGGCGCCGGGCAACGTGTCGGCGATGGTGTGCTGCAGGATCCGCAGCCCGACGTTCGCCGCCTCCCTGGTCAGCGGCAGCTCCTTGGCGTGCACGAGCACCGCGTAGGTCGACCCGTCCTTCTTGCGCAGCCCCAGGTGCGGGCGGACCTTCAAGGTCAGCTCGCCTGCGCGGTAGGTGGCAGGCTCGACCGGGACGCCGGTGGCCTTGAACGACGCCAGCCAGGGCAGGAAGCCGTCGGCGATCTCCTCGAACGCCCGCGGCTGGCCCGTGCGGTTGGCGTTCATGACCGCCTTCTTCAGCTCCAGTTCAGGTTCGGTGGAGTTGACCGCTCGTCGCATGGCGTCGCGGATCGGGTTGTAGAACCCGCACACCTTGGTATCGGAGGCCAGGTACATCCCCCGCTGTTCCGACACGATGTTGATGCGTCCACGCTGACCGCTCATGACGTACTCGGTGAACGACAGTGCGGTGACGCTGACGTTGTTGTCCGGCAACGCTTTCTCCCCTCGTACCGCCTTCTTCACCTGACGTTATCCGAGAGGTCTGACAAAAACGGCGCTGCTCCAAACGGTGTAACGACTACGCAGAGTAGAGCGACTACCCGTGTGGGCTACACACAAAGTTGCGACGTGGGCCTCAATCGGTAAACGGACCGTGACGGACTGGCGACCGATCATGACGATGACCGTTCGTCTGCCGTTCGCCGACTCTCACCGAACGCTCACCGCACGACAGGCGGAAGTCACCCTGCGTAGAAGATCAACTTAGGAGAATAGGTCCTACAGGAGGAATCACGGCGAGGGAGCACGATGGCGGTAAAGGCGGAGCGTTCACCCGATAGAGCGGGTGACGTAGAGGTTCCGCAGCCGCGGCAGCCGACGAGGTGGCTGGTCCACCCCGACCACTGGCCGCACGCGATGCAGGTGACGGTCATCCTCGTGCTGATCGCGCTGCTGCTGTGGGCCATCGCCGTCACGCTCGGCCCCGACCAGGCGTTCATCGTCGGGTCCGCGGGTGTCGCCGCCAAGCTCATCTGCATGTACCTCGACACCCGCGACCGGAACTAGCGTCCGTAGCGCTCGGCTGATCGCGCCTTCGCTTTCGCTGCCTCGACCTCGCGGTCCTTCGGCGGCGCCGTCGTGACCAGCGCGTCGAGCAGTTCCTGGGTCGCCGCCGCGACCGCCGCGACCGCCTTGTCGAACGCGGCCTGGTTCGCCGCCGACGGTTTCGCCGCCCCGCTCACCTTGCGTACGTACTGCACCGCTGCGGCCTGCACCTCGTCAGACGTCGCCGGCGGTTCGAAGTTGTGGAGCACCCGGATGTTTCGGCACATGCCTCCACTATGACCGCTGCGGCGGAGCCGCACTACGACCGCTGTGGCGGCGCGGCGCGGGTGTGGATGCGTTCCCCCTGCTTGCCGAACAGGCTGATGATCTCGGCCGGGTTGCCGTCCGCGCTGCTCAGAGCATGTGGCTGGCGGCAGTCGAACTCCGCCACCTCGCCGGCGCGCAGCACGACCTCCTTGTCTCCGAGCCGCAACCGGATCCGTCCGCTGAGCACGTAGAACCACTCGTAGCCCTCGTGCACGCGCGGTTCGTGCAGCGTGGTCTCGGTGATGATCATCTTCCACGCCTGCATCGGCCCGATCGACCTGGTCAGCGGAATGCCGACGCGGCCGTGGTCGAGTTCGCGCGGCTTCATCGTGACGCGCGGATCGCCCACCTCGGGCGCGCCCACCAGGTCGTCCAGCGACACCTGGTAGGTCCGCGACAACGGCAGCAGCAGCTCCAGCGTGGGTTTGCGCTGGTCGGACTCAAGACGGGACAGCGTCGACTTCGAGATGCCCGTCATCTCGGACAGCGTCGCCAGCGTGAGGTCGTGCTCGGCGCGCAACGCTGCGAGCCGCTGTCCCAAGGTCGCGAAGTTCGCCGTTGTTGCCATAACGGCAACTTACTTTGCCAAAACTGGACTGTCGACCGCACTGTGGAGCCATGGGATACGAAGTGGTGATCATTGGTGGGGGAGCGGCCGGACTGAGTGCCGCCCTGATGCTGACCAGGGCGCGCCGCAGCGTGCTCGTGGTCGACGGTGCCGAGCCGCGCAACAAGCCGGCCGCGCACATGCACAACTACCTCTCTCGTGACGGGCTTTCGCCGTTGGACCTGCTCAAGCACGGTCGCGCGGAGGTCGAGGGCTACGGCGGAGAGATCGTCAACGACCAGGTCAAGGACGTGACGAAGACCGATGACGGGTTCGCGGTCGAGCTGTCCGGACGGACTGTCCACGCGCAGCGCCTGCTGTTCGCGACCGGCCTGGTCGACGAGGTGCCGGACGTCCTGCGCGACCGCTGGGGCCGCGACGTCTTCGGTTGTCCGTACTGCCACGGCTACGAGGTCCGCGACCAGAAGCTCGTGGTGTTCGGCGAGGAGATGAAGGTCGCGCTGGTCCGGCAGTGGTCGGCGGACGTCACCCACGTGCCGACGGTGGACGGCATCGAGGTGGAGGACGACCGGCTCGTCGCGGTGATCTCCGGCTCGGAGCGCATCCCCGCTGACGCGCTCGTGTACTCCGCACCGATGAAACCGCGCGACGAGTTCCTGCTGGCGTTGGGTGCCGAAACGGCGGAGACCATGGCTGGTCTGTTCGTGCGCACGGACGACAAGGGCCGCACGAGCGTGCCCGGTGTCTACGCGGCAGGCAACGTCACGGACCCGGCGGCCATCGTGATCGTCGCCGCCGCACAGGGTGCGCAGGCGGCCGGGATGATCAACATGGACCTGCTGGGCCTCATGCCAGCGGCAGGCTGATCCGGAACGTCGAACCGCTGCCGAGCACGCTGGTCGCGGACACCGTGCCGCCGTGCGCCTCGACCAGGTGCCGGGTGATCGCGAGACCGAGCCCGCTGCCACCCGTGCGGCGGCTGCGGGACTTGTCCGCGCGCCAGAACCTGTCGAACACGTGCGGCACGTCGTCCGGCGCGATCCCGGTGCCGGTGTCCCGCACCTCGATGATCGCATTGTCGGCTTCCTGGAACAGCTTCACGACGACCTCGCCGCCCGGTGGGGTGTAGCGGACGGCGTTCGCGACGAGGTTGCCGAGCGCCTGCCGCAGCCGCACCGGGTCCGCGCTGATGTGCACCGGCGTGATCTCCGCCCGCAGCAGGATCTCGCGGTTCTGTTGCGCGTTCACGACCTGGTCGACCACGTCGTCGAGCGAGATCGGCTCGGGGTGCAGCCGCAACGTGCCGGCGTCGGCCTGTGCCAGGTCGTGCAGGTCGTCCACGAGTCGTTGCAGCAGAAGGGATTCCTCCAGCAGCATGCCGATCAGGTGCGGGTCCGGCTCTGCCAGCCCGTCCTGCGTCGCCTCCAGCCAGCCGGTGATGTTGCCCAACGGCGTGCGCAACTCGTGCGCTACGTCGCTGACCATGGCCTGGCGCTGGCGTTCGGTCTCGGCGAGCTTCTCGGACATCGCGTTGAACGACTTGGCCAGCTCGCCGATCTCGCCCGCGCCACCGTCCACGCGCACGGCCCGATCGCCCTCCGCGGTGCGTTGGGTCGCGGCGGTGAGCGCGCGGATCGGCCGCACCAGCTGGGTCGCGGTGAGCCACGACGCGAATCCGGCCAGCGCGAGGATTCCCAGTGCCACCAACGTGATCCGGGTGGTGCCGGTCGTCGACAGGTCGATCGCCATCGGCTCTTCACCGGTCGGCGAGGTCAGGAAGAGGTAGGCGGGCGGGGCGACGTACGGCCGAAGCTGATCGCGACGCGCGCTGGTCATGCACGTCACCGCCTCCGGCGACGCGTCCCGGGCGACGGTGACGTCCCAGTCGAGCGACACCCGGCCACCCGCCTTGGCCAGGGGCTGCAGGCCAGGGGCGAGCCGGTCGAGGCATTCCACGAACAGTTGCTGGAGCTTTTCGTAGGCTGCCTGCTCCGTCGCCGTGAGCGTGTACAGCTGGTAGCCGACCTCGCACTCGTCCCACCTGGAGAACTGGCCGGGTTCGAGGTTGGAGAGTCGCGGCCTGCCGTTGGGAGCGTCCACGATCTGGATCTTGTCGTTGCACGCGGCGAGCTCCGTGGCGTAGAAGTGCAGCTTCTCCTTCTCCGGATCGCTGAGCTGGAACGGTCCGACCGCCCTGGGGTCGATCTTGCCGCTGACGTTGAGCGGGTCGACCGTGGCCTTGGGCGTGATGGGCAGCTGCGGTGAGTTCTCGTTGCCGGTGTCGACCAGCTTCTTGCCGTTGAGGTCGGTCAACGCGATGCGGCGGTTGTACTTCCGGGCGTATCCGTCCACTTCGGACTGGGCTGCCGTCCAGTCCTTGTGCTTGGCCGCGTAGTTCACCAGTTCGTCGAGGATCTGCGCGTCCGTCTCGAGCGCCTCGCCCTGCTCCTGCCGGATCGTGCCCGTGGTCGCCTGGCTCGCGAGCCAGGCCGTGACGGCGATCGAACAGGCCGCGATCACCAGGGAGAACAAGAAGAACCGAACGAGCAGGCTTTTCATACGAGCTTGTACCCAATGCCGTAGACGGTCAGCAGTCGCTCCGGCCGGCGCGGATCGGCCTCGATCTTGCGGCGCAGCTTCATCATGTGCACGTCGACCGTGCGCGCCGTGATGAAGCCGTCCTCCAACAACTGTTCGCGCGTGAACACCCGTTGCGGCTGCGCGGCCATCTTTGCCAGCAACCGGAACTCCGCCGGGGTGAGGCTCACCAGTTCGTCGTTGATGCGCACCTCGTGCCGGATCGGGTCGACCATCAGGTCGCCGACCTTGAGCACCGTGACGTTGGTTTCGCGCGCACGCCCGGTGCGTCGCAGGATCGTGCGCACCCGCGCCACCATCTGCCGCGGCCGGAACGGCTTGGTGATGTAGTCGTCCGCTCCCAGGTCGAACCCGAGCAGCACGTCGTCCTCAGTGGACCGGGCGGTGAGCAGCACGATCGGCACGTCCGACTCGGTGCGGATCGCGCGAATCACGTCGATGCCGTCCACCAGCGGCATCATCACGTCCAGCACCAGCAGATCGGGGTTGCGCCGCCGCGTCTCGTCGATCGCCGCCCGTCCGTCGTGGACGACCATCACGGAATGCCCGTCGTGCTCGAGGTACCGGCGCACGAGTTCCGCCTGGTTGAGGTTGTCCTCGGCCACGAGGATGTGGGCGCACACCAATGCAGTATGCAGGCCTTCACGACAGGCAAGCGGGACGTAAACAGGTTCTTCATCAGTTCCGGCGAGCCTCGTCGTCATGAAGGTGCATCTGGTTCTGGGGGCCGTTGCCTTGACGGCGTTGCTCCTGACGACAGCCCAGCTGGCAGGCGAAACGTCCCCCGTGGCCGCTCCGGCCGCAACGCGGGCCGTGCCGCAGCCCGTGTCGTCGACGGTTCCTTCCGCTCCGGCAGCGCCCCCGCCACCGCCCCGTGTGTACGCGTCCAGCTCGGACCTGCCCGACGGCCCCGACTTCCCCGCCACCGGCGCCGGCACGTTCCACGTGGTCCAGGGCGCGGGCGAGGTCGTGGGCACCGGCCCGCTGCGCACCTACGCCGTCGAGGTCGAGGACGGCGTCACCGTCGACGAACAGGCCTTCTCCGCCTTCGTGGACGCGACCCTCACCGACCCGCGCGGCTGGACCGCGGGCGGCGCGCGTTCGGTCCGGAGGGTGTCGGGTGCGGCGTCGGTGCGCATCAGGCTCGCCTCGCAGCAGACCGCGCGCAACGTCTGCGGCTACGAGATCCCGGTCGACGTCTCGTGCCGGGACGGCAACTTCGTCGTCCTGAACGCCGCCCGCTGGTTCCGCGGCGCCGTCGCGTTCCTGCCGGACCTGACCTCGTACCGCCAGTACATGGTCAACCACGAGGTCGGCCACGCGTTCGGGCAGAACCACCGCCCCTGTGAGGTGGCGGGCGGCCCGGCGCCGGTGATGATGCAGCAGACGTTCAGCGTGTCCAACGACGAGATCGTGCGCATCACCAACGGCGTGCCTCAGGGCGCGTTCATCCCGCGGGACGGGAAGGTGTGCAGGCCGAACGGGTGGCCGAACCCGTGAGTTTGCGGGCGATGACCAGCGTCGTGGTGTCGCCCTCGACCTCGAACACCGGCTCCACCTGCTCGAACACCTTCCGGAGCTCGGTGACGACATCGGCACCGGTGAACCCCGCGATCCTCCGGTAGGCCGCGCGCAGGAACCTGGTCGCGCGGGTCCTGCGGGCCAGTCGCACGTCGAACACGAACAACCGCCCGCCCGGTTTGAGCGCGTCCGCCGCGTTCGCGATCGCCGCCGGCACGTCCGGCATCGCGCTGAACGCGCCGAGCGCCACCGCCGCGTCGAACTGCCCGGCCCCGTGATCAGTGGCGCACGCGTCGGCCTGCCGCACCTCGACGTTGGGCCACTTCGCCCGTTTCCTGGCGACGGCGACCATGCGTGCACTGCTGTCCATCGCGACCACACGTCCTTGTGGCCCAACGGCTTCCACGAGCGCCGGGAGCGAACCCCCGGTGCCGCAGCCGATGTCGAGCACGGCCTCGCCGGGTTTGAGGTCGAGCCGGTCGATCGCGAGCCGGTTGAGCGACCCGGAGAACCGGTCGAGCGTCCGGTAGTAGGTGAGCGCGGCGAAATCCCAGAACTGCATGACGTCCCCCTGACGTTTTGCAATGCGATCGCATCGTAAAACAGGCGCTGGGTAGGATGCAATGCGATTGCATCGGAGAGTTCGCATGCCCAAGCAGGTCGACCACGCCGAGCGCCGGCGTCAGATCGGTGACGCCGTGTGCCGGCTGATCGCCACGAGGGGCCTCGACGCCGTCAGCCTGCGCCACGTGGCCGCGGAGGCGGACGTGTCCATGGGACGCGTCCAGCACTACTTCGCGACCAAGGACGAGCTGCTCATGTTCGCGTTCGAGCTGATCAGCGAACGCGTGGCGGCCCGCATGGGCGCTGTCCACTCCGACGATCCCGCGACCTGCCTGCGCGCGATCCTGCTCGAACTCCTGCCGCTGAGCCCCGAGGCCCGCGCCGAGGCCCCGGTGCTCGCCGCGTTCCTGGCGCAGGCCGTGGTCGAACCGCGCTTCGGTCAGGCGTTGCGCGAGGGCACCGACGGGATGGTGGCGTGGCTGGCCGGGATGATCACGGCGGTGCGTCCCGGCGGTGATCCGGAACGGGACGCGATGGCGCTGCTGGCGTTCGTCGACGGCCTGATGCTTCAGGTGCTGATAGGTCAGGTGTCGCCGGAAGCGGCAGAAGACTTGCTGGATCACCAACTCGCGCGTGTGCTCACTCGTGGTTGATGTCCTTCTCCATAACCTGACGGGATGGATGTGGACACGAGGCTGCTGCGGTACTTCGCCGCCATCGCTCAGGAGGGCAACCTCACGCGCGCGGCGCACCGGCTGTTCGTGTCACAACCATCGCTGACCAAACAACTCAAGCACTTGGAATCGCAGCTGGGCGTGCGGCTGTTCACCAGGTCCAGCACCGGCATGACGCTGACCGATGCCGGTCACGCCCTCGCCGCGCGGGTGCCGCCGGTGCTCGCGGGCTGGGACACCGCGGTGAGCGAGACCCGCGGTGCCGCTCGCGTGCTGCGGGTCGGGTTCCTGGCCAGTGCGGCGAACGATGCGACGCAGGACATTCTGGCCGCGTTCGGCAAGCTCCGGCCGGGCTGGCGGGTCGATCTGCGGCAGGCGCCGTGGTCGGATCCGACGGCGGGGCTCGCCGCGGCGGAGGTCCCGGTCGCGTTGCTGCGCCTGCCCTTTCCCGGGGAGGAGTCGTTCGGGGTGCGGATGCTGTTCAGCGAACCTCGTTGCGTGGCACTGCCTTCCGTGCATCCGCTGGCCGGGCGCGACGAGATCGCGTTCCCCGAACTGTGGGACGAACCGGTCATCGTCGCCCCGACGCTCAAGGGAACCTGGCGCGATCACTGGCTGGCACTGTCCGAAAGGGACGGTCGGGAAGTGCGCGTCGGCGCGGTCACGGAGCGGCCCGACGAGTTCCTCGGCGCGATCGCCGCCGGCTGCGGCATCGCGCTGGTTCCGGCGTCCACCTCCCGCTTCTACTCCCGGCCGGACATCGTCTACGTGCCGGTCCGCGGCGTGAGCCCCAGCGAGGTCGGCGTCGCGTGGCTGCCGGACGCCGGTGAGGCTGCGGCCGACTTCGTTCGATGCTGCCTGGACGTCACGCAGTCGCGGCGCACCGGCTGCGGCACTCGCTCGGACTGAACCCGTGCACGCGCTTGAACGCGGCACTGAACCCGAACGCGTCCGCGTACCCGACCTGGCGCGCCACCGAGGCCACCGTCGCCGACGACTCGGCCAGCAGATCCGCGGCCACCGCCATCCGCCAGTCGGTCAGGTACGTCAGCGGCGGCACCCCGACCAGCTTGGCGAACCTGGTCGCCAGCGTGGTCCGCGCCACCCCGGCTTCCTTGGCCAGCAACGCGAGCGTCCACCCGCGCGCTGGTGACGCGTGCATGGCTTGCAACACCGGCCCGACCACCACGTCCGCACGTGCGGCCAGCCATCCAGTGCCGTGCGTGCCGTCGAACCACTCCCGCAGCGCGCACACCATCAGCCAGTCCAGCAACCGGTCCGTCACCACGCCAGGCGCACCAGTGCCCACGGCGTCGTAGAACGCCGCGCACTCGTCAGACCCCGGCGCCACCAGTGCGTCCGGCAACACGGCCGTCAGCCGGCGCGCCACCGCCCCCATGACGTCGTACGTGCCGCTGACCACCGAGGCATGTCCCTCCGCGGCAACGGATCCCTGCACCACCACGATGTCCCCGGCCTTGGCGGTCTCACCCAGAACGCTCATCTCGCCCGCCGCCACCGCGTACAACGTGAGTCCCGACAACACCTGCGTCCCGGACATCTCGACCCGACGCACCCCGGCACCATCCGCGCGCACCCCGCGCAACAGCTCGTCGAAAGCCTCCATGCCTCCAACATACGGGCGGAACGATCGAACATCATCGATGGACTCTCGCCCATGTCCTCGAGTGCCTCACCCAGGTTGGCTGGAGCCATGACACAAGAGATCCTGGTCCTGGGCGCGACCGGCAAGACGGGACGCCGGGTGGTCCGCGCCCTCGAAGCCACCGGGGCGAAAGTTCGCGCGGCCTCCCGTTCCAGCGCCCACCGCTTCGACTGGTCCGACGAGTCGACCTGGAAACCGGTCCTGGACGGCGTCGGCGCCGCCTACGTGATCGCGCCGGAGGACCCGTCCCTCGCAGCCCCGTTCGTGGAACTGGCCAAGACCTCCGGCGTGCGGCGCCTGGTCCTGTTGTCCGGCAGGGGACTGGACGAGACACCGGCCGAGATCTTCCAGGGCATGCACGCGGCGGAGAAAGCCGTGCGCGCCAGCGGCCTGTCCTGGACCATCCTGCGCGCCAACAACTTCACCCAGAACTTCTCCGAGGAGGTTTGGCACCCCGAGGTCCAGGCCGGTCGCCTGTCCCTGCCGGTCGACGACACCCCGGAACCGTTCGTGGACGTCCACGACATCGCCGAGGTGGCAGCCCTGGCCCTGACCACCGACGACCACAACGGCCAGACCTACGACCTCACCGGCCCCGAGGGGATCACCTTCGCCTCGGCTCTGGCCAAGATCTCCGCAGCCACCGGCCGCCCGGTGGAACTGGTCCGCCTGACCCCGGACGAGTACCGCGAAACCCTGCTCTCCCAAGGCGTTCCCGAGGAAGTCGCCACCGAGCTGAACGGCATGTTCGACGGCATGCGCAACGGCCTGATGGCCACCCCGACCGACGACGTCGCCCGCCTGCTGGGCCGCCCGGCCACCAGCTTCGACGCCTACGTGGCCGAAGCCTGGTCCTGACGCGGCAACAACAGGTGCACGGCGAACCCCGCCGCCGTGGCCATCACCGCCTGGTAGACGACCGACAGCTGGTAAGCCGCCCCCACCAGGAACGCCGCGTCCAGCCCGGTCGTCCACCAGCCGGCCAACTCACCCAGCCCCACCACGTGCCACCCGAAGAACCCGGCACACCACCCGGTGACCACCCAGGCACCACGCCCACCCCGCCGCACGAACAACCACGTCGACACCGCGGCCACCGCGTTGAAAGCGAGCGCCACCCCGGTCAGCGTCGCGTCGGGGCTCCACACGAGGCTGGCCAGCGTCTGCACGACCAGCACTGCGATGACGAGTCCGATGCCCAGCCGAGTCTTGTCCACGCCGGCGACCCTAGCCCGGCCCGTTCGCGGCGCTCGCGGTCAGTCCGAGCCGAGCACGAGCCGGATCAGCCCGGCACTGGCGAAGATCAGCACGAGCGCGAGCAACAGCCACCCCGCCCTCGCCCCGAGCAGCCCCGGGCTCGGTGACTCCATGCCGCGCGCCCTGGCGTTCAGCGCCTCCGCCCGCAGCACGCACGCCAGCGCCCCGACCCAGATCAGGAACACCAGCAGGAACACCCAGTGGCCGAAGATCCCTCCGGCGAGCAGTCCGATGAGGATCGGAGCGAACACGACGATCCACAACGTGCGGAAGAGCAGGCCCCATCGGTAGGTACCACTGACCGGCTGGTTCCGCACGTCCTGCCTCCACTCCGCCCACCCGGCGCACCGCCGACGGCCCGGCTACCTTACGTGACCAGTCGGACACGCGGAGGTGGACACGATGTCGTTCAAAGCGAATCCCCCGAGCCTGGACGCGTTCGCGACCGTCCTGGAAGGACTCGGCGGTGACGTGAAAGCCGCGAAGGAGTACCTCCACCAACACCTGTCGTACGACTACGGCGACGCGCGCATGTTCGCCAACATCGCGAACGCCAACAACGACACCAAAGCCGCGGTCTCCGCCTCCCTCGACCGTCTCGCCGACGTCGTGGCCAAGTCCGCGCAGGAACTGCACAAGTCCGCGCAGATGTACCGCACCACGGACGACAGGGAAGAACAGCGACTCGACGCCACCTACTCGCCCAAGTAGATCGGAGCGCGCGGATGTCCAGTCCTGCGGCCGCCCTGGTGGCACCCACCAGTGAGCAGATGATCCCGGAGACGTTCGACAAGATCCTGTCGTTCCCCGACTACTTCAGCCTCGGCCACTGGGTTCTCGTCGGCTGCGACGCGTTGTTCGGAGTGAACCCGGCCGAGTGGATCGCCAAGGAGATCTCCGGCGACTGGGAGGCCGTGGCGAAAGCCGGCAGTGCGCTCAAGAACCTGGGCAAGTTCAACGAGTCCTTCGCCGGCGCCGTCGACACCGGCGCCGACGCGCTGTTCCAAGGCTGGCAAGGCAACGCCGCCGGCGCCGCCGCAACGTACTTCGACAAGCTCCCCGCCGCCCTGCGCGCCCAGATCAGCGCCCTCAACAACACCGGCCACCAGTTCGAGCAGGCCGCGTTCGGCGTCTGGGGCCTGGCGAAGACGATCGTCAGCCTCCTGGAACTCCTGCTGGACCTGGTGATCGCCTGGGCCATCGAGGCCGCCGCCACCGCCGCCGCCTCGTGGACCGTCGTGGGCGCCATCGCAGGAGGCGCCGCCATGGTCGCCACCGCCGCCAAAGCCATCTCGGTCTGGGGCGACATCTGCAAGGCCCACGGCATGGCCTGGACGATCTGCACCGGCGTCACCGGCACCATCGCCGGCTACCTGAGCCTCCTGCACGACATGAAGGACCACCCACTCCCCGCCGGCGCGTACGACCACCCCGGAGCCTGACGTGACCACCCCGCGACCCGAACCACTCCTCGACATCGCCCGAGGCGACGCCGCCCGCTCCCAAGTCCTGCGCGAGTCCCTGAAAATCCTCCGCGCCCGCTCCACCGACCCCGCCTTCGGCAAACTCGTAGACGACGTCCTCGCGGGCCGCCGCGGCCTGCGAGAAGCCGTCGCCTCACCCCTCTTCAACCAGGCCCTCACACCAGGCGTGCAAGAAGCGGCGCAGCGGTACAAGGACATGCCGGAGGAGGAACGCGCACGCCTCGCGGCCGAGGGGGAGCGGCAACTGGACCGGCTTCGTGAGGAGCCGCGCGGGCCCGCGTCACCGCCTCCGGGCGATGACGACGAGGACTTCGGCGACACGGGATACCTGCAGCCGTCGAGGTGACCGTCATGGTGCTGACGACTTCCGGCAGTTCGTGATCCGCACGGCGTCGGTTTCCGTCAGATGACAGATCACGTGGTCGCCCTTCTGCACCTCGGTGTCGAACTCCGCCTTGTCGACCACTGAACGGTGCCAGTTGTCCGCGCGCAGGTCGTGTGGCCGTCCGCTGGTCACGTTGATGTCATACGTGGTTTCTCCGACGTCGATGACGAGGAACGTCGGGTCGGCCTCGATGCGGTGCAAGGCGCACGCGGTCAGGGCGAAGCAGGTGAGCAACAGCGTGGCGATCGTGCGCATTCGTCCCCCAAGTCGATCTCGCCTTGTCGGACGTGCCAGATGCGAGGGGGGTTGCTCCGCTGTCCAGCCGGCAACGGCACTGGGCCGAGCGTCCCGGCCTTCTCGAGGTGAAACCACTGGACAAGCAAAGGGCCGACCTCCGAAGAGATCGGCCCGCAACACCCTCACCAGCGCTTGGCGCCCCCGGCAGGATTCGAACCTGCGACCTCGGGATTAGAAGTCCCTCGCTCTCTCCACTGAGCTACGGAGGCTTGGGAGCTGAAGCGGCCACGAAGTGTGGTCGCCGATGCCCCCACCGGACACATCGTCCGGAGTCGATCGACCGTTTCCGCCCTACGTCCGAACGGGTGACGAAAACTGTCTAAACGTGACACGTATCACTTTCGCGGGGCCGTTGAGGCTCTCTCCACGAGGGAAACGTCGAGTCTCGTCGGCCTTGGCGGTCTGCCGCCGGCCAGTAACTTCAGCGCCAGTTCGCCGGCTCGGCGGCCCTTGTCGGCCAGGGGTTGACGCACCGTAGTCAGGGGTGGGTCGCTGTAGGCCGCTTCGGGGACGTCGTCGAAGCCGACGACGGAAATGTCGCCGGGGACGGTCAAACCCAGATCGCGGGCCGCTTGGAGAGTGCCGAAGGCCAGTTGGTCCGACGCGCACAGCAGGGCGCTCGGGCGTGGCGTGCGGGTGAGCAGCCACCGCGCGCCTAGACGTCCGAGTTCGCGATCACTGCCGCGCGCCTCCCACACCGGGACATTGTCCGGTTGCACCCCGCCTTTTTCCAAAGTGTCGAGGTAGCCGCCCAGCCGGTCGCGGCTCACGCGGAACGGCACGTCCGAACGGCGCTCGAAGGTGACGGGGCCGGATACTCCGTCCGGGTGCAGGGAGAACGTCAGGATGCCGAACGCGGTGTGTCCCAGGGCGAGCAGGTGTGCGGCGGCCGAGGTCGCGCCGGCGTAGTCCTGGACCTCCACGCGCGCCGAACCCGGCAGCACCGGCTGGTCGATCACCACCAGTGGGAGTCCGCGGGCGGCCACGGCGTCCAACGCCGGCGCGGTGTCCGGCAGGGAGTAGGCCACCATCACGTCTGCTTGGGCGCGGGACACGATCGAGGGGCGTGGGCCGCCGGTGGCGTCGCCGGGCATCAGGACCAGGCTGTGGTCGTGACCGTCGACGGTCGAGGCGAGGCCGTCGAGCACGATCGACAGCGCGGGATCCGAGAAGGCGCCGGACAGTCCTTGCGGCAGCATGAAACCCACGGCGGCGGACGAGCGGGTGGCCAGCGAGCGCGCGACGGGGTCCGGGCCCGCGTAGCCCAGGGAGCGGGCCGTCTCGAGGATGCGTTCGCGCAACGACGACGAGAGCTGGTCGGGGCGGTTGTACGCGTTCGAGACCGTTGCCCTGGAAACCCCTACCGCGGCGGCGACGGTGTCCAGCGTCGGCCTGCGTCGGCGGTCGGAGTCCACGGACAGCATCGTAGGCGAGATGGCGGTCCCAAATCGCTGGCGTGGCTGAAGCGCTTCAGTCATGCTGGAGCGCATGTCCCCACGCTTGGCCACGTTCGTCGTCTTCCTGTTGAACGGCGCCGTCTTCGGCACCTGGGCGGCCCGTGTGCCCGCGCTCGCCGAGCAGATCGGCGCGGAGGTGGGCAGCCTCGGTCTGGCGCTGCTCGGGGCGAGTGTCGGACTGGCCTTCACGGCACCGTTGGCGGCACGGATCTGCGCGGTGCACGGGTCGCGCGGGGTGCTGATAGCGAGCAGCCTCCTCAGTCCGTTGCTTCTGCCCGTGCTCGCGCTCTCGCAGTCACCCGTGCAGTTCGGTCTGACGCTGGTCGCACTAGGGGCGAGCATCGCCGCGATGGACGTGTCGATGAACATCGCTGCGGTCGTCGTCGTCCGCGATCTGCAGCGGTCGTTGATGCCGCAGTTCCACGCGGGTTTCAGCGTCGGTGGCCTCATCGGGTCGTTGGGCAGCGCCGCCGCCGCTCAGGCGCACTGGACGCCGATGAGGCACTTCCTCTTGGCAGCACTTGTGGGCGTTGTCGTGACCGCGCTCATCGCTAAGAAGATCCCCGGAGGAGTAGGGGAGCGCCACAGGGAAGAAGTCACCGAACGCACCAACGTGCTCAAGAGGCCGGTCCTCTGGCTGTTGGCGAGCGTCGCGCTGTGCAGTGCCATCGCGGAAGGGGCGGCGGCGGACTGGTCGGCGTTGTTCATGGTGCGTGAACGCGGAATGGGTGACGCGGCGGGCGCCTACGCCTATGCGGGTTTCTCCGTCGCGATGGCGCTCGCACGGTGGTTCGGCGAACCGATCCAACGCACGCTCGGCCCGCACCGCCTCCTCGCCGCGGGCGGTGGCCTCGCCGCGACGGGCCTGGCGCTCACGGTCCTGGTTCCGTTCCCGGCCGCCGGGTACATCGGGTTCGGCATGGCAGGACTCGGGCTCGCGTTCTCGTTCCCCGTGGTCATGGACCTCGCGAGCGAGACAGGCAAGCGCGCGGACGGCAGCGGTGGCGAACGTGAGCTGGGCCTCGTCACGACGATCGCCTACACGGGGTTCCTCGCGGGCCCGCCGATCGTGGGCGGCCTCGCGCACGTCAGTTCGCTGGTCGTGTCGCTCGGGTTCGTGGCGCTGGTCACCGCGCTGATCATCCCGGCGACCTGGCTGGCCCGGCGGGCCGCTAGGCAGCCGGCACGCGTTTGAGCGCTTCCTGGCCGATCGGCTCCAGCGCGTCACGGGCCTTGGTCTCGGTGCCGCCGAGGATGCCGATGGCGACCAGCAGCGACTCGTCGCGGGTGACCGCGATGGTGGCCGTGCACACCATGTCCTTCTCCTGCTGGCCGCAGCTCAGCCACGTGGCGTGCTTGGCGGTCGTGACCTCACGGCCCGACTTCTGCGACTTCTTCGACTCGTCGAACGACCGGTAGGGGACCGCCACCAGCACGTACGCGTTCTCCTTCAGCGTGAAAAGGCACGAGTTCGCCATCTCCGCGCGCGGCACGGGCTGGAACTTGAGCGTCCCGATCGGCTTCAGGTCCTTCTCCGTGACGAGCGCGCACGGATCGACGCCCGCGGTCTTGCGCGGCGTCGCGATCGCCAGGGGCGGCAGCGGCGCCGCGATGGGTTCGCCCTGGATGCGGTAGGAGCAGCCGGCCACCGCGAGCAGGGCGAGCAGGAGGAGGAGAGAACGTCTCACACGGCGCAACACTAGAGGGTCGTAGGCTCCGGGGCGTGGCAATCGCACGCTCCACCAGAACGGGTTTGGTGCCCCTCGTCGTCATCGGCTTCGCGGTGGCGGCCGCCGTCGCCGTCGCGTTCAGCGCGCTCTCGGGCAAGCCTCCGGCAGGGCTGCTCGTCGTGCGCGTGCTGACGGAGACAGGCGCGGTGGTGACCATCGGCTCGTTGCTGCTGGCGGCATTCCTCGTGCCACCGCAGAAGTCCGGCACTCTCGCAGCAGACGGTTACGCGGCGATGCGCACCGCAGGATGGTTCGCGCTCGTGTGGCTGGTCGGTGCCGTGTTGTCGGTGCCGTTCACCACGGCGGCCGCGATCGACCGTCCGGTGAGCTCGTTCACCTTCAGCCAGATGATCGCGACGGCGATGTTGCTGGAGCAGTCCAAGGCCTGGCTGCTGACGGCGATCATCGTGAGCTTGCTCGCACTGGGCTGCCGGCTCGTGCTGTCGTGGGGCTGGACGACGGTGCTGTTGTTCCTGGCGATCTTCGCGCTGGTGCCGGTCGCGGTCACCGGCCACTCGTCGTCCGGCGGCTCGCACGACATGGCGACGAACAGCCTGTTGTTCCACCTGATCGCCGCCGTGCTCTGGGTGGGTGGCCTGATCGCGTTGCTCGCGCACGGCAGGCGTGGTGGTGCGCACCTTCCCCTCGCCGCGACGAGGTTCTCGAAGCTGGCGCTGGTCTGCTGGATCGTGATGGCCGTCTCGGGTGTGGTGAACGCGCTCGTGCGTGTCACCCCGACTGATCTCGTGACGTCGACCTACGGCTGGCTGACGCTCGGCAAACTGGCCTGTCTGCTGCTGCTCGGCGTATTCGGCTACTTCCAGCGCGAACGCGGCGTGAAGGGTGTTGTCGACGGCAAGCCGCACGCATTGCTGAAGCTCGCGGGCCTCGAAGTGCTGCTGATGATGTTCACGATCGGTCTCGCCGTGGCGCTGGCCCGCACGCCTCCTCCCGGTGGCGCGACGGAGTTGCCCAGCCGCACGGAGATCGCGATCGGCTACGACCTCGACGGACCGCCCACGCTGGCGCGCATCCTGTTCGACTGGCGCTTCGACCTGATCTACGGCACGGCGGCGCTGGCCCTCGCGCTGTTGTACGTCCTGGGTGTGCGCAGGCTTTCCCAGCGCGGCGACAAGTGGCCGGTCGGCCGCACCGTCGCGTGGCTGTGCGGGTGTTTCTCTCTCTTGTTCGCGACGTCGTCGGGCATGGGGCGCTACTCGCCGGCGATGTTCAGCGTCCACATGGAAGCGCACATGGTGTTGTCCATGCTGACGCCGATCCTGTTCGTCCTGGGTGGACCGGTCACGCTGGCGTTGCGCGCGTTGCCGGTCGGCAAGGAGGTGCCGGGACCGCGCGAGTGGGTGCTGGCGTTCGTGCACTCACCGCTCGCGCGTCTGCTGACGAACCCCTTCGTGGCGCTGGCCTTGTTCGTCGGTTCCTTCTACGCCTTGTACTTCTCGGGCCTGTTCGAGGCCGCGCTGCCGTTCCACTGGGCGCACCTCGCGATGAACGCCCACTTCATCCTGGTCGGCTACGTCTTCTACTGGCCGGTGATCGGCATCGACCCGGCACCGAACAAGCTGCCGCCGCTCGGCCGGTTGGGGCTGTTGTTCGCGTCGATCCCGTTCCACGCGTTCTTCGGCATCGTGCTGATGAGCTCCGCGAACGTCATCGGCGAGCAGTTCTACCGCGGCCTGTCGCTGCCCTGGGTGCAGAACCTGCTGGAAGACCAACGACTCGGCGGCGGCATCGCGTGGGCGGCGGGGGAGATCCCGTTGCTGGTGGTCATGGTCGCCCTGCTCACCCAGTGGGCGCGGCAGGACGGCCGGGACGCGAAGCGGTACGACCGCAAGGCCGACGCCGATGGGGGCGCCGACCTGGAGGCCTACAACGCGATGCTCCGCAAGATGGCGGGCAAGGACTAGATGGACAGCGGCCTGCGGAAGCCTCGGACCGCGAAGAACGCGCCGACCGCCGCGATCGCGCCGCTCGTGACCAGCGCGCCGGCCACCCCGGTCACCGGGTGGGCCAGTGCCAGGCTGCGGGCGGCGTCGACCGCGTAGGTCAGCGGGTTGACCTTCGCGATCGCCTGCAGCCAGCCCGGCAGGCCGTTGACCGGCACGAACGCGCTGGACGCGAACATCAGCGGGAACATCGCCAGGAAGCCGACGGTCTGCATGAGTTCCGCCTTGCGCACCCACGCGGCGATCGCGATGAACACCCAGCTCAGTGCCCATCCCACGATCAGCGCGAGGCCCAGTGCAGCGAGCGTGCCGAGCATGCCTCCGTCGGGCCGGAACCCGAACACCAGCACGCCGAACGCGATCATCAGCACCAGCTGGAACGCCGTGCGAACCGCATCGGAAAGATTGCGCGCCAACAGAACCGTGCTCGGCCTGATGGGCAGCGAACGGAACCGTGCGAGCACACCGTTCGACATGTCCTGCACGAGTCCGATGCCGGACGCGAGAGAGGACTGCATCGCGGTGTTCACGAGGATCGCGGGCAGCAGGTAGTTGATGTAGCTCATGCCCGGCGGGAAGTTCGCCGTGGACGTGATGCTGCCGAAGATCTGGCTGAACAGCGTCAGCATGATCAACGGCTGCAGGATGCTGAAGAACACCAGCGCGGGCGTGCGCAGCAGTGCCCGCAGTGAACGGCCGGTCAGCACCATGACTTGCGTCGGGTAGCTGCTGCCGTGCCAGGTCAAGGTCGCCATGATGTCCCCCTAGTTCGCGGCGAGAGTCAGGTAGACGTCGTCCAACGTGGGCTCTGCGAGGCCGATTTCGTGTGCCTCCAAGCCGTTGTCGTCCAACGCGCGCACGACCGTCGCAAGGTCGCGTGAAGCGCTGACGGGCGTGGTGAGCGTGAGGCCCTCCGCGACGGGATGGAGCCCCACCGCGTTGATCGCCTTCAGCGCGGTGTCCACTTCGGACGCCGTGTCGAGCGTGACGGTCACCGTGCGCTGACCGACCTGAGCCTTGAGCTCGGAGCTGGTGCCGGACGCGACGACCTTGCCGTGGGACAGCACGGTGATCGTGTCCGCGAGCCGGTCGGCCTCGTCCAGGTACTGCGTCGTGAGCAGGACGGTCGTGCCGTCGGCGGCGAGCTTCTCGACTATCTCCCACATCGCCAGGCGGCTGGCCGGGTCGAGGCCGGTGGTCGGCTCGTCGAGGAACAGCACCTCGGGGTTGCCGACCAGGGACGCCGCCAGGTCGAGCCGGCGCCGCATGCCGCCGGAGTAGGTCTTGGCGTTGCGCTTGGCGGCGTCGGTGAGGTCGAACTGCTCCAGCAGATCGTCGGCGCGCTGGTGGGCCTGTTTGCGGCTGGCGCCCAGCAGCCGGGCGATCAGCACGAGGTTGTCGTGGCCGCTGAGCTGTTCGTCGACGGCGGCGAACTGGCCGGTCAGGCCGATGCGCCTGCGCACCTCGTGGCTCTGCTTCGAGACGTCGAAGCCGGCGATCCGCGCGCTGCCGCCGGACAGCGGCAGCATCGTGGTGAGGATGTTGATCAGCGTGGTCTTGCCGGCGCCGTTGTGGCCGAGAAGGCCGAGCACGGAACCCTTCTTCGCGGTAACGCTCACGCCGTCGAGGGCGTGCACGTCACCGAACTTCTTGCTCACGTCTGTGGCTTCGATCATGAGCTCAGACATCTCTACCCCCTGATGTGAGTGCTCCGTGCAGGAACAGTTCGACGAGCTGTGCCGGTTCGACGGTCGTCTCGCCGAAGCCCTTGCCCTGCAGGCGGTTGGTGAAGACGAAACCGAGCAGCAGGCGGGCGGCGTGCTCGGGGCTGGTGCGCAGGTCCGCGTCACGGAACAGTTCGGCGATCGCGTTCGAGACGCGCTGCATGCCGGCCTGCGGACCCTTGTGCTTCTCGTGGTCCTCCTGGCTCGGCTGGTAACCGGACTCGCGCAGCGCGCCCATGACGCTCCACATGCGATCGAGGTAGCCGGTCACCGTGCTGGTCGCCTCCACGAGTCGCTGCTCGATCGGCAAGTCGGTGGGCACCGCTTTGATGCGGGCCACTTCGTCGTCGGAGAGCAACGCACGCTGGATGACCGCGTCGAGCAGCTCGGCCTTGTCCTTGAAGACGCGGAACACCGTGCCTTCCGCGATGCCGGCCGCGGCGGCGATCTGGCTGGTGGTGACGTTCGCGCCGTCCTTCACGACGAGCGGCAGCGTGGCCTGGACGATCGCTTCACGGCGATCTTCCGGGCTCATCGCGGGGGCGCGGCGGCGGCGTGGTTCCTCTGACACGCCTGCAACTATATGAGTGAGTACTCACTCATGTCAATGAGTGGGCGCTCACTCACTCGCGCGGCTCCAGCGCGGCCCTAGCACGCGGGTACGACAATTCGGCGGCTTGAGCTGCTCCAAGATCTCGACCTGTCCACAACCCGCGAGTAATCCACAGATCCGCGTCCGGCCCGCCCACGCCACCCGCCTCCGGAGCAACCTGGACTCCGAACCCGCGACCTGGAGGCAAACCCGATGGCCTGGAATTCCACCCTCATCACCGTTGTTGGATCTGTGGCGAGCGACATCTCGTACAAGCACGGTGAGGACGGCAAGACCAACGCGTACTTCCGCCTCAGCTCGACCGAACGCCGGTACAACACGGCGATCGGCGACTGGGAGGACGGTGAGACGTTGTGGCTCGGCGTCTCGTGCTGGCGCAAGCTCGCCGACAGCGTGAAGACCACGCTGTCCAAAGGTGATCCCGTGATCGTCCAGGGCAAGCTGCGGATGCGGCACTACGAGAAGGACGACCAGAAGCGAACGGCGTTCAATCTGGACGCGCTGCACGTCGGCCTGGACCTGAGCCGAGTGCAGTCACTGGGCTCCGCTCCGGTCGTTGAACCGCGAGTCGGCGAAGATCTCGCCGAGGAACCTGTTCCGTTCTGATCCGGGTTTGCGCCGTTCGGGGCAAACGAGTTCCGGGTGTGCGGGAACCCACCCGATCCGGCGGCGCGGCCGGAGAGGATGTACGTACTGCGAACCACGAAGAAGGAGGGAAGCTCGTAGATCGGGGCCGCTGAGGACCGATCGCCGACAGTCGTTCACGTTCGAACGGAACGAGCAGGTCACCGAGTCGCGTGACGCTCGATCCGGGGGTGAACGCCTGCTTGTCGGCGACCGAGGTCAGGAGCCTCTGAGCACCGCTCTACGATCGCCGCCATGGCCGAGTTCATCTACACCATGAAAAAGGTGCGCAAGGCGCACGGTGACAAGGTCATCCTCGATGACGTCACGATCATGTTCTACCCCGGCGCGAAGATCGGTGTGGTCGGTCCCAACGGCGCCGGCAAGTCGAGCGTGCTCAAGATCATGGCGGGGCTGGACACGCCGAACAACGGCGAGGCGTACCTGTCGCCCGGTTACACCGTGGGCATCCTGCAGCAGGAGCCGCCGCTCAACGAGGAGAAGACCGTCCTCGGCAACGTCCAGGAGGGCCTGGGCGAGATCAAGGTGAAGCTGGACCGCTTCAACGAGATCGCCGAGTTGATGGCGACCGACTACTCCGACGAGCTGATGGAGGAGATGGGCAAGCTCCAGGAGGACCTGGACCACGCGAACGCGTGGGACATCGACTCCCAGCTGGAGCAGGCGATGGACGCCCTGCGCTGCCCGCCGCCGGACTCCGACGTCACCAAGCTCTCCGGTGGTGAGCGCCGCCGGGTCGCGCTGTGCAAGCTGTTGCTGAGCAAGCCCGACCTGCTGCTGCTCGACGAGCCCACCAACCACCTGGACGCGGAGAGCGTCCTGTGGCTGGAGCAGCACCTCGCGCAGTACACCGGCGCCGTGCTCGCCGTGACCCACGACAGGTACTTCCTGGACAACCTCGCCGAGTGGATCCTCGAGATCGACCGCGGCCGCACCCACCCGTACGAGGGCAACTACTCGACCTACCTGGAGAAGAAGGCCGAGCGGCTGGCCGTCCAGGGCAAGAAGGACCAGAAGCTGCAGAAGCGCCTCAAGGACGAGCTGGAGTGGGTGCGCTCCGGCGCCAAGGCCCGCCAGGCGAAGTCCAAGGCGCGTCTCGACCGCTACGAGGAGATGGCGGCCGAGGCGGAGAAGACCCGCAAGCTCGACTTCGAGGAGATCCAGATCCCGCCGGGCCCGCGTCTGGGCAGCGTCGTGGTCGAGGCCGACAAGCTCAAGAAGGGCTTCGGCGACAGGGTCCTGATCGACGGGTTGTCGTTCACGTTGCCGCGCAACGGCATCGTCGGTGTCATCGGTCCGAACGGCGTCGGCAAGACGACGCTGTTCAAGACCATCGTCGGCCTCGAGGAGCCCGACGCCGGCGAGGTCAAGGTCGGCGAGACGGTCCTGCTGTCCTACGTCGACCAGAACCGCGGCGGCATCGACCCGAAGAAGAACGTGTGGGAGGTCGTGTCCGGCGGACTCGACTACATCCACGTCGGCAACGTCGAGATGCCGTCTCGCGCGTACGTCAGCGCGTTCGGCTTCAAGGGTCCGGACCAGCAGAAGCCCGCCGGTGTGCTGTCGGGTGGTGAGCGCAACCGCCTGAACCTCGCGCTCACGCTCAAGCTCGGTGGCAACCTGATCCTGCTGGACGAGCCGACCAACGACCTGGACGTCGAGACCCTGGGCTCGCTGGAGAACGCTCTCGAGCAGTTCCCCGGCTGTGCCGTCGTGATCTCGCACGACAGGTGGTTCCTCGACCGCGTCGCCACGCACATCCTCGCGTGGGAGGGCACGGACGAGGACCCGTCGAAGTGGTACTGGTTCGAGGGCAACTTCGAGGGCTACGAGAAGAACAAGCTCGAGCGCCTGGGTGCCGACGCCGCGAGGCCGCACCGCGTCACGTACCGCAAGCTGACACGGGACTGAGAGGGCAACGGCGACGTCGTGGCGGCGAGGGGCGAGACGCAGGCGAACGTCGAGGTGAGCACGCTGGTCGTGCCCGCCTGGATGCTGCGTTGGCGGGCACCGGAGCTCGCTCTGGTGCTGGGCGAGCGCGCGGTCGCGCTCGCCGCCACCCGCCGCGACGAAGCCGATCGCCTTCGGGCGGAGTCGCTGGTGGTCTTCGCGGGCAACCGCGTTGGCCGCGGCGTCCGCGTCGCGGACCGCGCGATCGACGCGCTGAAGGCGGCCGAGGCTGCCGGTGAACACGAGACCGCGTGGCTGCTGCGGGTGGAACTCGCGGCGTGCGCGCGGTCCGTGGGCGCCCCGCTGACGGGGTTCGCCGCCGTGACCCCCGTGCTGGAAGCGCCGGACGTGCCCGCGGAACTGCGGGCGTCGGCTCTGGTGCAGGCCAGCGAATGCCTCGTCACGGTCGGCCGTGGCGACGAACCCACGCGGGCGCTCGCGGAGGCGGACCAGCTCTACGTCTCCGACGCGACGCTCGACGAGGACACCCGCCTGCTGCTGCGCGGTCTGATCCGCGCGGTGCAGGCCGCGCAGCACCGGCGGTGGGGCGACATCGCCGCCGCCATCGGTGCCGCGCGGGAAGGCCTGGACCTGCTGAGCAGGTTCTCCGACCCGTCCGCGGACAGCGGCCAGGGCATCGGCCGGCTCACGCTGGAATTGGTGCTCGCGCTGATGGACGCGAACCGCCTGCTCGACGCGAGCGAGGTCGGCAGCCCGATGCTCGACCGCCCGGTGCGGGCGCCGTCGGCGTCCACGACGGGCTGGTTGCGCCTGGCCCTGGCCACGCGTGTGCACCTGCCCGCAGGCAGGGTCGCGCTGGCCCGCGAAATGCTGCGGGAAGCCGCGGCGAGCGCCGAACGCCACCAGCTCGACACCCTGCTGGCGGAAAGCCTGCTCGCGCTGGCCCACGTGCACGAGGTGTCCGGCGAACTGGCCGACGCGCTCACGAACCTGCGCGCCGCCCACGCCGCCGAACGCCGCCGGGCCCGGGCCGTCTACGCGATGCGCGCCCGGCTCGCCGCCGAGTTCTCCGGAGTGCACCGCCAGCCGGCCGACCTGCACCAGCAGCTGGCGAGCGTGCTCCGCCCGGTCGAGGGCATGCCGATCGTCACCGACGGCGTGCTGTCCGCCGCCCTGAAACAACAGCTGCGCCAGTGGAGACCTGTCCAGGTCCGCAAAGGCGACGGCTTGAAGGTCAAGCGCGTCCGCCGCGCTGCCGAAGACATGACCGTGGAGGGTTTGTCCGCGGCACGCCAGCACGCCGCCGACCGGTGGCGCATGGTCCAGCCGTTCGGCGAGCCCGACGACAAAACCCCGGAGCCCGTGGAACCGCCCCCCGCAACCCCGTCCTCCGACCGCACCGTCCCCGCCTCGGGCCTGATCGCCTCCGCGGGTGCCATGGTGAGCGGTCGCCGCCGCGCAGCCCGAGTGGCAGCGGGCGAGATCGACGACGACGAGCCGAACACCCTCTCCGACACCCCAGCCGCTCCCGAACCGCAGGCACCGCAATCCTTCGGATCACCTTCCTTCGGATCGCAGTCCTTCACCGCGCAGCCTCCAGCAGCGCAGCCCCCAGCAGCCCAACCCCCAGCAGCACAGCCGCGGGCACAGCAGCCGTCGGCAGCACCGCCCCAGGCATCGCAGCCCCAGCCGCAGGCGTCGCAGCCGCAGCTGAGTCCGGAGCAGGAACGCAAGCGCAAGGTCGAGCAGCAGCTCATGGAGTTGCAGCGCGAGGCCCGCCGCCAGATCGAGGCGGAGCGCAAGGAACGCGAGGAACAACGCGCCCAGGCACGACGTGAAGCCGAGGCAGCGGAGGAAGCCGCGCGCCAGGAGGCGGCTCGTCAGGAGGCGGCCAGGCAGGAAGCGGCCAGGCAGGAGGCCGCCCGCCAGGAAGCGGCGCGGCAGGAAGCCGTGCGGCGGGAAGAGGCACGCCGTGAGGCTGCCCGCCTGGAAGCGGTTCGCCGGGACGTCGCGCGGCAGGAAGCGGCCCACCAGGAGGTCGCCCGCCAGGCCGCCGAACGGGAGGAGGCCGCTCGCGCGCAGGCAGCCGCCCGTGAGGAAGCGTCCAGCTCCCCGCAGGAAAGCGTGCTGGACATGCTCAAGGCCCAGGGCCTGCGGGCAGGTGGCCGCCGCCGGCGCGCTGCCGAGCCAGAGCCCGGCCAAGCGTCCAAGCCGGAGTCCGAAAGCCCGTCGTGGCGCGTGGAGCCGCCGTCCAGTCGCCGCGAGGACGACTCCTCCGGCTCGCACTCCGTTCCCGCGGACCACTCCGACCGGCCGAACTACTTCGCGGACCCGGCCTCTCCTGACATGCCGGACCATCCCTCCCGCTCTGGCCTCTCCGCGGCGTTCGGCCGTCCGCCGGCGGCTCCGGACTTCGGCCCGCACGTGGACGAACCGTCCTACCCGCTGCACACCCCTGTCTCGGGCATCCCGGTCGGCCTCGCCGACTCCGACGACGAGCGCAAGCTCCCCGACCTCGACTTCAGCTCACTCGACTTCGGCACGCCGAGGTCGCAGCGGTCGTCCGCCTCCATCCCGTCCCCGGTTCCCGAACCGGACGTCGAGCCAGAGCCGGAGCCCGGTGACAAGCCGCTGCCGTCCGTGCCGGACCCGATCCCGTCGGTGCCGACGCCGGACGAGATCCCGCGGTCCCCGGAACCGGATCTGCTGTCGAGCACGTTCCTGAGCTCGGCGGACGTCGAGGACGACGCCTCGGACGTCCCCACCGTCCCGGTCCGCCTGCCCCGCGCCGCGGACCAGCCGGCGCCCGACCAGGCCACCCAGCCCGGCTTCGGCGGTCAGTCGAGCTTCGGCACGCAGAGTTTCGGCACGCAGTCCGCGTTCGGCACCCAGCCGAGTTTCGGCACCCAGGCAGGCTTCGGCGCCCAGTCCGGTTTCGGCGGGTTCGGGACGCAGCCAGGTTCGGGCGACCAGCCCGGCTCGGCCGTCGACGCCGGATCGGGTACGGACACCCAGCCCGACGCGACCCCGGAGTACGACTTCTTCGCCGCCGAGCCCGAGTCCCCGGCCGCGCAGCCGAACCCGGTGGACGCGGCAACGGAGACCGGCCTCACCGCCCCGGCCGACGGTGAACCGGCGGGGGAGAAGGCCGGCACCGAGATCTACGGTGAGTCCGGCACGCGAACGGGCCGCCCGAGCAGCCGGCGCAAGCCCAGCGACCTGAGCCTCGCCGACCTGCTGGCGGAGGCTCTCGTCGCCTACGAGACGGGCCGCCGCTCCGACGAGGAGCAGGTCGACGCCACCGACCTGAGCGTCCCGGAGTGGTCCGCCGATTCCGGGGCCACCACGGAGCCCACCGTCGTCCCCGAAGGACCCGGTGCTGAGCCGTTCGGCGCTGAGCGATCCGGTGCCGAGGAGGAGCAGCCCTCCACCACGGACCCGCTCTTTCGCCCAGGAGAGTCGTTCGGTTCGCAGTCGCCCGCGGTCGAGGCGCCTGCGGAGATCAGCTCGGACTCCTTCTTCCGACCAGGCCCGCCCATCGGCACTCAGCAGGACCTGGCCGCGGATGCATTGCCCAGCGTCAACTCGCTCTCCTTCGGCGCGCCGCCGGCGGAGTCCGAGCAGGAGAAGACCGGCCCGATCGTCCCCGTGGGCGCGGCGCCGGACAGCGAGACCACCGGTCCGATCCGCCCTGTCGGGTTCGACGGTCCGGCCGGTTGGACGTTGCCGGGGAAGTGATGGTGGCCAACACCACACAGCCCGGCACCGCACCATGAACTGCCTGTTGTCGCCGCTGATGACGTGACTCGATTCAGCCCTCGATTCAGTGGTCCGTCAGTGCCCCTCCTGTTGCCGGTGACGGCCGCCACCCCATCTAGGGTGGTGGCGAACCCGGCACACAGAGGTGCCGGATAGCGTGGAGTCGCCTGAAGATGACCTCGACTGGAGCCCCGACCCGTACCGACGACGCCACCGCGGTGACCCCCGCGGACGGCGACAGTCCGACGGCCAGTCCTGAGCAGGTCCGTGACGAGCTGATCGAACGGGCCGCCGCCAATGCCCCCGAACTCGCTGATCTGATCCGCCTCTTCTACCGGCACGTCCCCGCCGAGGAAGTCAACGACGACGACCCGGTGGACCTGGTCGGAGCGGTGCGGTCGAACTACCAGCTCGCCGAGAGCCGCGTTCCCGGACGCGCTGCGGTGCGCATCCTGAACCCGACCCGCGGCAGCGACGGGTGGCAGTGCCCCGTCACCGTGGTCCAGGTCGTGACGGACGACATGCCGTACCTCGTGGACTCGGTCGCGTCAGAGCTCACCCGCGGCGGTGTGCAGGTGCAGCGCGTCGTGCACCCCATCGTCGTCGTGCGGCGTGACCCGGTCACCGGCGAGCGCACCGAGGTGCTGCCGACCGCCGATCCGGCCGATCCGCCCGCGGACGCGCTGGCCGAGTCGTGGATGAACATCGAGGTCGACCTCATCACCGACCCCGATCGTGCCCGCGAGCTCGAGTCCCGGCTGCTGACGGTGCTGACCGACGTCCGCGAGGTCGTCGAGGACACCGAACGGATGGTGTCGACGGCACTGCAGCTGGCCGAGGAGCTGGGCAAGGACTCGGCAGAGGACACCACGGACGGCTCCAAGCTGCTCAAGTGGCTCGCCGACGGCCACTTCACCTTCATGGGCTACCGGCAGTACGAGCTGGTGCAGGAGGACGGCGAACCGGCGCTGCGGGCCGTGCTCGCGAGCGGTCTCGGCGTGCTGCGCCAGGACAGCCTCGCGGCGCGCAGCCTCACCGCGGGGCCGGACAACGGCGCGCAGGCGCTCAGCCCCGACCTGCTCGTCCTCACCCAGGCGAGCGCGCAGAGCAGCGTGCACCGCAGCGTCTACCCCTACTACGTGGGCGTGAAGACGTTCGACGAAGAGGGCAACGTCTCCGGTGAGCACCGGTTCCTCGGCATCTTCAGCACCACCGCGCTGCACGAGGACGTGCTCGACATCCCGGTGATCGAGCGCCGGGTGCGCGACGTGATCCACCGCGCGGGCTTCCCGCTGCAGTCGTACTCGGGCCAGCGGATGCTCGAGGTGATCCAGAACTACCCGCGCACCGAGCTGTTCTCGGTCGACGCCGACACGCTGTACCAGACCACGACGGGCGTCATCGCGCTCGCGGAACGCCGCAGGCTGCGGCTGTTCCTGCGGCGCGACCCGTTCGGCCGCTTCTTCTCGTGCCTGGTCTACCTGCCGCGCGACCGCTACACGACGACGAGCCGTCTCGCGATGCAGGAGGTGCTGCTCGCCGAGCTCGGCGGCCTGAACCTCGAGTACAGCGCGCGCATCGGCGAGTCCGCGCTGGCCCGCGTGCACTTCATGGTGCACACGGACCCGGCCCGTACGCCGGAGCCGGACGTCCACGCGATCCAGGCGAAGCTGGCCGAGGCCGTGCGCAGCTGGGACGACCGCATGGTCGAGGCCGTCGTCGGCGACGACGGCGAGCTCGGTGCCGAGTCGGCCACGGAGCAGGGCCAGCGGTTCGCCGCGGTGTTCCCGGAGGCCTACAAGGAGGACTTCCGCGCCGCCACGGGTCTCGAGGACTACCGGCGCATCGAGGCGCTCGTCGAGGGCGACCTCGACATGGTCTTCTACGTGCCGGAGGACGCCGAACCGGGCGAGCGGCGGTTCAAGCTGTTCGTGACCGGCGACGGCATCACCTTGTCGGACGTGCTGCCGATGTTGCAGCGCATGGGCGTGATCGTGGTCGACGAACGGCCGTACGAGATCGCGCGCGAAGACGGTGTGCGGTGCTGGATCTACGACTTCGGCCTGCGCATCGACGCCGCGGCGCTCGCCCAGCTGTCCGAGTCCGACCTGGACAACGTGCGCGTGCGGTTCCAGGACGCGTTCGCCGCGGTCTGGCGCGGTGAGGCGGAGGTCGACAGGTTCAACTCTCTGGTGCTGCAGGGCGGGCTCACCTGGCAGCAGGCCGCGATGCTGCGCGCGTACGCGAAGTACCTGCGTCAGGCGGGCACGCCGTACTCGCAGGACTACATCGAGGACGCGGTGCTCGGTCACACGAGCGTGGCGATCGCGCTGGTCGCGTTGTTCGAGTCCCGGTTCGACCCTCGGCTCGACGAGACTACGCGGGCCGACCGCACCGAGACGATGGTCGTCGAGACCGGCAAGCTGATCGACGACGTGACGAGCCTCGACGCGGACCGCATCCTGCGCAGCCTGCTCACGCTGATCAACGCCACGCTGCGGACGAACTACTTCTTCCGCGACGCGGACGGCAACGCCCGGCCGTACCTGTCGGTCAAGCTCGACCCGCAGGCCATCCCCGACCTGCCGGCGCCGCGGCCGAAGTTCGAGATCTTCGTGTACTCGCCGCGGATCGAGGGCGTGCACCTGCGCTTCGGCAGCGTCGCGCGCGGTGGTCTGCGCTGGTCCGACCGCCGCGAGGACTTCCGCACGGAGGTGCTCGGCCTGGTCAAGGCGCAGGCCGTGAAGAACGCCGTGATCGTGCCGGTCGGCGCGAAGGGCGGCTTCGTGGTGAAGAAGCCGATCCCGCCCACCGGCGACCCCGGCATCGACCGCGAGAACTTCATGTCCGAGGGCATCGCCTGCTACAAGATGTTCATCTCGGGCCTGCTCGACCTCACCGACAACCTGATCAACAACGAGGTCGTGCCCGCGCCGCAGGTCGTGCGCTACGACGGTGACGACACGTACCTGGTCGTGGCCGCGGACAAGGGCACGGCGACGTTCTCCGACATCGCGAACGGCGTGAGCCAGAGCTACGGCTTCTGGCTCGGCGACGCGTTCGCGTCCGGTGGCTCGATCGGCTACGACCACAAGGCCATGGGCATCACGGCCAAGGGCGCGTGGGAGAGCGTGAAGCGCTCGTTCCGCGAGCTCGGGCTGGACACGCAGACCGAGGAGTTCACGGTCGTCGGCATCGGCGACATGTCCGGTGACGTGTTCGGCAACGGCATGATGCTGTCCGAGCACATCCGGCTCGTGGCCGCGTTCGACCACCGGCACATCTTCATCGACCCGAACCCGGTCGCGGACACGTCGTTCGCGGAGCGCGTGCGGCTGTTCAACGTGCCGCGCTCGTCGTGGGACGACTACGACCGTTCGCTGATCAGCGAGGGCGGTGGCATCTTCCCTCTCACGTCCAAGTCGATCCCGATCTCCGAGCAGGCCCGCGTCGCGCTGGGGCTGCCCGAGGGCGTGGTGAAGCTGTCGCCGCCGGAGCTGAAGAAGGCGATCCTGCTCGCGCCGGTCGACCTGCTGTGGAACGGCGGCATCGGCACGTACGTGAAGGCGTCGACCGAGTCGCACGCCGACGTCGGTGACAAGGCGAACGACTCGATCCGCGTCGACGGCAACGAGTTGCGGGTCAAGGTCGTCGGCGAGGGCGGCAACCTGGGCCTGACCCAGCGCGGCCGCATCGAGTTCGCGCGCAGCGGCGGCAAGGTCAACACCGACGCGCTCGACAACTCCGCGGGCGTCGACTGCTCCGACCACGAGGTCAACATCAAGATCCTGCTGGACCACCTGGTCCGGGAGGGTTCGCTGGAACAGTTGCAGCGCAACGAGGTCCTCGCCGAGATGACCGACGAGGTCGGCGAGCTCGTGCTGGCGGACAACTACTCGCAGAACAACGTTCTCGGTGTCAGCCGGGCGCACGCGGGTCCGATGCTGTCGGTGCACGCGCGTCTCACGGCCGACCTCGAGCAGCGCGGTGCGCTCAACCGCAAGCTCGAAGCGCTGCCGAGCGCGGCGGAGTTCAAGGCGCTGGAGAAGCAGGGCGCCGGCCTCACCTCGCCGGAGCTGGCCACGCTGCTCGCGTTCACCAAGCTCACGCTGAAGGAAGAGCTGCTCGCGAGCGACATCCCGACGATCGACACCTTCAAGAACAAGCTCCCGGACTACTTCCCGACCTTGTTGCGCGAACGGTTCGGCGCGGCCATCCCGAACCACCCGCTGGCGAAGCAGATCATCACCACGGTCGTCGTCAACGAGGTCGTCGATGGTGGCGGCGTGTCCTACGCCTTCCGCCTGGCCGAGGAGATGAGCGCGTCGTTGACCGACGCGGTGCGCTCCTACGCAGTGGTCACCGAGGTCTTCGACCTGCCGTCGATCTGGCGCGAGATCCAGGCGCTGGACAACGTGGTGCCGACGGACGTCCAGGACAACATGGTCCTGGAGACCCGCCGACTGCTGGACCGCGCGTCCCGCTGGCTGCTCTCCAACCGCCCGCAGCCGCTGGCGGTGGGCTCGACGATCAACCGCTTCCGCGGCGTGGTCGAGGAGCTCAGCCCGTTCGCCTTCGACCTGTTGCAGGGCAAGGAACTGGACGTCGTCGCGGGCAAGGCCGAACGGTACGTCGAACAGGGCGTCCCGGCGGAGCTCGCCCGCAAGGTCGCGGCACTGCTCTACATGTACGGCCTGCTCGACGTCACCGAGATCGCCGAGCTGGCCGAACGCGAGTTCGGCCCGACCGGCGGCGCCGGCCCGGAACGCACGCACCGGGAGACGGCCGAGCTGTACTTCGCGCTGTCCGACCACCTCGACATCGACCACATGCTGGACTCGGTGACGAACCTGGAGCGCGGCAACCGCTGGCACGCCCTGGCCCGGCTGGCTCTGCGCGACGACTTCTACTCGTCGCTGCGGGCCATCTCCGTCGACGTGCTCAGGGCGAGCGACGAGGGCGACACCGCGAGCGAGAAGATCGCCAAGTGGGAACAGGCCAACTCCTCCCGCCTGGCTCGCTCGCGCGGTGCGCTGGAGGAGATCAACCGGGTCCACCAGCTGGACCTGGCCACCCTGTCCGTCGCCGCCCGCCAGGTGCGGAGCATGGTCAGGTAGGACAGAACAGAAACCGGGGCGCCGCGGAATCCCCTCCGCGGCGCCCCGGTGCTTTTCCGCAGCGGATCACACGATCTGCTCCAGCTCCGCGCGCTGCAGGATCGCGCGCCGCAGCCAGTGCCTCCCGACCACCACCAGCAACGCCACGCCGACCGCCGCGACCGTGCCCACCGCGGACCCCATCCACAGGCCCAGGGTCTCCATGCCGTCCGCCGGCGAGGGGATGTCGGCGAACGTGACGTAGACGAACAGCCCGGCGAGCACCACGGCTCCGGCGGCGATGGCACCGATCGCGATGTTCGTCCACGTGAGCGCGCCGGACTCGAACACGGTGCCTCTGCCCGCCAGGTGCAGCATTCCTCCCAGCGCCACCGCCAGGACCTGGAGGCACGCGATGAAGACGATCGCGGACACCACGAGCGGCACCCGCACGGACTCGTAGGGCGGGAAGAGCGCGACCTCGTCCGCCGCGGTCGTCGGGATCACCACGACCTGCGCGAACAGCCCGCCGAGGACCGCGACGGCGAGCAGGGCCTGCAGGAACAACACCAGGGCGCGAGACATAGATCGAGTATCGAGAGCTGCCTATCGAATTTCAATCGGCCGGTGTGGAGGTCCTGTGAAGGTTCAGGCCTGCCGCGTTCGGTAGGGTCCCTGCATGGGTGTCTTCGTCACTGGTGTGCGACCGCGATGGTCGGACATGGATGCGTTCGGCCACATCAATCACGCGAACACCGTGACGTTGCTCGAAGAGGCCCGGATCGAGCTGCTGTTCACCGAGGCGGCCCGCCACGGCGTGAAGGAAATGGCCGAGGGCATGGTCGTGGCGAAGCTCGTGGTCGAGTACCTCTCGCCGATCGTGTTCACCGGCGAGGACATCGTGGTGGAGATGTCGGTGCGGGAGCTGAAGTCCGCGTCGTTCACACTCGACTACGTGGTGCGCGGCAGCCGTGAGCCGAACAGCCCTGTCGTCACCAAGGCGGAGACGCTCATGGCGCCCTTCAACGTGACTACCGCACGGCCGCGTCGGCTGACCGAGGCCGAGCGTGACTTTCTCGCCGGGTGGCGAGCAGGGGGTAATGGTGCCTGAGCTGGTGTTGGCCGACGCGGCCGAGAGAGACGACCTGGGCGCGTTCGCCGCGCGGGCGGTGCGGCTGGACGGTCAGACCGTCGTGCGGCTGCGCAACCGCAACGAGGAACTGCTCGACGCGTGGGTCGCCACGCCGTTCGACACGCTCGCCACGCGAACCGTTGCGGGGCAGGCGAATCCGGCCGACGTCACGGTGGCGGGATCCGAGCTGCTGACCGGGCTCGCGGTCATGCGCGACGAGCGCATCGATCCAGGGCCCGCCAAGGACCTGATGTGGCGCTCGGCCCTGCCGCCCGCCGACGGCTGGCTCATGGTGGACCGGTTGCCCGTCGAGGTCGTCGCGAAGATCGCGGACGAGGGCGTCGAGGTGGCGCGGGAGAACACCGGGCCGCAGGGCACGCCGCCGGCCTCGTTGCTGGACCAGGCGGTGCTCACGGTGAGCGGGTCCGGGCTGGACCTGAAGATCCCGCTGCGCTGCCTGTTCGCGTTGTCGGGCATGGGTTTCCTCGGCGAGGACGGCGACGTGCGGGTCTCCGGGACCGACTCGTGGCTGCGGATCGACGCCCGCTACGGCGCGGTGGTGCGCCGCCGCCACTCGATGTTGCCGCTGCTGGTCTGACCTGGAGTTAGGTTCAGGTTCGCCGCTGGAGAATTCGGGACGCCGCAAGCGGATGCGCGTGGCACGATGTCGCGCGTGTCCGCCGAAACGCACGCACCGCAAGAAGACACCGAGTACCGCGTCTCGACGCTGGAGCTCTTCTTCGACCTGGTCTTCGTCTTCACGATCACCCAGCTGACCAGCAAGCTGGCCGGCGACACGTCGCCGCTCGGGTTCGCCCAGGTCGTGATCATGCTGTTCGTGATCCTGTGGATGTACTTCGGGTACGTCTGGCTCACCAACGCCGTCCCGCCGAACACCACGCTGCGGCGGCTGTTGCTGATGGCGGGCATGGGCGGGTTCCTGGTGATGGCGCTGGCGATTCCGAACGCGTTCGACGCCGCCGGACCCGCGTTCGGTGTCGGGTACCTGATCGTGAACCTGGTCCACTCCGGGCTGTTCATCGCGGCGGGCGGGCCGGGATCGGCGGCCGCCATGGCGCGGCTGGCGCCGTTCAACCTCGGCTCGGCGGGTCTGGTGATGGCCGGCGGGTTCCTGCCGCCTGCCTGGCGTGCCGCAGCCTGGGTCGCGGCCGTGGTGCTGATGATCGTGTCGCCGTACGTCAACCGGCGGCACGGCGAGTTCCGGATCAGGTCGGCGCACTTCGTCGAGCGGCACGGCCTCGTGGTCATCGTGGCGCTGGGCGAGTCGATCATCGCGATCGGCATCGGGGCTGCGGGGCTGCCGCTCAACCTGCAGCTCGTGGTGGCCGCGTTGCTCGGTCTCGCGCTCGTCTACCAGCTGTGGTGGTGCTACTTCGGCCGTGACCAGGACGTGCGCGCCGAGCACAGCCTCCAGCACATGACGCAGGCCGAACGGGCCCGCGCGGCACTGTCGGCGTTCGGATGGGCCCACGCGCCGATCCTGCTCGGCATCGTCGTCGTGGCCGTCGGCGTGAAGAAGACGATCGGCCACGCCACCGACCACCTCTACCTCAGCGGCGCGCTGGCCCTGGGCGGCGGGGTCGCGATCTTCCTGGCGGGGCAGGTCTACTTCCGCCTCAGGCTGCGCATCGGCACCGTCAAGTGGCGCGCCATCGGCACGGTCGCGGCGCTTGCGACCGTGCCGATCGGGCTGTGGCTCGCCATCGCGCAGGTCGCCGCCCTGGTCCTGGTGGTCGGCGCGCTGCTGGCGGTCGAGGAGAAGGTGAGGGCTTAGGCGAGCCAGACCGCGGTGTCCGGAGGCAGCTGGTCGCCGTCCATCGGCCCGGACGACAGCAGCACCTGACCGGGCGGCAGCGGTACGGACGCACCGGACGTGTTCAGCGCGCAGATCAGCCCGCCGCCCTTGCGCCGGAACGCGAAGCAGCCGGCCGGGGCGCCGTACCACTCCAGCTCCTCACCGGCGAAGCCCGCGTTGGACTTCCGGTGCTCCAGCGCCTCGCGGTACAGCGAGAGCATCGAACCTGGATCTTCGAGCTGGGCCTCGGCGGTGAGGTGGTCCCACTCGTTCGGCTGCGGCAGCCAGGTGTTCACGGCCGTGGAGAAGCCGAACGGCGGCGCGGTGCCCTCCCACGGGATCGGCACCCGGCAGCCGTCTCGGCCGCGCTCGGTGTGGCCGGAGCGTTCCCAGGTCGGGTCCTGCAGCGCCCAGTCGGGCAGTTCCACGTTCGGCAGGCCGAGCTCTTCGCCGTTGTAGAGGTAGATCACGCCCGGCAGCGCCAGTTCCACCAGCGTCATCGCGCGGGCCCGTTGCTCGCCCAGCGCTCCGCCGCCGTAGCGGGTCACGTGGCGCACCACGTCGTGGTTGGACAACGTCCAGGTCGCGGGGGTGCCGGACAGTGCGACGGCGCCCAGCGAGTGCTCGATCGCCGAACGGACGGCGTCGGCGTCGAAGTCGGCCTCGACCAGGCGGAAGTTGAAGCCCAGGTGCAGCTCGTCCGGGCGGACGTAGGCGGCGAAGCGCTCGTCGTCCTTCACCCAGATCTCGCCGACGGCCATGGTGCCGGGGTAGCCGTCCATGACCTTGCGGATCATGCGGTGGATCTCGTGCACGCCGTCGTTGTCGAAGCGCGGGTCGTGCGCGTCGTCCGACAGCACGCCGGGAACCTGCGGGCGGATCTCCATGTCCGGGAGACCCTCCGGCTTGGCCATGCCGTGCGCCACGTCGATGCGGAAGCCGTCGACACCGCGGTCCAGCCAGAACCGCAGCGTCTGCTCCAGGTCGGCGCGGACCTCCGGGTGGTCCCAGTTGAGGTCGGGCTGCTCCGGCGCGAACAGGTGCAGGTACCACTGGCCGTCCGGCACGCGGGTCCAGGCGGGGCCGCCGAAGACCGAGGTCCAGTTGTTCGGCGGCTGCGAGCCGTCGAAGCCGCGGCCCTCGCGGAAGACGTAGCGCGACCGCTCCATGCTGCCGGGACCGGCCTGCAACGCCTCCTGGAACCACTCGTGCAGGTCGCTCGTGTGGTTCGGGACCAGGTCGACCGTCACGCGGATGTTGTGCTCGTGCGCGTCCGCCACCAGCCGGTCGAACGCGGCCAGGTCGCCGAACATCGGGTCCACGTCGCGCGGGTCCGCCACGTCGTAGCCGTGGTCGGCCATCGGCGAGCGGTAGAACGGGGTGAGCCACAGGGCGTCGACACCGAGCAGTTCCAGGTAGCCGAGGCGGGACCTGATGCCGTCGAGGTCGCCGACGCCGTCGCCGTTGGAGTCGGCGAAGGAGCGCACGTAGACCTGGTAGAACACGGCGTCACGCCACCAGGCGGACTCTTCGGCGATCTCAGGGCTGAGGTCGGAGGATCGTCGCACGGGGAGTCATCCTGCCATTCGTCTCGCTGCGAAAGGACCCGATCGGGTGATGGGCGCTCAGGACCAGCTGTTCATCAGGCTGTTCGCGGCCATCTCCAGGTAGTCCCAGAGCTGCTTGCGGTGAGCCTCGTCAAGACCTGCGTCGTCGACGGCGACCCTCATGCAACGCAGCCACGCGTCCCGTTCGATCGGACCGATCTTGAACGGCACGTGTCGCATCCGCAGCCTCGGGTGGCCGCGGTTGTCCGAGTAGGTGTGGGGGCCGCCCCAGTACTGCATCAGGAACAGCCGCAGCCGCTCCTCCGCAGGTCCGAGATCTTCTTCGGGGTACAGCGGGAGGAGGATCTCGTCGGTCTTCACCTCTTTGTAGAAGCGCGCGACGATGCGGTGGAACGTCTCCTCGCCACCGACCTGTTCGAAGAAGCTCACGGGGTTGCCCACGCAACCATCCTGACTCACGCGAGCCACCGCGCGCAGGCCGCCCCGGGTGTTGGTTCGCTCATAGGGGTGTGAACTGGCAGGACGCTGGGTGATCACCGTCTCGAATGGGTGTTCTAACTCACCTGGCGTCCGCCGCCTGTCCTGTTTGGGAAAACTGTCCTACTTGGCGGTGAAGCCTGCCTCTTCCAGAGCGGGCATGAGCTGCGCACGAAGGTTGCGCTGGACCGCCCACTGACGGCCGGGACGGGTCTTCACGGTGATCCGCAGGGTGATGTTCTCCGGAGTGAACTTCTCCACGCCGAGCACCTCCGGCTTGGCCGTGATGTCCGTCTTCAGCGGCTCCCGGTCGGCGACCAGCGCCACCGTGCGCTCCAGCACCTGGGTCGCCTCGGCGAGGTTCGCGCCGTAGCTCAGCGGCAGGTCGACGACCGCGACCGCGAAGCCCTGCGACGAGTTGCCGACGCGCAGGATCTCGCCGTTGCGGACGTACCAGACGGTGCCGCCGGTGTCGCGGATCGTGGTGGTGCGCAGCGCGACCGCCTCGACCGTGCCGGTGATCGCCGGGCCGAGGTCCACGACGTCACCGACGCCGTACTGGTCCTCCAGCAGCATGAACATGCCGGACAGGAAGTCCTTGACCAGGTTCTGGGCGCCGAAACCGATGGCGACGCCCAGGATGCCCGCCGAGGTCAGCACCGGCGTGATGTCCAGGCCGACCACGATCATGATCTCCAGGAACGCTATTCCGAAGATCAGGATCGTGACGATGGACTGCAGCACCGAGCCGATGGTCTTCGCGCGCTGCTCACGGCGCTCGGAGACGAGGTTCCCGAGCGCTTGAGGTGCGCGTTCCCGCAAGGGCTTGAGCAGGCCCGGCTTCTTGCCTTCCTTGCCGGGCGTGGTGATCCGGCTGATGACCTTGCGCAGCAGGGCCCTGATCACGAAGGCGGCGATCAGGATCACGACGATCTTGATCGCGCCCGCGATGATGGCTGGACCGTGCTCCTCGAAGAACTTGACCGCCTGTGCGGTCTTGTTCGCGGCGTCATCCACGGGACTCGGCGCCAACACGTGCTCGTGCCCTCCTACAACTCCATGCCAGTGGCATTCGCGAGAAACGTCAGCTGGTCCACGGCGAGAGCGACCGTCCGGCTGACCGACCTGCCGGCGTGACCCACCTCTGTCTCGCGGCGGATCAGCACGGGGTGCTTGGTCGGATCACTGGACGAAGCGTGCTGCAACGCGGCGCACATCTTCCTGGCGTGGTTGGGGTCCACACGAGAATCCGACTCGAACACCGTGAACAAGACCGAAGGGTACTCAACGTCCGTTACCACTCGGTGATAAGGAGAGTAGGACAGCAGCCAGCCCAGCTCCTCGGAAACGCTTGCGCTGCCGTATTCATCGGCCCACAACCGTCCAAGCAGGAACTTCTCGTAGCGCACCATGTCGAGCAGTGGCGCTGAGCACACCACGGCCGCGTAGAGCTCGGGCCGCTGGGTGAGCGCGGCACCGACGAGCAGGCCGCCGTTGCTGCCGCCCATGATCGACAACTGCTGCGGCGTGGTCCACCCGTCGCGCACCAGGCGTTCCGCGGCGGCGTGGAAGTCGTCGAACACGTTCTGCTTGTTCGCGCGCATGCCGGCGACGTGCCAGTCCTCGCCTTCCTCGTCGCCACCGCGCAACGACACGTGCACCCACACGCCGCCCGCTTCGACCCAGGCCAGCGTGGTCGCGCTGTAGCCGGGCCCGCGGCCGATCGCGAAGCCGCCGTAGCCGGTGAGCAGCGCGGGACGGGGCAGGTCGGGCTTCTGCTCGCCGCTCACGACGAACATCCGGACCGTCGTGCCGTCCTTCGACGTGTACGCGATCTGCTGCGTCGTCACGGTCGGCAGTTCGACACGACCCGGCGCGGCCTCGTGCAGCACCGTCTCACCGGTGGAGGTGGAGAACCGGAACACCGACTGAGGCGTCACGAAGTCCGTCCACCCGAACCACACCGTGTCCTGGTCGTGGTCCGTCAGCGCGTCCACGACAGACATGCCGTGCAACGAACCCGTGCCGGGCAGCGGGATCGCCTGCTTGTGCGCACCGGTCGCGGCGTCGTGCAGGTGCAGTTCGGACACCGCGTGCCTGGTGCGCAGGACGACCAAGTTGCCGTTGAGCCAGCGCAGGCCGTCCAGCACCGAGTCCGGTTCCTCGCTGATGAGCTCGGTCCACTCGGTGGGGTTCTCCGGGTCGGCGACGCACAGGCGCTGGCGGGGCGCGTCCAGCGTGGTGTGCAGGTACAGCCGGCCGTCACGGGCGACGAACGCCGAGCACTGCACGCCGGCCTCGGTCAGGATCACGGGCTTGAGCGCGCTGTCGCCGTGCAGGTCCGCGATCCACACCGAGTCGTGCTTCGTCGTGCTGGGCGCACCGCTGACGACCAGCCAACGGCCGTCCTGCGAGACGGTGAGCGAGTAGTAGAAGGTGTGCTCGAGGCCGTCGCCGTGCACGTTGAGGTCTGTGTCCGGGTCGGTGCCGACGCGGTGACGCCACACACGGCGGTGGAACAGCTTCTCGTCGTCGGGCAGCAACGCCGGGTCGAGCTGGCGTACGTAGTAGAACTCCTCGCCGCCCGGCAGCCAGCCGATGGAGGAGTAGCGGCACCGGTCGATGGGGCCCTCGATGAGGTCGCCCGACTCGACGTCGATGACGTGCAGGAGCGAGTGCTCGTTGCCGCCGACGGAGACCTGGTACGCCAGGCGCGTGCCCTCGAGGCTGGGGGACCAGCCGTCCAGGGTGGTCCGGCCGGACGGGTCGAGGGCGCTCACGTCGAGCAACGGGCGTTCGGTGCCGTCGATCTCGCGCACCATGACCACGGGATGGTCCTGCTCAGGGCCGCGGCGGGTGAAGAACGCCCTGCCCGCGCGCCAGGTCGGAGTGGACACCGACCCCGTGCGCATCAGCTCCTTCAGCCTGCCGCCGAGGCGTTCGCGGCCCGGCACGGCGTCGAGCCAGGAGCGTGCGAGCACGTCCTGCGCCTGCGACCACGCCTCGGTGCGGGCGTCCGCCGTGTCCTCGAGCCAGCGATAGGGATCCGCGATGTCGCGGCCGTGAATCTGCTCGGCGAGGTTTAGCCGCTCGGCGATCGGGTAGGTGATCGTCGCAGGCAGTGGAGTGGAAGGAACCTCTGTCACCTTGTCAAGGGTAGCGGGCGATGAAAACCATCTCCGATAGGGCGCTCGTTCACCCCCGGTTTGATCACACATCCATGACGCGTCACTTATCACACGTGATTTTTTCCTGGTAAGTGTGGTCTCCTATGGCTGAACCGGTGGAGGTGGTCGCGTGCCAGACCGACAACCGACCCCTATCGGCACCTCGCTACCAGGCGAGACGGCGCCGACGGTCCCCCCATGCCGAAAACCGCCCGAGCTGCGGGCCGTGCCGGATGGGGATCGAGATGGGGGAGGTACCGGTCCGACGCCGGCTGTTTTCCCCTGGGGAAGACGCAAGGTCCTGCTGCTGAACGCCACGTTCGAGCCGCTCACGGCGTTGTCGTTGCGCCGGGCGGTCGTGCTCGTGGTCTGCGGGAAGGCCGAAGTCGTGCACGGGGACGCTTCAGGGCTCGTGCTGCACTCGTCGAAGTCCGAGGTGCTCGTGCCGTCCGTGATCCGGCTGAGCACCTACGTTCGCGTGCCTTATCGAGGTCGCGTGCCGATGACCCGTGCCGGGCTCATGCACCGCGACCGTTATCGCTGTGCCTACTGCGGCGGCCGGGCCGAGACGATCGACCACGTCGTGCCGCGTTCGCGTGGCGGACCTCACACCTGGACCAACTGCGTCGCCTGCTGTGCGAAGTGCAACCACCGCAAGGCGGACAAGATGCTGTCCGAACTGGGCTGGCGGCTGCGCGTGATTCCCGCCGCGCCGCGTGGCCCGCACTGGCGGCTGCTCGCCGGGGTGGCCGAGGCGGATCCGCAGTGGTTGCCGTACCTGGGTGAACCCGCGGCCTGATCTGGCCGGTTCCGCTCCCCGTCGTTCTGCTGGGTCGTTCTGCCGGCTGGGTCAGGCCGCGAGGCTGAAGTCGTTCTGGCGCGCCGTGATGCGCACGGAGTCGTCGAGGGCCGTGATCCGGACCGAGTCGGTGGCCGTGATGCGCACGGAGTCCTCACGTGCGGTGATGCGGACGCTGTCGTCGTGAGCAGTGATGCGGACCGAGTCGTCCATGGTGATCCGGACGCTGTCGTCGTGCGCGGTGATGCGGACGGAGTCGTCCATCGTGATGCGGACCGAGTCGTCCTGTGCCGTGATGCGAACCGAATCGTCCATGGTGATCCGGACGGAGTCGTCGTGGGCGGTGATGCGCACGGAGTCGTCATGCGCGGTGATGCGGACCGAGTCGTCGTGAGCCGTGATGCGGACGGAGTCGTCCATGGTGATCCGGACGGAGTCCTCACGCGCGGTGATCCTCACCGAGTCCTGCTGAGCGGTGATCCGAACGGAGTCTTCACGCGCCGTGATCCGGACGGAGTCGGTCATGGTGATCCTGACCGAATCGCTCGCCGTGATGCGCACGGAGTCTGCCATGGTGATGCGCACCGAGTCCGAGGCAGTGATGCGCACAGAATCGGCCGCAGTGATCCGAACGGAGTCACGCGCCGTGATGCGAACGGAGTCACTGGCCGTAATACGCACTGAATCGTCCTTGTAGCTCATAAGAGTGACGGACGGGACCTGGGGGCGGGTGGTCAGCAACATTTCGTGTCCTCCAGGACGCTCGGGGTGGGTGCGCAAGACCCGTATAGGTGAAAAGCTAAGAGGTGGGTGTTCCGGGAACAAGACCCCAAACCGGCACCCGTTCGCCTCCGTCCGGGTGAGGCCTGACCGGGTGTAACCGCTGCGCCGCACGAGAGCACTCATTGCCCTTACTGGCCGGTATGGACACGCTCTGTAGCGTTCAGACAGATGGAACGTGACGTGCGTCATACGGCGAAAGGCCTGCGCGGACGCGGTTTCCGAGCTCTCACCGGCGCGTGGGCGGTGTCGCTCGTCGGGGACGGCGTGCGCATCGTCGCGTTGCCATTGTTCACCGCCGCGAGCACTCGAAGTCCACTGGCGGTGTCCGCGGTGGCTGTCGCGGTCACCCTGCCCTGGTTGCTCGTCGCGCTGCCGGCGGGCGCACTCGTGGACCGTTGGCGGCCCAGAACCGTTGTCGTGGTGGCACATTGGCTGCGCGCCGGGGTGACCGGACTGCTCGCGCTGGCGGTCCACAACGGACATGCGACGGTCGTCGTCTTGTGTGCCACGGCTTTCGTGCTGACCTCGGCCGAGACGTTCGCGGACTCGGCGTCACAGGTGCTGCTGGTCGAACTGGCCGGCCCGGACGAGCTGGAGGCGGCGAACGGCCGGTTCGTGACGGTCGAGACGGTCGGCATGGACCTAGCGGGCCCGCTGGCCGCGGCGGTGCTGTTCTGGTGGGCTCCCGCGGCCTGTTTCGCACTCGACGCGGCCTCGTTCGCCGTCGCCGCGGTGCTGGCGTCCCGGGTTCCAGATGTCGCGCCCGAACGCGCTCAGGGTGATCTTCGCGGACAGCTGGTGGAGGGTGCGCGGTTCCTCGTGCGGACCCCTGGCCTGCGGTCACTGGTAGTTGCCGTTGCAATCACAGCTGTCTGTGCGGCCGCGATCAACGCCATGCTGGCGCTCTACTCCATCCAGGTGCTGGGCCTCTCCGAACCGGTGGTTCCCGGCCTTGTCGTGTGCATGGCGGCCGGGGCTCTGCTAGGCGCCTGGCTGTCCCCGCGGCTCGCGGTGCGGTGGGGTGCCGGCCGCGTCATGGTCGGGTTCCTGGCACTGCTCGGCGCGGCGTTCGCGTTGTTCGGCCTGGTGCCCTGGCTCGTGGTGGCGGTGCTCGCGTGCGTGCTGTTCGGCGTGGCGTCGGCGGGCTGGAACGTGCTGTCCGCGACCCGGCGCCAACGGCTCACCCCAGGACCGATGATGGGCCGCGTGACCAGCGCGTATCGGGTGCTCGCGTGGGGACTCTCGCCGCTCGGCGCGGGTCTCGCCGGACCGCTCGCCTCGGTGACGTCGCTGGGCACCGTCTACGTCGTGGCGGGCTCGATAGTGGGATTGACCGCGATCTTGCTGGCCCGGCCTCTCGCGCGCGACTGAGTTCGGCTACCGTACCCGCCGTGACCATCGTGGAGACCGTCCTCGTCTTCGCGCTGATCCCGCTGGCTCTGTACGGCGTGATCATGCTGCTGACGTTGAGGCCCAAGGCCACCCGGATTCCCCGGTACCGGCCCGGCCAGGAGTGGGGCTACGCCCCGGTGTGGTGGAGCGCGAACCCGGCCGGGTTGAGCTCGGGCCACCACAGCACGCCCGAGTCCGCCGGCCAGGGCTCGACTGCCAGGGGAGGCGCTCGTGGCAACTGGTAAAGCGATCGTGGCTGTCGACCCGTCCACGCTGCCCACCGGCGCCGTCGTGACGAACAGCGGCCGCGTCTCCGCAGCGAAGATGTACGAGCCGCACGCGCCGGAGCTGCCGTTCACGCCGACCCAGCTCGCGCAGCTGGACGAGGCGCTGACGCTCTCCAGCCGCACCACCGGCCTCGACTTCAGCGTGTACCTGGGCGAGCTGGGCACGAACGCCCACGAGCGCGCGCAGGAGCTGCACGCCTCGACCGAGCGACCGGCGCACCACGTCCTGGTGGCCGTGTCGCCGGGCGAGCGCGTCGTCGAGATCGTGACGGGCGAGGAGTCCCACCGCCGTCTCGCCGACCGCGGCGCCAAGCTCGCGGTGATGAGCATGGTGGCGTCCTTCAAGGAGGGCGACCTCGCGGGCGGCCTCGTGTCGGGCCTGCGCATGCTGACCGACCAGGCGGGCAACGCACCGCGTTCCTGATCCGAACTGAGTGAAAGGCCCCCGGCTCGGGGGCCTTTCGCGTTTTCAGCCCGCGATGACCGCGTTCTGCGCCACCACGAGGCCGGAGATCCGCTCCCAGCCGAGCCTGCTGTAGAGGTGCACGCCCACGGTCGACGAGAAGAGCAACCCGGTCGTCGCCCCGTCCTTCACCGCCTCGCGCACCAGCGTGCCCATCACGACGCTGCCGAGCCCACGCCGCCGATGCGCCTCGGCGGTCTCGATCCGGTGCGCGACCGCGTCTTCGCCGACGACGGCCATCAGCCCGCTCGCCGCCTCCTCACCGTCCGCCGAGAGCACGCGGACCTGGATGACCGGGTTCCTGGTCACCTCCACCGCGTAGCCCGCGGGCGGTTCCGGTGCGGGATGGCCGGCCAGAGCGCGCTTCATGAACGTCTCGTCCGGCCGCGCCACGATCAACCCGGCAGCCTCGAGTTCCGCGGCGACCTTCTCCGGTGCGTGCGTCGGAACGCTCAGCCAGTTCGGTTCCTCGGACGCGGCAACGATCCTGGCCATCGCGGCGGTGTCCGCGTCGTCCGTGGCGATCCACTCGTACTGCCGGTGCGGCCGGTTCACGTGGACGACCAGGTACCCGTCGCGGTACTCGGACGTCAGCCCGTCGGCCGCGATCCAGCCGCGGTGCCAGCGTTCGACCAGTTCACCGATCATGCTTCCCCCTTGGACGCGATCACGACGTCGGAAACCCTGTGCCAGCCCAGCTTCCGGTACAGGTGCAGGCCGTCCTCGGTGGCGAACAGCAGTCCGTCCGCGGCGCCGGCCTTGACGGCTTCCCGCACCAGCACGCCCATCACCACGCTGCCGAGCCCGCGCCGCCGGTGCCGGGGCGCGGTCTGGATGCGGTGCGGCACAGCGTCCTCACCGACCACGGCGATCAACCCGCTCGCGGCCTCCTCGCCGTGGTGCAGCACCCGGACCTCGATGACGTCCGTGCCGGTCACCTCGATCGTGTAGCCGTCCGGAAGCTCCGGCGCGGGATGGCCGGTGAGCGCGCGCCGCATGAAGGTTTCCCTCGGGCGCAACGTCAAGCCGGCTTCCCGCACGGCCGTTTCGACCTCGTCGGGCGACTTCGTGGGCACGGTGAGCCAGTCCTCGGCACCGCTCTGGCTCGCGTGCCAGGCCGCTGAACCGTCGTCTCGGGTCAGGACGCGTTCGGTCCGCCTGCCGGGGTGGTTGACGCGCACGTGCCAGGAGTTCGGGCGGCGCAGGGTGGTCAGGCGGGCCGCCGCGGCGGTGTCGAACGGCGCCCACAGGTTGCGTTCCGCCGGAACACCGTCGTGCCACAGGTCCCACACGGCGCGCGCGGACGGAACCGGGCGATCTGTTGCGTCGGCACAGCTCGGCTGGTCGAGCACAACGTCGAACAGCCCGTCACCCAACGCGGAGGGCATCACCGACATCACCTCCAGGTCGATCGGCACCGATCAACGTCACCGGAGGCCATTCGTTGTGACCATCCCACTGCCTCGGAAATCCGTCCATCGCAAGGCATTCACTCTCGACGCCGTCCTGCAGGACAACCCGTCGGTGTTGGCGGCACGGGCCAGGACTACCACGACCTCGGTGTCGTCGTCCTCAGTCTCGAACCAGTGCACGATCTCGTACCGCAAACAGGCCTCCCCAGGACGGCCTCCTGACGTTATGCGAAAGCCCCGCGACGCGCGAACGCATTGCGGGGCTTCCACATCAGAACATCAGGACCGGTCGAACTCCTGGGCGGCCAGAGCGCGCACGATGCCCGCACGGCCCTCGGACACCAGGCGGCGCAGCGCCGGCGGGTGCTCGTCCGCCAGCCACGCGTCGGCGGCCTCCACAGTGGACCTCGCGATCGACCAGGCCGGGAACATGCCGACCACCATGGACTGCGCGCGTTCGGAGCTGCGGCGATCCCACACGCTCTTCACGTCACCGAAGTAGCGCTCGACGTACGGCGCGAGCAGTTCCTTCTGGCCGGGGTGGGAGATGCCCGCGATGATCGCCTCGGAGACCGCGTTGGGCAGGTCGTCGTCGTTCACCGCGCGGTCCCACGCCTCGTCCTTGGCCGCGATGGTCGGGCGCAGGGCACGGGCCGACTGCGCACGGCGGTGGCCGGTGGAGGTCGGGTCGCGCTCCTCCTCGGCGTTGATCTCCGCCAGGTCGGCCTTGCCGTGCGCGACCAGGGCCTGCAGCAGCCGCCAGCGCAGGTCGGTGTCGACGTCCAGGCCGGGAAGGCCCGCGGAACCGTCGTACCAGCCGCGCAGCACGTCCAAAGTGGACTCGTCCAGCACCGACGAGGACAGCGCGTTCACGAACGCCAGCTGGTGGTCCGAGCCCGGTTCGGCGGCCTGCGCCAGTTCCAGGGCCTTCGCCACGAACCGGCGCCAGCCCTCAGCCCGCCACGAGTCGTCCGCGTACGACGACAGCGAGGTCTGCGCCTGCAGCAGAAGTCGTTGCACGACACCGACCTCGGACTCGGAGTGCAGTCCGCCCAGCACGAGGTTCACGAAGTCGCGGGCCTTCAGCTCGGCCTCGCGGGTCATCTCCCACGCGGCCGACCAGCACAGCGTGCGCGGCAGCGGCTCGGCGATGTCGGAGATGTGGTCGATCAGCCCGGCCAGCGAGTCCGGGTCGAGGCGCATCGTGCAGTACGTGAGGTCGTCGTCGTTGACCAGCACGATCTTGCCGCGGTGCACGCCGACCAGCTCGGGAACCTCGGTGCGGTCACCCGTCACGTCCAGCTCGTGGCGGTGCGTGCGGACGAGCTTGCCGGTGCCGTCGTCGTCGTAGACGCCGATCGCGATGCGGTGCGTGCGCAGTTCGCCGGCACCGGGACGCGCGCCGCCCTGCAGCACGGCGAACTCGGTGAACTTGCCCTGTGCGTCCACGGTGAACTTGGGGCGCAACAGGTTCAGGCCCGTCGTCTCCAGCCACTGCGCGCTCCACCACGACAGGTCGCGCCCGGACGCCTCCTCCAGCGCGCCCAGCAGGTCGGCCAGCGTCGCGTTGCCCCAGGCGTGCTTGGCGAAGTAGACCCGCAGGCCCGCCAGGAAGTTCTCCAGCCCGACGTACGCGACGAGCTGCTTGAGCACCGAGGCGCCCTTGGCGTAGGTGATGCCGTCGAAGTTGACCTCGACCGCCTGCACGTCGGAGATGTCCGCGGCGACGGGGTGCGTCGAGGGCAGCTGGTCTTGCCGGTACGCCCAGGACTTCTCGATCTTCGCGAACGTCGTCCACGCCTGGCGGTACTCGGTGGCCTCTGCCTGTGCGAGCACGGACGCCCAGGTGGCGAACGACTCGTTCAGCCACAGGTCGTCCCACCAGCGCATGGTGACCAGGTCGCCGAACCACATGTGCGCCATCTCGTGCAGCACGGTCTCGGCGCGGCGCTCGTAGAGGTAGCGGGTGACGCGGCTGCGGAAGACGTAGTCCTCGAGGAACGTGACGCAGCCGGCGTTCTCCATCGCGCCCGCGTTGAACTCGGGCACGAAGCACTGGTCGTACTTGCCGAACGGGTACTGCACCCCGAACGCCTTGTGGAAGAACCCGAAGCCCTGCTTGGTCTCGGTGAACAGCCGCTCGTGGTCCATGTGAGGAGCGAGCGAGGCGCGGCAGTAGATGCCCAGCGGGATGCGGAAGTCACCCTCGACGAACTCGTCGCGCCACTCGGCGTAAGGACCGGCGACCAGGGCCACGATGTAGGTCGACATCGGCTTGGTGGTGGCGAACGTGTGCACGTCCGCGCCGCCCTCGCCGTCCTCGGTGGCGGTGATCTCGCCGTTCGAGATGACCTTCCAGTCGTGCGGCGCCGTGACCTTCATCGAGTAGACCGACTTGAGGTCGGGCTGGTCGAAGCACGCGAACATGCGCTTGGCGTCCGCGGTCTCGAACTGCGAGTACAGGTACACACCGCCGTCGACCGGGTCGACGAACCGGTGCAGGCCCTCGCCGGTGTTCATGTACCGGCAGTCGGCCTCGATGGTGAGTTCGTTGGTCTCCGCGAGGTCCGGCAGCTTGACGCCGTCCTCCTCGCGGTATTCGGAGACGTCGAGCTCGCTGCCGTTGAGCACAGCGCGGTGCACGGTCGCCGCCACGATGTCGATCCACGAGGAAGCACCCGGAGTCCGGCTGCGGAACACCACGGTGGTGGTGGAGCGGAACGTGTCCGAACCCGGCTTTCCGCCGCCGTCGGTCAGGTCCAGCTCGATCCGGTAGGACTCCACTTCCAGCAGCTCAGCACGTTCCTGAGCCTGGTCGCGGGTGAGGTTGGGCGCGGCCACTGGTCACCTCGTCTGCCGCGCGGGTGGTTACGCGCTGACGTCGTCGGGAATGGTTATGACTCCCGCATCCAATCACGGAACCGGCGTACGGGAAGAGATGACAGGGTGATCTGGTTGGGCTGATGGGGCGATAACGCCACCTACCGTCACTAAAGGGGCACGCATGACCGACAAGGCGAAGGTCGACTTCTACTTCGACCCCCTTTGCCCGTTCGCCTGGATCTCCTCCCGGTGGATCCTCGAGGTGGAGAAGGTCCGCGACATCGACCTGAGCTTCCACGTGATGAGCCTTGCCGTGCTGAACGAGGGCCGTGACCTGCCCGAGCAGTACAAGGAGCTCATGACCAAGGGCTGGGGTCCGGTTCGCGTGGCCATCGCCGCGGAGCAGAAGTTCGGCAACGAGGTGCTGCCGAAGCTGTACACCGCGATGGGCACGCGCATCCACAACGAGGGCAACCAGGACTTCGACGAGATCATCAAGCTCGCGCTGGCCGACGCCGAGCTGCCGGCCGAGCTCGCAGAGGCCGCGCACTCGACCGAGTACGACGAGGCACTGCGGGCGAGCCACCACCGCGGCATGGACCCGGTCGGCATGGACGTCGGCACGCCGACCATCCACATCGACGGTGTCGCGTTCTTCGGCCCGGTGCTGACGAAGATCCCGCGCGGTGACGAGGCCGGCACGATCTTCGACGGTGCTCGGATGCTCGCCGGCTTCCCGTACTTCTTCGAGCTCAAGCGGACCCGTACGGGTGAACTGGACTTCAGCTGAGTCCTGCTGAGCCTCTCGGCTGAATTTTCTGTCAGGGGTGCTCGCTAGCGTCTCCGACATGGCACACCACCGCGTCGAAGCAGCAGTTCAGGGGCCCTGGTCGCTGGCGACCTCCAGGGCTTTCTGGGAGGGCTTCACGCCGTCGGCGTTGCCTCAGCGCGAGGGTGAGGCGCTGCGGGCGACGTTCCTGGTCGAAGGTGAGTGGCGCCGTGCCGATGTCTCTGTGACTCAGCACGGCGCCACTGCTGTTCTCGAACTCTCCGGTGATGGCGATCTCGACCTGGCGGCGGCGCAGGTGTGCCGGTTCCTGTCGCTGGACGTCGACGGGCGGGCGTGGCCGGACGTCGGCGTGCGAGATCCGGTGATCGCTGCCGCGCAGTCGGAATTGCCCGGTTTACGGCCGTGTGGGTTCTATTCACCGTACGAGGCGGCGGCGTGGTCGGTGCTGGCGCAGCGGGTCCGCATGTCGCAGGCGGCCGTGGTGAAGGCTTCGTTGCTGCGGGACGGCGTGTTCCCGGCACCGGCGGAGCTGTTGGGGCTCGAGCTGGACCTGCCCGGTCGCAAGCCCGAGTACCTGCGGGCGGTGGCTGAAGCGGCGTTGGACGGGTTGCTGGACGCGGTGACTTTGCGCGCCATGAAACCCGCGGCGGCGGTGCTGGCGGTGCAACAGGTCAAGGGGCTGGGGCCGTTCGCGGCCGAGTTGGTGGTCCTGCGCGGGGCGAACGAGCCGGACGCCGTGCCGCACAACGAATCCCGGCTGACCGACGAGGTCCGCGAACGCTACGGCAGGCCGTTGGCCGAGGTGTCCGAGGCGTGGCGGCCGTACCGGACCTGGGCGTCGGTGCACCTGCGAGTGCTGCGTGAGCGGCGGCTAGGGGGTGTTGTGGCAGCTTCGGGGTGACCGCCGTGAGGTGATGTGACAGGCTGGCACGTTGTCAGCGCAGTGGTGTCACATCCGCATGGAGGGCTCTCGTGATCGAGGTCGTCAACCCCGCCACCGAGGAAGTCGTCGGCACGCTCGCCGAAGGCACGCCGGCCGACGTCGACACGGCCGTGGCCGCCGCAGTGGCCGCCTTCCCGGCGTGGTCGCAGACCTCGGTGGAGGAACGGGCGAAGGTGGTCAGGACGATCATCGACGGCCTGCGTTCCCGCGCGGACGAGCTCGCGGCGACCATGACCCGTGAGATGGGCACCCCCATCACGTTCAGCCAGAAGGTGCAGGTCGCGAACCCCATCGCCATCGCGGAGGGCGTCGCGGACGTGCTGGAGCGCGGCTACTTCGAGCCGGAGGAGATCGGCCACTCGCTGGTCTTCCGCGAGCCGATCGGGGTCGTCGCCGCCATCACGCCGTGGAACTTCCCGCTGCAGCAGATGGTCGCGAAGGTCGTGCCGGCGCTCGCCGCGGGCAACACCGTGGTGCTCAAGCCGAGCGAACTCGCGCCGGGGACCGCCGACCTGCTCACCGAGATCATCACGGCCGCTGTTCCCGACGGCGTCTTCGCGCTGGTGCACGGCACCGGGCCGGTCGTCGGCGAGGCGCTGGCGGCGCACCCGGACGTGGACATGGTGTCGTTCACCGGCTCCACTCGGGCCGGGCGGCGGGTGTCCGCGGTGGCGTCCGAGACGGTCAAGCGGGTCGCGCTCGAACTGGGCGGCAAGTCCGCGTGCATCGTGCTCGACGATGCCGACTTCGGGCGCGCGGTGAAGATCGCGGTCGCGAACTCGTTCATGAACAACGGCCAGGCGTGCAGCGCGTGGACCCGCCTGCTGGTGCCCGCGGACCGTCACGACGAAGCCGTCGAACTGGCCGCTGCCGCTGCGCGGAAGTACACGTCGGCGGACCCGAGCGACCCGTCGACGCGCATCGGCCCGGCCGTGTCCGCGGCGCAGCGCGACCGCGTGGTCGGCTACATCCGCAAGGGTGTCGAGGAAGGCGCGACGCTCGCCGCCGGTGGGCCGGACGCGCCGTTGCCGCAGGGCTTCTACGTCATGCCGACGGTGTTCGGCGGCGTGACGCCGGAGATGACGATCGCGCAGGAGGAGATCTTCGGGCCGGTCCTGGCGGTCATGCCCTACGCGGACGAGGACGACGCGGTGCGGATCGCGAACTCCACCATCTACGGCCTGGCGGGCGGCGTGTTCTCCGCCGACACCGATCGGGCGCTGCGGATGGCCAAGCGGCTGCGCACCGGTCAGGTCGACATCAACGCCGCCGCGTTCAACACGAGCGCGCCGTTCGGTGGCTACCGGCAGTCGGGCAACGGCCGTGAGTTCGGCAGGTTCGGCCTGGACGAGTTCTGCGAGATCAAGTCGGTCCAGCGGTAATTGAGCTGCGAGTGCGGCCGTGGCGGCGTATCACTGCTGTCATGGCTGACTCGGCGCTGAGCATCAGGACCATCGACGAATCCGACGTCCAGGCGTTCCAGAACGTCATGGCGTGGGCGTTCCTGGGGGATCCGGCCGGCGAGGACAGCAAGTGGCTCAAGGTCCTGGAACGGGACCGGGCGCACGCGGTGTTCGACGGCGACCAGATGATCGGCACCGCCGGAGTTCTGAGCCGCGAGATCACCGTTCCCGGTGAGCGTCAGGCCCCGGTCGGCGCGGTGACCGTGGTGTCGGTCATGCCAGGTCATCGCCGGCGCGGCGTGGCGTCGTTGCTGATGCGGACGCAGCTGCACGGCATGCACGAGAACGGCGAGGCGATCGCGATCCTCTGGGCGTCGGAGGGCTCGATCTACCGCCGGTTCGGCTACGGCGAGTACGCCAGCAGCCTGGCGATGATGACGATGCCGACGCGCATGGCGTTCCACCCCGGCGTGCACGTGAGCGACACGCGGATCCGCCAGGTGTCGCGCGACGAGGCGATGCCGTTCATGCGCGAGGTGCACGAGCGGGTGCGCCGTACCAAGGTCGGCTGGCTGAGCAGGGTCGAGCACACCTGGGACGTGCAGCTCGCCGATCGAGAGGTCGACCGCGACGGGCTCACCTCCTACCGGTACGCCCTGCATCCCGAGGGGTACGTGGTGTTCCGCGTGAAGCACCACGGCGACTCGAGCGGGCCGCAGAACGAGCTGCACGTGCGTGAGCTGGCGTGTGAGACGGAACAGGCGTACGTGGACCTCTACCGGTACTTGCTGGACATGGACCTCGCGGGTTCCATCTCCTTCTACACCGCCTGGGACGACCCGATCCTGCACATGGTCGACAACCCGCGGAAGGTGCGCCGCGAGGCCGGCGACGCGCTGTGGCTGCGGATCGTCGACGTCGACCGCGCGTTGCCGCTGCGGCACTATTCGTCCGATGTGGACAGTGTGCTCGAGGTCGAGGACTCCTTCTGCCCGTGGAACTCCGGGCGCTGGCGGTTCACGGTCAAGGGCGGCGAAGCGGTGGTGACGCGCACCGAGGACCCGGCCGACGTGACGCTGGACGCCGCCGCCCTCGGCAGTGTTTTCCTCGGTGGCGTACGGCTTTCTGTGCTCAAGCGCGCACACCGCGTGGTCGAACACACGCCTGGACACGTGGACGCGCTGACGACGGCGTTCCTCGGCGCGTATGAGCCGCACTGCCCAGAGGTGTTCTGACGGAACTCACGGCCGTTGTTGCTCGTTGACGGTTTACCTGGTGTGGGAGGTAAAGCCGTGGGCACCATCGTGTGGGTGGTTGTACTCGTACTGCTGATTGCAGGGGTGTTTTACCTGGTCAGCCAGAGCAACGCGCGCAAGGCGCGGGAGCTCGACGACGCCAAGGCGGAGGCGCGCCGCTGGGTCGAGCGGCTGGGTGGGCAGGTGATGAGCCTCACCGGCAGCAACGCCGCGTCCACGCAAGCGATGGCCGACGCGTCCGAGCGCTTCACCGCCGCCGGATCGCAGATGGAGCAGGCTCGCACGATCCCGCAGGCGCGGCTCGTCACCGAGACGGCGATGGAAGGTCTGCACTACGTGCGCGCGGCGCGTGAGGCCATGGGCATGGACCCCGGGCCCGCGCTGCCGGAGAGCGCCGGGCAGAAGCAGGCGGGTGCCGTCAGCGAGGACCGCCAGGTCAGCGTCGAGGGCCACCAGTACGCCGCGTCGCCTCAGTCCGGTTCCGGTACGCCCTACTACTACCCCGGTGGCATGGTCGCCGGACGTCCGGTGCCGCGTGGCTGGTACTCCGAGCCGTGGTGGAAGCCCGCGCTCGTGGCAGGCGCATGGGGCATTGGCACGTTCCTGCTGATGGACGCCATGTTCTCCGGTATGCACGGCATCGGCGACTACGGCATGGCGGACATGGGCGCCGGTGACTTCGGCGGCGACATGGGTGGCGGCGCCGACATGGGCGACGCCGGTGGCTTCGACTTCGGCGACATGGGCGGCGGGTTCGACTTTTAAGTGCTCACGAACTGAGCACTTTCCAGCAGGACCCGAAAACCCACCCCGGAGGAAATCTCAGGGCTGGCAGGCGGGGCACCAGAACAGGTTGCGCGCCGCCAGTTCCGTGGTCAGCACCTCGGTGCCGCAGGCCAGGCACGGCTCCCCGGCACGGCGGTAGACGTACACCTCGCCGCCGTGCCGATCCACGCGTGGCGCACGACCCATGGCGCGCGGCATGTGCTCGCGGCGGACCGTGTTGATCTGGCCGACCTTCACGCCGTCCTTCATCAGCACGACCAGGTCGTCCCACAACGCGTCCCACAGCTCGCGGCTGACCTTGTTGCCGACCAGTAACGGGTTCACGTTGTGCCGGAACAGCACCTCGGCGCGGTAGACGTTGCCGACGCCCGCGAGGATCTTCTGGTCCATCAGCAGCACGGCCAGCGACTGCTTCGACCGGATGATCCGCTCGTAGGCGCGGTCGGGGTCGGCGTCCTTGCGCAACGGGTCGGGCCCGAGCCGCTCGCGGATCACCTTGACCTCGTCGGAGTTCAGCACCTCGCACGCGGTCGGGCCGCGCAGGTCGGTCCAGTGCGTCTCGCCGACCATCCGCATCCTGACCTGGCCGATGGGCAGCAGGGCGGGCAGCGGTGACTCGGTGAACGTTCCGTACAACCCGAGGTGGACGTGCACGATCGCGTCCGGGCCGTAGACGTGGAACAGGTGCTTTCCATGTGCCTCGGCGCGAACGAGCTTGCGTCCGTCCACAAGGGACGCCGAGAAGCGTCCCTGTGGACTGGTGACGGACACGGGCCTGCCCGCGTACCGGCGCTGGTGCAGCCGCGCGAGGCGGTGCAGCGTGTGGCCTTCAGGCATCAGGCCTTGTTTTCGGCGCTGTTTTCGTAAGCACTGACCTGGTCGATGCGGCGCTGGTGCCGGGACTCGCCCGAGAAGGACGTCTTGAGGAACGCCGAGACGATCGCGGTCGCCTCCTCGGTGGAGTGCTGGCGGGCACCGATGCCGACGAGGTTGGCGTCGTTGTGCTCGCGGGCCAGCTGCGCGGTGTCGATGTTCCACGCCAGCGCGGCGCGGGCACCCTTCACCTTGTTCGCGGCGATCTGCTCGCCGTTGCCGGAGCCGCCGATGACGACGCCGAGGCTGCCGGGGTTGGCCACGACCTGCTCAGCGGCGTCGACGCAGAACGACACGTAGTCGTCCTGGGCGTCGTATTCGTGGGCACCGACGTCGACGACCTCGTAACCCTGCTCGGTGAGAGCCGTGGACAGGTGGGACTTCAGCTCGAAGCCCGCGTGGTCTGCTGCCAGATAAACGCGCACGTCACGGAGTCTGACACGCTGGTGAGCATGTTTGCTCAGGAGGGGTACCAGCTGCGGCTGGAGTGGGGGCCTGAGGGCGTCGAGGCGCTGCGAGGCTGTGACGTGCTGATTGTCGTCGACGTGCTGTCGTTCACGACGTCCGTCGACCTCGTGGTCGGCAACGGTGGCCAGGTGCGGCCGTCGCGGTGGAAGCCTTCTTCAGGAAAGACGTTGCGACCAGCATCACTCGTCGACGCCACGGGATTGGTCGAGCTGCCGTCACCGAACGGGTCGAACCTCTGCTTCCTGGCCGCCGAGACCGGGGCGCACGTGCTCGCGGCCTGCCTGCGCAACGCCGCGGCGGTCGCCAAGCGGGCTGCCGAGCTGGGGGAGACGATCGGAGTCGTGCCCGGTGGCGAGCGGTGGGGGCTGGACATCCTCCACTCGGGCCCACGCGAGTTCGGGCCGCTGCGCCCGTGCGTCGAGGACTACCTGGGTGCCGGCGCGGTGCTGGCCGCGCTGGAGGGGAAGGCCTCGCCGGAGGCCGAGCTCGCGGCCGCGGCGTTCCGGAACACCGATGTCGCCGCTGCCGTGCGGGACTGCGGGTCTGGACGTGAGCTGATCGAGAACGGTCACCCGGTCGACGTCGATCTCGCCGTTCAGATCAACGTGAGCACCGCTGCCCCGGTCCTGGTGGACGGGGTGCTGCGGTGATCGAGATCGCTTCCGGTGTGTTCATCAAGCGTCATGCCGAGCTCGACCTCACGCTCGGCCTCATCACCGGATCCGGTGATTCGCTGCTCGTGGACTCCGGCATGGATCCGGCGCTCGCCGAGGAGATCCGTCCGTCGCGGATCGTGTTGACGCACAACCACTGGGATCACGTGCTCGCGACTGAGGCGTTCCTGCCGTGCGAGGTGTGGGCGCACGAGGACTGCGTCGTGGACGAAACCCTGCTCGAATCGCGCGCCGTGTACCACTCGGAGCCGTTCGAGGGCACGCTCATCGCGCCTACCCACACGTTCCGCGACACGGTCACGCTGGACGTCGGTGGGCGCAGGGTCGACCTGCACCACTTCGGGCCGGCGCACACCTCGCACGACGTGATCGTGCACGTGCCGGACGTCGGTGTGGTGTTCGCGGGCGACCTCGTCGAGCAGGGCGCTCCCGCTCAGGCCGGCTCGGACGCCACGCCGTCGAACTGGCGCGCCGTGCTGGACCGGTTGCTGGAGCTGGACCCGCGGATCGTCGTGCCGGGCCACGGAGACCCGGTCGACGCGAAGTTCGTGCGGGAAATGGCCATTCCCGATGTGACCAGCCCGAATGTGATCTAGCCCGAATGCGATCTAGCCAGGAGGCCAGCTGAGGCCGCGGCCGCCCAGGACGTGGCAGTGCACGTGGAAGACGGTCTGGCCGCCGTCCTTGCCGGTGTTGAACACGAGCCGGTAGCCGGACTCGTCGATCCCCTCCTGCTTCGCGACCTGGTGCGCGGTCGCGAGGATCTGGCCCGCGAGCACCGGGTCGGCGTCGCCGATCGCGCGGTGGTGTTCCTTGGGGATCACCAGGACGTGCGTGGGCGCTTTGGGGTCGATGTCGCGGAACGCGAGCGTCGTGTCGGTCTCCGTCACGACGGTCGCCGGGATCTCGCCCGCGACGATGCGGCAGAACAGGCAATCGGTCACACCTGCATGCTATTGGTTCCGTTGGGCCCTGTTGTTCATGCCGTGCGGCGTTGAATCATGGCCGGGTGAAGGGCACCAAGCTGGTCGTGATCGTGCGGTGCCTCATCAGTTTCGCGATCGGCGTGCTGCTCGTGATCCTCGCGATCCGCTTCGGTGAGGCCCTCTGGCGCGCCGTCCAGTAGTTCCACAGTGGACGAACCAGTGGCCTGTCAGGTCAGCGGACGAAGCAGAACTCGTTTCCCTCCGGGTCGCGCATGACCTGGAAGCTGCCCTTCTCGTCGGTGACGATCACGCCTTCGCGCTGCGCTCCGAGGTTGACCGCCTTCACGACGGCGGCCTCGATGTCGTCGACCTCGAAGTCGAGGTGCAGCCGGTTCTTCACGTCCTTGCGCTCGGGCACCGGCTGGAACGACATCCGCACGCCGCCGGGCGGTTCGACGTGGGCCCAGCCGTGCTCGCGGTTCACCGGCTCGCCGCCCAGCAACTCGGCCCAGAACCGGACCAGCCGGCTCGGGTCGTTGCAGTCCACGACGATCTGTTCAAGACGCATCGGTCTCCACCAGGTTCTCTCGGGCCCAGGCACAGCACAGGTCGAGCAGTCCGAGCATCTTGATGCCCTGCCCGGTCAGTTCGTACTCGACGCGCGGCGGGTTCTCGTCGAACGCCTCGCGGCTCACCGTGCCGTCGCGCTCCATCGCCCGCAACGTCTCGGTGAGCACTTTGGGCGTCACCCCTGGCATTTCCGCGCGCAGTTCGGTGAACCTCTTACGGCCGTGCTGCAACCCGCGCAACACGTGCGCGGTCCACTTGTCCCCGATGCGGTACGGCAGGTCCCGCAGCACCTCGGCGCAGTCGCATCGCACCTGGTCACCCCCGATATCGTTGCGGAAACCGGACACCAGCACCCTACCTTCGCGCTCATGGCGAAGATCGTTGTTTTCGGAGCGTCCGGCCAAGCGGGACGGCAGATCGCGGCCGTCGCGGAGTCCCGCGGCCACGAGGTGACCAGGATCGGCCGTGACCCCGGCGTGCAAGCCGCCGCAGAGGTGGCCGCGGGCCACGACGTGGCGGTGAGCGCGGTGGCGGACCTCTCCCGCGACGCGACCGAGTTCTACACCGAGGCCGCCCGTGCACTGGTGGCCTCCGACGCCGGCCGGATCATCGTGGTCGGCATCTACCCCCTGATGGAGACCTCGCCCGGCGTGCGAGTGATCGACAACCCCGACTTCCCCGCCGAGCACAAGCAGTTCTGCCTAGGTCACGCGGCGGGCGTGGAGGTGCTGGCAGAGTCCGATGCGGACTGGCTGGTCATGAGCCCGGCCGGCATGTTCGGCGGCACACCCACGGGCAAGTACCGGCTGGGCGCGGTCAATCCGGCCGACGAGCTGACCTACGAGGACTTCGCACTGGCCGTGGCAGACGAAATCGACCGCCCCACCCACCGCCACACCCAGATCGGCGTCACCTCAGCGTGACCCAGCTCACGAGAAAGGCCCGAGTGCGTGAACACTCGGGCCTTTCGCAGAGCGGGCGACGGGAATCGAACCCGCGTAGCTAGTTTGGAAGACTAGGGCTCTACCATTGAGCTACGCCCGCGTGCGACCCCTTGAAGGGGCTGCGGTTAATACCTTAGCGGGTGGCGGTAAGCTGGTTGCAACCGGGGCGTGGCGCAGTTTGGTAGCGCACCCGCTTTGGGAGCGGGGGGTCGCAGGTTCAAATCCTGTCGCCCCGACGGTTGACGAAAACCCGCAGCGAGTTCATCGCTGCGGGTTTTCGCGTCTTTCCGCGGCAGCTCCTCGGCCAGCGGCGCTACAGGTAGCGGCTGGCCCACGCCGCGAGCACTTCCGCCACGTAGGTCGCGTCCGCGCGGTCGGTCAGCAGGTGGTCGGCGCCGTCCAGCGACACGAACGCCTTCGGGTGGCGGGCAGAGTCGAAGATGATCCTGGCGTTGTCCACGCCCACGAGGTCGTCGTGCGGCGAGTGCATGACCAGCAGGGCGCGGTTCAGGCCGGCGATGCAGGCCGTCTGGTCCTGCTGGTTGATGTCCAGCAGGAAGTTGTTGCTGATCCGGAACGGGCGTCCGGCCAGCAGCACTTCGGCGACGCCGTGCGTCTCGATCTCGTTTTTGGACGAACCCAGCAGGTGTTCGACGTGGGAGGTGTCGGCGGGTGCGCCGATGGTGACGACGGCCTTGACCTCGGGGATCTGGCGGGCCGCGGTCAGGACGGCGGCGCCGCCGAGTGAGTGTCCGATGAGGACGCTCGGGGCGTCGATGGTGTCGCGCAGGTGGTTGGCGGCGCACACCAGGTCGTCGACGTTGGACGTGAAGGTGGTGTTCTCGAAGTCGCCGTCGGACTGGCCGAGGCCGGTGAAGTCGAAGCGCAGCACCGCCACGCCGCGGGCGGCGAGCGCGCGGGAGATGCGGGTGGCGGCCACCGAGTCCTTGCCGCAGGTGAAGCAGTGGGCGAAGACGGCGGTCGCCACCACGTCGCCGGCGGGGAGTTCAAGGCGGCCCGCGAGCGACTGGCCGTCCGCACCCGCGAAGAGCGCCTTCCTGTTGTCCATGAAGCCAGTGTTCCAGTGAAGACCAGTGTTCAGGCATGTCGCCGCACTAGGGTCGTCGCGTGCGCTACCAGTACCTCGACGCCCGGTTGCGGCAGGTGTTCGACGACGCGAAGCTCGATCGCGGGCAACGGGCGTTGTTGCAGGGCGTGTTGCGCGCGCTCGACCCCGACGCGCACCTCGGCGAACACGTGGCGGGCCTCAACAGCGCGTTTCTCGCCGTTACGCGGGCGCAGACCGCCCTCGAGAGTCATGCCGCGGAGGATCAGCCGCGGTGGAACCTGTTGCGCCGCATCATCGCCACCTCACTCGCGTGCATGGACGCGGCCAAACCCGCGTACGCGCACGGCGGTGCCCAGGAGCTCGCTGAGGCGCGCCGGATCTTGCTGGACGTCGACGCGGCCATCGCGGCCGACGGGCAGAAGCTCGATCCTCAGGTGACGGCCGCGGCTGCCACGAAGCTCGACCCGCGGGCACTGGAAGCGGCGGTCAAGCAGTGGATCACTCCATTGTGGAACGGTGTGGAACTTCCGTTGCGCGCCAGGATGATCGCGGAGGTCGCGGTCGTGGTGGCGGTGCACGGCCGGGATGGCAGGCAGCTGCGTGCGGATCTGCTGAGGTGGCTCAAGAAGCCCGGCGACGATCTCGAAGAGGTGCTCTGGCCGGAACCGCGCAGGCACGTCGTGGCGCTGGTGGTACGAGGCGCGCGGGTGCTCCGGCACCTCGACCAGCTGTTGCCGTTTGCGCGGCAGGAGCCGTTGCACCGCAACAGGTTGCCGAAGGACGACTTCCTGAAGGACGCGGTGGACGGCTCGTCGGTGCTGGTGCGGTTGCCGGTCAACGCGGCGGACGCGCACACGGCGGCGTTGCTCGGGCGGCGGATTCTCAGCGAGGTGCTCGACCAGTACGCGGCAGGGGAGCGGCTGACCGAGCTGGACATCGCGCCGTTGTGGCAGGTCAGCGGTCCGAGTGGGCGGGTCACGCGGGGGACCGAGCATCAGCGCACGGTCGGGAACGCCTATCCGCTCACGCCGTACTGGCCCGCCGAGTTGCGCAGTGCGATGCGGGTGGCGAACCTGGCGCGTCAGGTCGACGCGCCGATGGCCAGCGCCGGGCTCGCGTGGAGTGCGCTGGAGGCGACGGGGCTGGATCCGAGCAAGATCGCGTGGCTGGCCAAGGCGTGTGCGCTGCAGATGTTGCGGCAGCACCTGATCAGCCTGCACGTCGTGGTCACCAACCACGACAAGCAGCTGCGCGGGCCGCTCGACGCCCAGGTGCCGACCACTGGCGTGAAGCACCACCTCAAGTCGGTGGACGCCTGGCTGGAGGTGTTGATCGAGCACAACCGCCCGAACGAACAGCTCCGCGCCGCTCAGGACGCCGTCACCGCGCTGGCCGAGAACGAAGGCGGACTGGTGCGGGACCTGGTGGAGATCTGGCGGGCACGGCTCGCGGATTCCAAGGTGCTCGCCGGTTGGTTGCGCGAGCAGGAGGACACGATGGCCGCGGTGCTGGAGTGGCTGTACGTCACCAGGAACCTGGCGTTTCACGCCGGACGGTTCGCGACGCCGGCCGACACTCTCACCGCACATGCCGGGCAGGCCGTCGCCGACCTGACGCTGGAGTTCCTCGGCAACTGGCGAACCGTGGAAAGACAGTCGGGGAGACAGCCTCAAAACCAGTCGCAAAACCAGCAGCAGAACCAGCAGAGCCGGCAGGAGACCTCCGCAGTGGAGATCTACCGCCGGCTCGCGCAACGAAAAGACCAGCTGGAGGCCCGGCTCAAGCGAGCGGGATCCGTTCGCAGGCTCAGCGTCGAGGACATCTCCGGCCCCGACGAGAAGTGGTGGTCACGCGGCAGGAGCTAGCCGCGGGAGTCACGGACCAACGGTCAGGGCTTGGCCTTGGTCAGCCAGTCCTCGACGCGGTCCGGGTTCGCCTCGACCCACCGCTTCGCCGCCTCGTCCGCCGACATCTTGTACTTCGCGATGAACGACGCGACGGTGTCCTGCTCGTCGTTGCTCCACTGGAAGTTCTGGATCAGTCGAGCAGCGGGGCCGCCCTTGTCCATGAACTTCTTGGAAGCGATCTTGTCCAGCTCGTAGCGCGGGTAGTCGCAGGCGACCTTGGCCGCGTCCGCGTCGCAGCCCGCCGCGTACTCGGGCAGGTCGATCTTGACCAGCTCGATGTCGAGGTGCAGCCACTGCGGTTCGAAGAAGTAGCCGATCAGCGGCGTCTTCTTCTCTTCCGCCTGGCGGAACGCCTTGATCGACGCCAGCTCGCTGCCCGCGTAGACGACCTTGTAGTTGAGGCCCAGGTTCTTGACCAGCGCCTCGTCGTTGGTGACGAACGAGGGGTCGCCGTCGAGCACCTGGCCCTTGCCGTCGGACTGGGGGGTCTTGAACAGATCCGCGTACTTGTTGAGGTTCTGCCAGTTCGTGATGTCCGGGTAGGTCTTCTTCATCCACGGCGGCACGTACCAGCCGATCACGCCCTTGTTGCCGGACGGGCCGACCCGCACGGCGGTGCGCTTCTCGTCGATGTACTTCTGCTTCAGGTCCTCGTGACCCCAGTTCTCCAGGATCACGTCGATCTCGCCCGAGTCGAGGCCCTGCCAGGCGGTCTGCTCGTCCACTTCCTTCTTCGTGACCTTGCAGCCGAGCCGCTTCTCGGCGAGGTGCGCGATCACAGCCGCGTTGGCCTCGTAGCCGACCCACGGGTTTACCGCGATGGTGATGGAGTCGCAGGGCTCTGGTGGTGCTGCCGAGCTGGAGCGTGGTGACGACGACGTCGATCCGCTGCCACAACCGGCAATTGTCAACACGAGCGTCAATGCCAGAGCGATTCTGGGGGCTTGCACGAACAGCTCCTCGTCGGGGGGAAGAGCGATGCAGGAGACCGCTCAGTTCAGCTTTTCCCCATCGATCAGACCGCGTCAAGTCATGGGATGATTGGTTGTCCACAAAGGATCCGATTTGTATCAGCCCTTGACCGTACTCGTGCGAAGGTCAATGCTGTCGCGCATCGAGGAACGGTGTGCGCAGTCCGCAACAGCAGTCCGCAACAAGGTCGGAGTGGTTTGGCGTGGATCCCGTGATTTCGGTCAGGGACCTGTGGAAGGTGTTCGGCCCCAACGCGTCTCAAGTGGTGGCATCGGACGACTTGAAATCGTTGTCACGAGCGGAGTTGATGGACCGCACAGGTGCCGTCGCCGCCGTGCGCGGAGTGGACTTCGAGGTCGCTCCGGGTGAGATGTTCGTGGTCATGGGACTGTCCGGATCGGGCAAGTCCACACTGGTCCGTTGTCTGACGAGACTCGTGGAGCCGACCGCGGGCACGATCATGTTCGAAGGCGAGAACATTCTCGAAGCCGACGCGAAACGTCTGCGTGACCTGCGCCGGAACAAGTTCTCCATGGTTTTCCAGCACTTCGGGCTGCTCCCGCACCGCACGGTCGCCGACAACGTCGGTTACGGGCTGGAAATCCGCGGGGTACCGCGGGTGAAACGCGGGGAGCGGTCACAGGAAGTGATCGACCTGGTGGGGCTCACCGGTTACGAGAAGTCCTATCCGGACCAGCTCTCCGGCGGTATGCAGCAGCGCGTCGGTCTCGCGCGCGCACTCGCCGGCGATCCCGATGTGCTGTTCTTCGACGAGCCTTTCTCGGCGCTCGACCCGCTGATCCGGCGCGACATGCAGTCCGAGGTCATCAGGCTGCACCGCGAGGTCGGCAAGACGATGGTCTTCATCACCCACGACCTGAGCGAGGCGCTCCGGCTCGGCGACCGCATCCTGATCATGCGGGACGGCCAGGTCGTGCAGGTCGGCACCGGCGACGAACTGGTCGGCGCGCCCGCGGACGACTACGTGCGCGACTTCGTGAAGGACGTGCCGCGTTCGCACGTGCTGACGTTGAAGTGGATCATGCGCCCGCCGCGTCCCGACGACGAGCTGGACGGGCCGGAGCTCGGCCCGGAAACCGTTGTGCGGGAAGCCGTGCGCAGCGTGCTCAGCGCCGACAAGCCGGTGAAGGTCGTGCAGAACGGCGAGTTGCTCGGCGTGGTGGCTGACGAGGAGATCCTCGGGGTCGTGGCCGGGGAGGCGTGATGGTTGCCGTAGCCGCCCCACGGCAACTTCCTCGCAAGCCGCTGATAATCGGCGGGATCATTCTCGCGTGGCTGGTGCTGTGGCTGCTGTTCCGCAACATCGGGACGCTGCCGCTGGACGCCTCCGCGCTGACGCCGTTGCACCGGTGGGTCAACGACGTCAACGATGCGATCGGCGCGTCCAGGAACTCCAACCCGCTGTTCCTCTACTTCTTCAACGAGATCCGGCTCGTCATCGACGAGTTCGTGACCTTCGTGCAGGCGATGATCGCGCAGCCGTCGTTCGGCCGGCCGGTGCCGGTGATCGGCTGGCTCGGCGTGGTCGGCATCGCGGGCTTCGTCAGCCTGGTGGTGGCCGGCTGGCGGGTCGCGCTGCTGGCGATCGCGGGCTTCGTGTTCCTGGGGCTGCAGGGTTTGTGGCAGGAGAGCATGGACACGCTCTCGCTGACCCTCTCCGCGGTCGTGATCTCGTTGCTGTTCGGCATTCCGCTCGGGATCTGGGCGGGACTGTCCGATCGGGCCAATCGGGTCATCACACCGGTGCTCGACTTCATGCAGACCATGCCGACGTTCGTCTACCTGGCGCCGCTGACGCTGTTCTTCCTGATCGGCCCGGCGTCGGCGACGATCGCCACGCTGATCTACGCGGCGCCGCCGGCGATCCGGATCACCGCGCACGCCATCCGCTCGGTGCCGCGCAACACCGTCGAGGCGAGTGAATCCCTTGGCGCGACCCGGCAGCAGACGCTCGTCAAGGTGCTGCTGCCGTCCTCGCGCAAGACGATCGTGCTCGGCGTCAACCAGACGATCATGGCCGCGCTGTCGATGGTCACGATCGCCGCGCTGATCGACGCGCCGGGCCTCGGCAAGACGGTCGTGAAGGCGTTGCAGACGCTCGATGTCGGCACGGCGTTCAACGCGGGCCTGGCGATCGTGGTGCTGGCGATCGTGCTGGACCGGGTGACGACCGCCGCGACCGAACGCCGCTCGCTGCCGCGCTGGGCGCTGTTCGGCGGGCTGGGCGTCACGGGCGTCCTGGTCTACCTCTCCTACACCTACCTGTGGGCGGCCGAGTTCCAGTCCGATGTGGAGATCGGCAGCTCGATCCGGCAGGGCGCGACGGCCGTGACGGAGTGGGCGCAGGACTCGCTGCCGCTGATCACCGGTGGCTTCAAGGACTTCGTGACGTTCGCGTTGATCAACCCGTTGCAGGCGTTGCTCGCCGAGTCGCCGTGGTTCCTGGTGGCGCTGGTGATCGTGGCGCTGTCGTTCCTGATCGGTGGCGTCAGGTCCGCGATCGTTTCGGCCGTGTGCCTGGGTTTGCTGGTCGCGACCGGCCTGTGGCAGGACTCCATGATCACGCTGGCGTCCACGCTGGTCGCCACGATCATGGTGATGATCCTCGGCATCGTGGTGGGCGTCTGGATGGGACGCAGCAAGAGCGCGGACCGGTTCATCCGGCCGGTTCTCGACGCCGGGCAGGTCATGCCGGCGTTTGTTTACCTGGTGCCCTTCCTGGCGTTGTTCTCCGCGTCACGATTCACCGCGATCATCGCGGCCGTGGTGTTCGCGGCGCCGGTCGCCATCAAGATCATCGCGGACGGTATCCGCGCGGTGTCGCCGGCGACCGTCGAGGCGTCCACGGCGCTGGGCTCGAACTCGTGGCAGACGATCGTGAAGGTGCAGCTGCCGATGGCGCGCGGGGCGTTGACCCTCGCCGCCAACCAGGGGCTGATCTACGTGCTCTCGATGGTCGTCGTCGGCGGTCTCGTCGGCGCCGGCGCGCTCGGCTACGACGTGGTGGCCGGGTTCTCGCAGGGCCAGTTGTACGGCAAGGGGCTCGCGGCCGGTGTCGCGATCGTCGTGCTGGGCGTGATGCTGGACCGCCTCACCCAGGCGGCCGCCAAGCGGTGGACCAACTAGGAGGTCTGGAAAGTGGCAAGGCACAGCGTGCTGGGAGCCGTGCTCGTGGGAGCACTGGCGCTGGCTGGTTGCGGTGGCGCCAAGGTCGGTGACACCTCCTCGGGTGCGACCGGCGACTGCGGCACGTTCAATCTCGCGATCAACCCGTGGGTCGGTTACGAGGCGAACGCGGCAGTGCTCGCGTACGTGGCCGAGAAAGAGCTCAAGTGCAAGGTCACCAAGAAGGAGCTCAAGGAAGAGGTGGCCTGGCAGGGCTTCGGCACCGGTGAGGTCGACGCGGTCGTCGAGAACTGGGGTCATGACGACCTGCGCAAGAAGTACATCGACGAGCAGAAGACCGGCGTCAGCGCGGGGTCGACGGGCGTGAAGGGCCAGATCGGCTGGTACGTGCCGCCGTGGCTCGCCAAGGAGCACCCGGACATCCTCGACTGGAACAACCTCAACAAGTACGCCGACCAGTTCAAGACGTCGGAGTCCGGCGACAAGGGCCAGCTGCTCGACGGCGACCCGTCGTTCGTGACCAACGACGAGGCTCTGGTGAAAAACCTGAACCTCAACTACAAGGTCGTGTACGGCGGCAGCGAGACCGCGTTGATCCAGGCCTTCCGCCAGGCGGAGAAGGACAAGAAGTGGGTCATCGGCTACTTCTACTCGCCGCAGTGGCTGCTCAACGAGCTCAAGCTCGAGAAGGTGAAGCTGCCCGAGTACAAGGCGGGCTGTGACGCCGACGCCGAGAAGGTCGCCTGCGACTACCCGGACTACGACCTCGACAAGATCGTGTCCAAGAAGTTCGCCGACGCCAACGGCCCGGCCTTCCAGCTGGTCAAGAACTTCAAGTGGACCAACGAGGACCAGAACACGGTCGCGAAGTACATCGCCGAGGACAAGATGAAGCCCGAGGACGCGGCCAAGAAGTGGGCCGAGGCCAACGCCGACAAGGTGAAGGCCTGGCTGCCCAAGGCTTAGCCGGCTCGGTTTGACCAGAACGAAGCAGCAGGGGTGGTTCCCGGACGAGAGGAACCATCCCTGCTGCTTACCCCCGGCATCACGCAGCCTGTTGTCCGTTGGGGACCTCAGGCTCGTGGCGATGCGTCATGCGGTGCCACCACGAACGGGGCTGCCCGCCGTTGCGGTAGTACTCCTGGACACGGCGGGCGTCCTCACGCAGCGAGGCCTGCCGGTAGTCCATCTCCGCCTTGATCGCTTCGGGCGTCCACTCCATCTGACTCACTCCTCAGTTCGTTCTCTCGCGGTCCTGCTGACAACGATGAGATTGCGCCTGAGGGGTGACCCCTTACATCAGACGATCACCTAAGGCTCGGCCGTGAGACCCCTTACGCCCAGGTCCCTGGTGAACACGTCGAAGAACCGGCTGGACCCGGTGGACCGCGCCTGCGGCCGGACGAACACGCCGGTGTGGTCGCGGTGGACCGCGACCACACCAAGCCCTCACCCCGGTGGTGTCGCCGTGATCAGTTCGCGACCGCGGCGCCGGCGGCCGCCGGCTGGACCGTGGTGGCGATGGCGATGACCTCGTTGTCGACGGGCCGCGCCTCCCGCGCCGGGTACGCCAGTTGCGGTTCGGCGACCGCGCGGAACGACACCTTGCCGATCGTCGCGTCCTGCGGCGTGAAGGTGTAGGTGAACGAGAAATTCACCTTGCGGGTCGGGTGCGCCGGCACGTCGAGCGTGGCGGTGCCGACCTCCTCCCACCCGTTGCCGTTGTTGCGGTACAGGGTGGTCTTCACCTTTTCCAGGTAGTGGGTGTTCGCCACCTGGACGGTGATCTCCTTCTGGTCGCCTGCCCGCGCGGAGGCCGGCACGGTGAACTTGGTGATGCCGACGTCGTGCGTCTTCACGGTCACGGTCGTCGTGCCCGTGGACTTGCGACCGTCGGGCGTGGTCGAGTGCACGGTCACCGGGTAGACGCCGTCCGCGGTGTAGCGGTGCGACCGGCTGTCTCCGGTGCTGGGCGGCAGGGTCGTGCCGTCACCGAAGTCCCACTCGTTCGTGACGGTGTCGTCGTAGCGGTTGTAGTGATCAAGGTTGAAGTCGATGGTCTCGTAGATCGACCGCTCCTCGAACCGGCCGGTGCTGACATACGTCTGCAACGCTGCCGTCTCGGTCAGCTGAAGCGTGTCCGGATACGAGTAGGACCCGCCGCCCGACCACTGGAAGTAGTAGGTCCTACCGGCGGTGAGGCCGACCGATTTGCCCGAGTAGTAGCTGGGGGCCTCACACGCGAGGAAGGTCAGGTTGCCGATCGAGGTGCCTTCGTAGACAGCGATGTCCGTGTTGGAGCCGTTGACGTGCATGAGCACCGGCTGGTCCTGCGTCGGCGTGTAGGCGTACCAGACGGACGGCCGATTCGTGTTGAAACACCCTCCGGCGTTCGGCTCGCCCGGCTGGGAGGACGCGCGGGTGAAGTCCGGCTCCGTGGAGCTGAACGGCAACGACGAGACGCGCTCGGCGTTGGCGAAGTCGTCGTTGGACAGCGGGGCGATCCAGTCCAGCGAGAGCTTCACCTGGCCGCCGGTCGAGTACATGTTGCCGACCATGAAGTGGTAGGTCGTGCCTGCCTTGGCCGGGAACGTGATCGGCTTGGCCCGGTAGGTGGTGCAGCCGACGTGGAACGGGTCCTGGACCGGGGTCAGCGCGCCGCGCTGACCGGTGAAGGTCGTGACGTCCATGTCGCGGTCGCTGCCCTCGGTGTTCAGCCGCAGCAGGCTGTTCTCCGTCGCGGTGTAGGTGAACCAGGCCGAGCCCCTGATCACGGTACCGAGGCAGCCGTACGGGTCGTCGGACGCCTTCGTCGACTCGGTGGTGTCCTGCGTGACGACGTGAGGCAGTGCGGTGATGACCGTTGCCGTGTCGAAGTCGTCGTTCGACGGTGGTGCCGCGTGTGCCGCCCCGGGCAACAGCACTCCCGCGAGTGCCACGGCCACGATCGTGACGGATCTCCAAGAAGGCATGCGTGAACTCCCCCTCTGCTTGCCCTCACCTCACCGGCGAAGGCACCCACCTCCTTACGCAACGGGACGGGGTGTCGGTTGCCCACCCCGCCCCGAGTTGCTCCGTTCGGCCTACTTCTGCATCGATGTCACTTCAGCGCTCCACTGCCAGGGCGCCGCGGTGCCGCCGGGCAGCGAGTTGAAGTACTCCCACCCGGCCACGCCACCGAAGTTGGTGTACTTGGTCTTCAGGGAGTTCACGGTGTTCCTGAGGGTCGAGATGTTCACGTAGCCCGACCCGCCGTTGGCCGAACTGGTGAGCGTGGCCATGACGACCTTGTTCGCCGGGATCACCCGCCGGTTGATGATCTGGTCGTAGTTGGTGGTGCTCCCGGCGTTGCCCCAGCCGTTGTAGAACTGGCCGTTGAACCACGCGATCTTCGAACCGTGCGTGCGGTACAGGTCCTCGTAGTTGAACCCGGACAGGTTGCCGCCACCCCACAGCGCCGACGCCACCGGGGAGAGCGTGACGATGAAGTTCGCGCCGAAGTCGGCCTTCAGCTGGTCGATCACCCGCCGGACGCCCGCGATCGACATCCGCTCCTCGACGTCGAGGTCGACGCCGTTGAGCTTGTAGCGCGTGATGACGTCCTTGAGCAGCGGGTAGTACTCGTTGAACCGCGTGTCGAGCCGTTGGAACGAACCGGCCGCCGCGCCGCCCACCATGCCGATCACGTTGACGCCGCGGGCCTGCATCGCGGCGAGGTCCTTCCACATCTGCGTGTACCGCGAATGCGCCGGCGGGTGGTCGTTGAGGTGGACGATCTTGTTCTCGTTGAGGTGGATCGCGGCGACGAGGACGTCGGTCACGCCGGTGTTGCGGTCGATCAGGGGCTTCGGTGAGACGTACGTTCCCGTCGCGCCGTTGCTGTACTGGGTTTGGTAGTAGACAACAGTTCGCTTCTGCGTGGCCGCTGTGGCCGGTGGCGCGGCGAGCGCCACCAGCAACAACGCCAGGAACAGCTTCTTCATGCGCTACCTCGTGAATCGCAGGGTGATCACTTGGAAGGGGCGCAGCACCACCTCTGCCGACGCGTCGGCCAGGGGCCGTTCGAGCAGGTCGGTCTCCTGGATCGCCGTGTGGGCGAAGGAGGTGCTGATCGAGGCGCGCGCACGACCTCCGTGCGCCTCGTAGAGCCGGACGACGACGTCGCCCGACCGGTCGTCGGCCAGCTTCACGGCCTCGACCCTCACCGCCGGGTTGTCCGTGCGCACCAACGGTTCTGGCGCTTGAGAGCCCTGGACGGACCGCGGTGGCAGGTTGATGCGGTAGCCGGCGTCGATGGCTTCCGGCAGGCCGCCGATGACCAGGGAGTAACGGAAGCGGTGCTCGCCCTGGTCGGTCTCGGGGTCGGGGAACCTGGGCGCGCGCAGCAGGGACAAGCGCACGGTCGTGGTGGTTCCGCCGTCGTCACGGGTGGTGCGCGTGACCTCGTGGCCGTAGGTCGAGTCGTTGACCACCGCGACGCCGTAGCCGGGCTCGCCGACGTGCAGGAAGCGGTGGGCGCAGATCTCGAACTTCGCGGCTTCCCACGAGGTGTTGGTGTGCACCGGGCGGTGCAGGTGGCCGAACTGGGTTTCGGAGGTGGAGACCTCGGCGCGCAGGTCGAGCGGGAAGGCGATCTTGAGCAGCTTCTCCCGTTCCTGCCAGTCGACCTCGGTGTCGAAGTCGACCTGCTTGGCGCCCTCGCGCAGCCGGATGGTCTGGGTGAGCATCGAGTTGCCGAACTTCGCCCGCACGACCACACCGTCCGCGGCGTCGACCCGCTCGGACGGGATCAGGTCGGCCTTCCAGTTGCGGTAGAACGGGTCGATGTCCCAGGCGTCCCACTGGTTCGGGTTGTCGCGGTGCAGCTGCGGCATGCCGGCGAACCCGTGCGGCGGCAGGACCTCGCGGTCCTCCTCCAGGTCCACGACGGACAGCACGATGCCGTCCGCGTCGATCGTGACGCGGAGCCTGCCGTTGTCGAGAACGCCGTTCTGAGGCGCCACGAACGGCTTCGGGGCGTCGCCGCCGAGCACGTCGAACGTCAGCTCGTCGTCGCCGTCGCCCTTCAGCGCGTCGATGGCGGTCGCCGTCAGCGCCTTCAGTTCGGACGCGACGCGGGCGTAGGTGGCCTCGGCCTCGCGGTGCACCCAGGCGATCGAGCTGCCGGGCAGGATGTCGTGGAACTGGTGCAGCAGCACGGTCTTCCACAACCGGTCGAGGTCTTCGTACGGGTACGCGTGCCCGGCAAGAGCCGCCGCGGTGGACCAGTGCTCGGCCTCGCGCAGCAGGTGTTCGCTGCGGCGGTTGCCCTGCTTGGTCTTGGCCTGGGTGGTGTAGGTGGCGCGGTGCTTCTCCAGGTACAGCTCGCCCGCCCACACCGGTGCGTCCGGGTACTCGTCCTGCGCGGCCTGGAAGAAGTCGCGCGGCGGTTCGACGCGGACCGTGGGCGAGCCTTCGAGGTTCGCGACGCGGTGCGCGGTCTCCATCATCTCGCGGGTGGGGCCGCCACCTCCGTCGCCGTAGCCGAACGGCACCAGCGACCGGGAAGCCTTGGCGTGCTCGGCGTACTGACGTGAGGCGCGCGCGAGCTCCTCGCCGGACAGCGACGAGTTGTACGTGTCGACCGGCGGGAAGTGCGTGAAGATCCGCGTGCCGTCGATGCCCTCCCACCAGAAGGTGTGGTGCGGGAACTTGTTGATCTGGTTCCACGACAGCTTCTGGGTGAGGAACCAGCGGGAGCCCGAGAGCTTGATCAGCTGGGGGAGCGCGGCGCTGTAGCCGAACGAGTCCGGCAGCCAGACCTCCTCGGTCTCCACGCCGAAGTTGTCCAGGAAGAAGCGCTTGCCGTGCACGAGCTGGCGGGCCATCGCCTCGCCGCCGGGCATGTTCGTGTCCGACTCGACCCACATGCCGCCGACCGGCACGAACTGCCCGTTGCGGACCTTCTCGCGCACCCGGTCCCACACGTGCGGGTGGTGTTCCTTCATCCACGCGTACTGCTGGGCCTGTGAGCACGCGAAGTAGAAGTCCGGGTACTCGTCCATCAGCTTGGTGACGTTCGAGAACGTCCTGGCGCACTTGCGGACCGTCTCGCGCAACGGCCACAACCAGGCGCTGTCGATGTGTGCGTGCCCGATGGCGGAGACCTTGTGCGCGGAAGCGTTGGCGGGCAACGACAGCACGTGCTCGAGTTCAGCGCGGGCCAGGTCGGCGGTGGCGGCCACCTCGTTGAGGTCCAGCGCGTCCATCGCCCGGTCCAGCGCGTGCAGGATCTTGTGCCGGCGCGGGTCGTGGTCCGGCAGTTCCCTCATGAGCGACTGCAGCACCTCGATGTCGAGCATCAGGTGCCACACCTGCGGCTGGAACACCGCGAGCTCGGCCTTGAGGATCTTGTACAACGGCTCGGAGCCCGCCGTGTCCTTGTCGCCCAACGGGGTCGGCAGGAACGGGTGGAAGTCGAGGATCGTCGGGTTGCCCGCGGCCTCCAGGTAGAACAGTACCTCGGACCCGTCGACCGGCAGGTAGGTGTTGCGCGGCTCGATGCCCTTGATGGGCTCGCCCTGAGCGTTGTAGGCCAAGCCCTCGGACTGGAAACCGGGGCCGGGGTGGGTGAAGCCGAGGTCGAGCACGACCTCGACCTGCTTGCCCTGCCACGCCTGGGGAACGCTGCCGGTCAGCCGGAACCAGGCCGTGCTCCACGGTGCGCCCCACGCGTCGCCGACGCTCGCGGGTTCGTAGGTGGCCTGGAGAGCCTCATTGACCGGGACGGGCTCGTCAGGGACGTTCCACACGGCGAGTTCCAGCGGCGCGGTCTCGCCGTAGATCGCCGGGCGGATGCGTTCCTTCAGGGTGCGGTTGAGTCGTTCTTCCAGCAGCGCGCGTTCGTCGTGCACAGCGTTCAATCCCCTTTTGGTTCATCCCCGCACAATCGAGGCCCGCACACCGGAGCGTGCGAGGGTCATCCACTCTTCGAAGAAAGCTCCGCCCGGCCCCCACGAGGGCCGGTCGCCGTGCAGCTTGATCGGCGTGCGCTCGGCCGGAGCAGCCTCTGCTTCGCGCACGATCCGGGCGATCGCCTCCCCGAGCGGCTTGACCTTGCGTTCCGTCGTCAACAGCCCCAACTCGTACTCGCGTTCGGGGAAGTCCACCAACGCACGGTCGACGTCGTGCGAGCACCACCACGTGACACCCCACAGGTTCGCGCAGGTCAGCACGTTCGCAAGCGTTTGCTCGGCGAACCGCGGTGCCTGCTCGGCGGTGATCTCGGGCTGCGCGGCGCCGACCTCCTGCAGCCACACGGGCCGTTGCGGGTCCTCGGCGTGCGCCTTGGCCAGCTCGACCAGGTATTCGGCGTGATGGACGCTCTCCACGCTGAGGGGGCCATAGCGCTGCGCGGTGCCGTTGAAGACCCACGAGTGCACGGTCGTCATCGCGCCCTTGTTGGCCGCGTGCTCAGGCAGGAACGAGTGCTCGCTCTCGTACCAGACGGCGTCGTACTCGGAGTGCACGTGCGGGAAGCCCGGTGCGGCCTGGTCGCACTCGGCGAGCAGCGTGTCGATCCACTCCGCCGCCTGTTCCGGCGTGCACGGGTTCGACTCGGTGAGCAGGTTGACCTCGTTGCCCAGGGTGAAGCCGAGGAAGTTGGGCTTGTCCTTCAGCGCCTCGGCGAGCGTGCGGACGTAGAACCGCTGCCCGCTGATGACGTCGGCGTCGGTGAAGATGTTGCGGCGGTGCCATGTCTGCACCCACGACGGGTAGAAGTCGAAGCTCGACAGGTGGCCCTGCAGCACGTCGACCTGCACGTCCAGGCTGGTCTCGTGGGCGGCGTCGAGCATCTGCGCGAGCTGCTCGACGGCCTTCGGGCGCACCAACCCGCGGTTGGGCTGGAACACCGGCCACAGCGGGAACACCCGCACGTGGTCGAGGCCGAGGCCCGCGATGGACTCGAAGTCGGCTTTGACGTCGTCGATGGAGAAGTCGAGCCAGTGGTGGAACCAGCCGGCCGACGGGGTGTAGTTCACGCCGAAACGCAAGGTTGAACTCCTCGGGGTTTCATCCCTTGATCGCGCCTTCTCCCACTCCGCGGAAGAAGTGCTTCTGCAGCAACAGGAACAGCAGGATCAGCGGGAGGACGGCGATGATCGTGCCCGCCGCGACCAGCCGCTGGTTCTGCACGAACGTGCCCTGGAGGTACGCCAGGCCGATGGTGAGCGTGTACTTCTCCTGATCGCTCAGCACGATGAGCGGCCAGAGGAAGTCGTCCCAGCTGAACATGAACGAGAACAGCGCCACCACGACCAGCGTGCCCTTCACCGACGGCAGCGCGAGGCGGGTGAAACGTTGCCACGCGTTGGCGCCGTCGATGACCGCGGCTTCCTCGACTTCGGCGGGGAGCGCGAGGAAGGCGTTGCGCAGCAACAGAACGTTGAGCGCGTTGATCGCGCCGGGCAGCACGACCGCGGTCAGCGTGTTGGTGAGCCCGAACCCGCGCATCACCAGGAACAGCGAGATCATGATCGCCTCGAACGGCACCAGGATGCTGCTCGCGAAGATCACCCCGGCGAACGCGCGGCCGCGGAACTTCAGCCGTGCCAACGCGTATCCGGCCATGGCCGCGCCGAGGCAGTTCGCGACGACGTTGACGCTCGCCACGCCCAGCGAGTTGAGCGCGAACGACCAGACCGGCACCACGTCGGCGACCGCGGCGTAGTTGGCGAACGTCGGGTCGTCCGGGATGAAGTCGGGGACGAAGACGTCCTCGCCCGGTCCCTTGATGCTCGTGGCGAACTGCCACAGGAACGGCCCGATGCTGATCGCGAGGATCGTGAGGAGCCCCAGATAGCGCAGGGCCAGGTAGTAGTGGGCGCGCTTCACAGCTGGTCCTCCCTGCGGTTGAGCTTGAGGGTGATCAGCAGCAGGCCCAGCAGGATGACGAACAGCACCATGCTCAGCGCCGAGGCGTACCCGACCTCACCGGTGAGGCCGCGGCCGACCGACTGGATGAGCATCACCAGCGTGGTGCTCGCCCCACCCGGTCCGCCGGTCCCACCCGACAGCAGGTAGATCTCGGAGAACACGCGGAACCCGTTGACCGCGCTCAGTGCCGCGACGAGCACCATCGTGGGCCGCAGCGAGGGCACGGTGACCGACCAGAACCTCCTGATCGGCCCCGCGCCGTCGACCATCGCGGCCTCGTGCAGGTCCTTCGGCACGTTCGCGAGTGCGGCCAGGTAGATCACCATGTAGTAGCCCAGGCCGCGCCAGACCGTCACGACCATCGAGCTGATCAGCAGCAGGGTCGAGTCCGTCAGGAACCCGATCCTGCTGCCGCCCAACGCTTCCACCACGCTGTTCACCAGGCCGCGGCTGTCGAGCAGCCACGTCCAGATGAGCCCGACCACGACCGTGGACGCGATCACCGGCGTGAAGAACGCCGTGCGGAAGATCCCGATGCCCGGCACGACCTTCTGCGCCAGCATCGCGATCAGCAGCGGCAGCAGCACCAACGGCGGCACGACGCACACCATGTAGAGCAGGCTGTTGCGCGCCGCCAGCCAGAACTTCGGGTCCTGGGCCATCCGCACGAAGTTGTCCACGCCGGTGAACTGGCCGCCGCCCAGCGCGCTCGCGTCGGTGAACGCGAGCACGATCATGTTCAGGAACGGGAAGATCGTGAACAGCAGGCAGACGGCCAGTCCTGGCGCCAGGAACAGCCACGGCGTGTACGGGCGATGAGTCATTGTCCGCAGGTCACTTCAGCAGTCGGTTGCACTCGTTGACGGCGTCGTCCAGGGCCTGCTTCGGCGACTTCTTGCCGAGCATGGCGTCGGCCAGCTGCTGCAGAAGCGCCTCGCGCATCTGGTCGCTGAACTGCACCGGCGTGTAGTTGACCGCGGTGGTGAGCTGCTTGGCCGCCGCGACCCGCACGCGCGCCTCGTCGGACCCGTCCTCCGTGGTGAAGTACGGGTCGTCGCCGCCCTTCGACGTGCTCGGGAAGATCGAGGCGAGCTTGGCGAACTTCACCTGGTTCTCGGCGTTGGTGACGAACCGGCCGAACGCGAGCGCGGTGGCCTGGTTCTTGCTGCTCTTCGGGACGCTCACGCCGTGCAGGAACATGTTGGCGCTGCCCGTGTTCGTGATGGGCTTGGTGATGCCGATGTTCGCGTACAGGCCGGGCGCGTCGGTCTTGAACTTGCCGAGGTCGTACGCGCTGCCGGAGTTGAGCGCGGTCTGCTGCGCCATGAACTTCGTGCCGGCGCCGGTGTAGTTCGCCGTGAGCGCCTCGGGAACCAGCGCGCCCGCGTCGTACATCCGCTTGTAGCTCTCGACGAGCTCGATGCCCTTGGCCTCGTTGAAGGTGAACTTGTCGTTCTCGAACAGCTTCACGCCGTACAGCCCGAAGTCCGCGATGGACGGCGTCTGGCCGAGCATCGCGACCTTCTTCTGGGCGAGCTGGAGGGCTTGCTGTTCCAGCTCCTTGAAGTTCGTCGGGGGTTTGTTCGGGTCGAGGCCGGCCTGCTGGAAGAGCGCCTTGTTGTAGAAGATCGGGCCGGTGTTGAGGTACCAGGGGAAGCCGTAGCAGCCGCCCTTGCCGGGAATCTCGAACGCCTGCCAGGCGTTCTCGAGGTACTCCGGCTTGGCGTCTTTGAGGGATTCGTCCAGGTTGACCAGCTGTCCGGCCTTGGCCAGCGGGAAGCTGAGGTCCGGCGGCACGTTGATCACGTCGGGCAGGCTGCCCGCGCTCGCGTCGGCCATGACCTTGGCCAGATATCCGTCCGCGGGCTGGTCCACCCACTTCACCGTGGTGCCCTGGTGCTGCTTTTGGAACGCGTCGATGACACCGTTGACGTAGTCGGTGTACTTCGGTTTGAGCGACCACGTCTGGAACGTGATCTCGCCGGTGACCTGGCCACTCGCTGATGAGCCCGATCCGGTGTTGCCGGACAGGCCGCAGCCCGCGACGGGCACCGCCACCAGGCCCGCGAGGAACGTGCGCCTCTTCATTGACACCCACCTCCTAGGTCGCGGACCCTAGCTAAACCGGTTTATCTCCGGCTAGCCTCCGAACGTCTTGTTGTCTCGTTCCGGACAGGGTGCGCTCGTCGCACTGAGTGAGGGCGCTGGGTGAAAAGGCCGACCATCAAGGACATCGCCGCCGCGGCGGGGGTGTCCAAAGGGGCTGTGTCGCTGGCCTTGAACGGGCGGGCCGGGGTTTCCGAGGACACGCGGGCGCGAGTGCTCGGGGTGGCCTCGGAGCTGGGGTACCGGCCGTCGGTCACCGCGCGGGCGTTGTCTTCCGCCTCGGCTGACGCGGTGGGGCTGGTGCTGGTGCGGCCGCCCCGCGCGTTGGGGGATGAGGCGTTCTTCTTCCAGCTGATCGCCGGGATGCAGTCCGAGATGTCGTCTGCGTTGCTGTTGCAGGTGGTGTCTTCGCGGGAGGCGGAGATCGCGCTGTATCAGCGGTGGTGGGCTGAGCACCGGGTGGACGGGGTGTTCCTCGTGGACCTGCTGGTTTCGGATCCTCGGGTCGAGTTGATGTCATCGCTCGGGTTGCCGGCTGTCGTGGTGGGTGGGTCCGGGCACCACGGAGAGTTGGCGTCGGTGTGGGCTGATGACTACGCGGCGATGACTTCTGTTGTGGAGTATCTGAAGGGGTTGGGGCATCGGAGGATTGCTCGGGTGGCCGGGTTGTCTTCGTTGCTGCACACGGTTCGCCGGGATCAGGCGTTCGAGTCCGCGGTGGACGGTGTGATCGTTTCTGGGGATTACACGGCTGAGTCCGGGGCTGCGGCTACTCGGTTGTTGCTGGAGGGGGATTCGCCGCCCACTGCGATCGTTTATGACAACGATGTGATGGCGGTGGCTGGGGCGGCGGTGGCTGAGTCGCTGGGGGTTGCTGTGCCTGGGGAGCTGTCGATCGTGGCTTGGGATGACTCGGTTTTGTGTCAGCACGGGCGGTTGACGGCGTTGTCCCGGGACACGTTCGCGTTCGGGGCTCGGGCTGCTCGGGCGTTGTTGGCGGTGGTGGGTGGGGCTTTGCCTACTGACGTTGAGGACGTGTTGCCGGAGTTGGTGGTTCGGGGAAGCACGGCGCCTTCGGCGCGTGCGTAGTCGGGTTGCGTTGGGTGGGCTCGTGCCTGTTTCAGGCTTCGGGGCTCCGCCCCGGACCCCGCCAATCTGATCAAAGACCAGCCCCACGCCACACGCGGGTTGATGGCACGCCAGTTGCGTTGGGCGGCGGCACGTTGCGTAGGTGGTTGCGTTGGCGGGGTGGTCCCGTCACAAGCCGTACCAGGAGCGAGCCACGTCAGAGGAGGGGTGTCAACTCGACGAAAAG
>NZ_JBSGXZ010000043.1:0-78823 GCF_053610285.1 Lentzea sp. NPDC054927
GGGATCCTCGGCGTGTGCAACGGGTGCGTCGGGCGCGTGGTGCGGGTGCGACCCCCAAAGGACGTGTACCAGGCCGCGCAGTGCGGCCTGGTCGACGTTTCCGAGCGTTCGGCCCCAGTGCGTCACGACCGGCAGGCCTGCGCCCTGGAGGGTGATGACGACGCTGGAGGTGTCGTCGTGCAGGTGCACGACCTCCGTGTTGTTCATGCGGGCCCCGTCCACATCAAACACAAATGAACATTGTGCCGATCCTCAGATGCGGGGCCCACGTTGTCAAGCGTGTGAACTTGTTGAGTTTTGTCCGATCAGACAACCAGGCTGAGCAGCCCCGCGACCACGAAACCGACCACGGAGAGGATGGTCTCGAGGACCGTCCACGACTGCAGCGTCTCCTTCACCGACAGCCCGAAGTAGCGGGACACGATCCAGAACCCGCCGTCGTTGACGTGCGAGGCGATGATCGAGCCGGACGCGATGGCCATGACCACCAGGGCCAGCTGCGGTTGCGAGAGGTTCATGTCCGCCAGCACCGGTGCCACGATGCCCGCGGTCGTCACGATCGCGACCGTCGCCGAGCCCTGCGCGATCCGGATGACGCAGCTGATCACGTACGCCAGTGCGATCACCGGCAGGCCGAGGTCCGAAAGTTCGCCGGCGAGCGTCTTGCCGATGCCCGTCGCGGCCAGCACGGCGCCGAAGAAGCCACCGGCACCGACGACCAGGAGGATCATCGCGACCGGCCGCAGCGAGGCGGCGGACAGCTCCGCGATCTTCGCGCGCGTCATGCCGCGCCGGAAACCCAGCAGCCAGAACGCGATCAGCACCGAGATCGTCAACGCCACCGCAGGGGTGCCGAAGAACGTGGCGATCGAGTACGGCCGCGAACCCTTCTGCAGCAGGATCGAGCCGAATGTGCCGGCGAGGATCAGCACGAGTGGCAAGCCGATGATCGACAGCACCAGGCCGAGCGACGGCGCCTCGCGGTCGCCGTTCTCCTCACGGGCGGCCTCTGCCGCGACCAGCATCTCCTCCGGCACCGGCACGTTGATGCGCTTGCCGATCCAGTACGAGTACAGGACACCGCCGACGAACCACGACGGGATCGCCACCGCGAGACCCATGATGATGATCCAGCCGAGCGACACCTTCAGCAGACCGGCCGCCGCCACCGGTCCCGGGTGAGGTGGCATGAACGCGTGCATGACCGAAAGGCCCGCCAGCAACGGCATGCTGAACAGCACGATCGACTTGCCGCTGCGCTTGGCCGCCACGTAGACCAGCGGCGCGAGCACGAAGATGCCGATGTCGAAGAAGACCGGCACACCGAAGATCAGGCCGGCGAGACCGATCGCGACCGGCGCCTTCTTCTCGCCGAACGCGTTCATCAGCTTGTCCATCAGGACCTGCGCGCCACCGGACGCCTCGAGGATCGCGCCCAGCAGCGTGCCGAGCCCGATGATCGCGGCGATGTGGCCGAGGATGCTGCCGAAGCCCTTCTCCAGCAACGAGTCCGAGGCCTTCTGCGCCGACCCGACCAGCGTCTCCGTCGGCACGCCCGCGGCGAGCGCCACCAGCAGTGCGACGACGATCAGCGCGATGAACGGCTCGACCTTGAACTTGATGATGAGGAGCAGCAGCACCGCGATGCTGACTACCGCGAGGGTCAGCAGACCCGGTGTTGAGTGTTGCAACCAGTCGATCACGGGCGGCTCCTGAGTGAATGGCCTGGCAATGCGCCGGTGGCGGTTCCGTCGTCGATCACCGGCACCCCGTTGCAGAACACGAACGGGATGCCGGCGGCCTGCTGCCGAGGCTGGTCGAACGTCGCCGTGTCGGCGATCGTCGAGGCGTCGAACAGCACCAGGTCGGCCGCGTAGCCTTCGCGGACCAGACCTCGGTCGGTGAGCCGCAAACGCTTGGCGGCGCGGCCGGTGAGGTGCTCGACGCACTCCTCCAGGCTCAGCACGCCCAGTTCACGGACGTAACGCGCGAAGTAACGGGGGAACGTGCCCCACGCGCGTGGATGTGGCCGGTCACCCACGAGCAGCCCGTCGCTGCCGCCGGTGTGCGCCGGATGCTTCATGATCGCCTGCACGTTCTCCTCGTGCCCCACGTGCATGAGACACGAGGTGCCCATGCGTTCGTCGACCAACACGTCGAAGTACAGCTCGGCGGGGGCCTGTCCCAGCCGCAGCGCGGACGCGTGGACGCTGGCGCCGACCAGGTGGGAGTTGCGGTCGTTGCGGACGCCGTTGATCTCGATGGAGTCCCAGTCGACCGGTACGCCGTGGCACCCGTCCGAGCCGATCTCCTCGATCTCCTCCCGGATGCGCTCGCGGGTGTCCACATCGGACAACCTCGCCAGAGTGCTGTCCGGGCCGCCTTCGGTGGCCCACGACGGCAGCAGCGCGCTCAGGTAGGTCGCGCCCGGCAGGTACGGGTAGGTGTCGAGTGAGATGTCGGCGCCGCCCGCGATCGCGTCGTCCAGCAACGACAACAGCTCCGGCGCCCTTCCCTTGTTCACCGGGAAGTTCATCGTGGCGTGCGCCAGGTGCAACGGGCACCCGGACCGTTTCGAAACGTCCACCATCTCGGCGTACGCCTCCAACGCGCCGGCGCCGTAGCTGCGGTGGTGCGGGCTGTAGAACCCGCCGTAGCTGCCGACGACCTCGCAGAGCTGCACCAGTTCGGACGTCTCCGCGTACATGCCGGGCGTGTAGGTGAGCCCGGACGACATACCGAAAGCGCCCTCCACCAACGACTTCGCGAGCTTGTTCTTCATCACGAGCATCTCGGCGTCGGTGGCGGGCCGGTCCTCCCAGCCCACGGCCAGCATCCGCAGCGTCCCCTGCGGCACCAGGTACGCGGCGTTCACCGCGATGCCCTGGTCGAGCCGGTCGAGGTACTCGCCGACCGAGCGCCAGTTCCAGTCGAAGCCGGGCGGGTCGTCGTTCCACCCGGCGAGCTGACCGCGCAGCGTCGCCAGCACGTCGTCGTTCACCGGCGCGTACGACAGCCCGTCCTGACCGAGCACCTCGGTCGTGACGCCCTGCGAGACCTTCGCCAGGTGGTCCGGCTCGGCGAGGATCCGCAGGTCGGAGTGCGAGTGCATGTCGATGAACCCCGGCGCGAGCACCAGCCCGTCCGCGTCGATCGACCGCGTGGCCGAGATCGCGTCACCGATCGAGGAGATGACGCCGTCCTTGATCCCCACATCCGCTCGGTAAGCCGGTGTGCCCGTGCCGTCGGCGATCAGTGGACCGCGCAGGACGACGTCGTCCATCGGAACGCTCCCTCTAGAAGTAGGTGCGAATCAGGTCGACCACGGTCGTGCCCTCGACGACCGGGATGAGCTGCCACTTGTCGAACACCGTGCAGGGGTGCGAAAGGCCGAGCCCGACCCAGTCACCGACCCGGACCGTGGACTCTGGCCCCAGGGACAGGAACGCGTGCTGGTCGTTGAGCGCGGTGACCTTCGCCTGGGTCAGCGGGGCGACCGCGCCGTCGTACCGGCGCACCAGCTGCGGTTCCGGCAGACCCTCGTCGAACGACGCGTCGCGCTTGCCGATCGTCAGCAACGCCAGGTCGCGCTGCGGCCGGGACGTCACCTGGGCCCACGCCCTGAGCGCCGGGCGGAACGGTTCCACGCCCTCGATCCGCGAGAACGGCGAGATCCCGCGGTAGAAGCCGTCGTCGTGCGTGATGTACGCACCGCTGCGCAGGACCGGGGTCACCGGCACCGGCCACGGCTGGGCCAGCGTCGCCGCCACCTGGTCGAAGTACGCGCTGCCACCCGCGGTGACGATCACCGAGTCCAGCTCGTCGAGCATCCCGGCGTCGGCCATCCGCAGCACCAACGTCCGCAGGTCGGCCAGATAAGCGTCCACAGTGGACTGTGAGGACTCGGAGGCGTCGTGTGCCAGCGCGCCCTCGTAGCCGGAGGCGCCGGCCAGCCGCAGCACCGGGCTCTGGTCGATCGCCCGCGCCACCGCCAGCGCGGTCTCGAGGTCACGAGCGCCGGTGCGGCCGCCGGGAGCGCCCAGTTCGACCAGCACGTCGATCGGCCGCGAGGGTGTGAGCTCCCGCAGCGTCTCGCTCAGCCGCGTGACGCCGGCCTCGGAGTCGGCCCAGCAGCTGAACTCGAAGCCGGGGTCGCTGTCCAGCTCGGTGACGAGCCAGCGCAGCGCACCGAGGTCGAGCAGCTGGTTCGCGAGCAGGATCCGGCTGACCCCGAACGCCCGGTACACCCGCAGCTGGGACGCGTTGGCCGCGGTGAGGCCCCAGGCGCCGTGCTCGATCTGCCGCTGGAAGAGCTGCGGTGCCATCGTCGTCTTGCCGTGCGGTGCCAGCTTGACGCCGTGGTTGGCACACCACTTGGACATCGTCGTCAGGTTGTGCGTCAACGCGTCCGCGTCCAGCACGACGAGCGGGCCGACGAACTCGTCGGCGAAGAGGTCCAGCCGCCGGTCGGCGACCTCGCCGATGGTCGAGCCGAACGTGCTCGAGGGCAGGCCCTTGAACCGCCAGCTGATCCGTTCCGACCTGATGTCCGCGACGGCCGAGAGGTCCATCTCCATCAGATGTTGCATATTTTGCAACTCCCATTGCGCGATGTGATGCTGGAGTGTGTAGCATTCGGTCTCGCCGCCGTCAACGAACACCTCTGGAGCGCGCATGCGGTTCGAACACGTCGGCGGTGTCGTGTGTCTCGGTGAAACCATGGTGATGATGGTTCCGGCAGAACCCGGTCCCGTGCATCTGGTGCGCACCTGGCACCGGGCCGTCGGTGGCGCTGAGTCCAACGTCGCCTGCCATCTCGCGCGCCTCGGCGTGCGGTCGTCGTGGGTCAGCGCGGTCGGAGACGACTCGTTCGGGTTGGCGGTGCTCGACACCGTGGGCGGCTTCGGCGTGGACACCTCGCGGGTGCTGATCGACGCGACCCGGCCGACCGGCCTCTACGTGAAGGAAGCCTCGCCGAACGGCAGTCCGGTCCGGTACTACCGGCGCGGCTCCGCGGCGTCCGGCATGGGACCCGAGATGATCGACCGGCTCGGGCTCGGCGAGGTGAAACTGGTGCACGTCAGCGGAATCACGCCCGCTCTGTCCGATTCGTGCCTCGCGCTGATGCGTGAGTTGCTGCGCCGGCGGCGGCACGGGTTCCGGATCTCGTTCGACCTGAACTGGCGGTCCGCGCTGTGGTCCGACCGCGACCCGCGCGTGCTGCGGGAGCTCGCGAACATGGCCGACGTGGTGCTGGCCGGATCCGACGAGGCGGAGCTCGTGTGGGGCACGGGTGATCCGCAACGGCTGCGTGAACTGCTGCCCGGTCCGGCGTCGCTCGTGGTGAAGCAGGGCGCGGAAGGCGCGACGCTGCTCGAAGGGAGTTCGTCGTACTTCGAACCGGCGCTGAAAGTCGAGGTCGTGGAACCGGTCGGGGCTGGTGACGCGTTCGCCGCGGGGTTCCTCGCTGCCACGCTGGCGGGGGAGACTCCGTCGGTCCGGTTGCGTGCCGGGCACCTCCAGGCGGCCTCCGCTTTGCTGACCGCGGAGGACGTCGGAGATCCTTTGCCGGACGACGTGACAGATCCGCTGCTGCACGCCGACCCGCAGACCTGGGCGTCCGCCCGCCTGGAGGTGTAGATGAGCCAGAGTCTCGACAGAGCGCTCACACTCGTGAGTCAGCTCGCCACGGGACCGAAGACGCTGGACGAACTGTCCGGCGTGATCGGTGTGCACAAGTCGACCACGCTGCGGTTGCTCCGCACGTTGGAGTCGCATCGGTTCGTGCAGCGCGACGGCGTGCACCACTACCGCCTCGGCACCGCGTTGTTCGACCTCGCCAACCGCGCTCTCGAGGAACGCGACGTCCGGCGTGCGGCCGAACCGGCGTTGCGTGACATCAACTCCCGCCTCGGTTACACGATCCACCTCGCGTCCTATGAGGACGGTGAGGTGATCTACATCGACAAGTACGAGTCGACGCACCAGATGCGCATGTACTCGCGCATCGGCCGCCGTGCGCCGTTGCACTGCACTGCCGTGGCGAAGATCCTGCTGGCGGACTTGTCCTCCGTTGCGCTGCAGAAGGTTTTGTCGACGATGGAGTTCCCGCGCTTGACGGCGAACACCATCATCGGCCCGACGGCGTACATGGCAGAGCTGGATCGCGTGCGCACCAACGGTTACGCGGTCGACAACGCCGAACACGAGGACTTCATCCACTGCATCGCCGCCCCGATCAAGGGCGCGCGGGGTGAGGTGCTCGCCGCCGTCTCGATGTCGGTGCCCAAGGTGCTGCTCGACTTCGAAGGGCTGCTCGCCCACCTGCCCGACCTGCTCGCCACCGCCGAAGCTGCTTCAGTCGAATGCGGTTACGTTCCAAGATGAATAAGGGGAAGTCCGTTGTCCAAGGTTGAGATCAAGACCGCCGACGCTCCGCAGCCGGTGGCCCGTTTCTCGCAGGGTGTGCGCAAGGGCAACATCCTGCAGGTGGCCGGTCAGGTCGCGTTCGACCCGAAGTCCGGTGAGATCGTCGGCACCACCGTCGCGGAGCAGACCCGCCAGACGTTTGCGAACCTGCACGCGGTGCTCGCCGCCGGTGGCGCGTCCATCGACGACGTGGTGATGATCCGCGTCTACCTCACCGACACCGCGCACTTCGCGGAGCTGAACGAGGTCTACGGCGAGTTCGTGACGGACCCGGCGCCGGCCCGCACGACCGTCTACGTCGGGCTTCCCGCCGGTCTGCTGGTGGAGATCGACGCACTGGCCGTCGTCGACTGATCTGTTCGCAGCAACGGCGGTTCGGACGGTTCGCAGGGCCTCCGGACCGCCGTTGACGTTGTGACACCATCCGCACATGAAGTGGTACGCGGACAGACCTGCCAGGTTCACGCGTCAGCTGATCGCCGACCTTCTCGCCGTCGGGTGGGTGGCCCTGTGGATCTGGGTCGCGAGCACCGCCCACGACTGGGTGCTGGAGCTCAGAGCACCTGGTGACGGCCTGGTCAACGCGGGCGGCGACATTCGCGACGTCTTCACCAACGCCGCCAGCAAGGCCAAGGGCGTTCCGTTCGTGGGCGACGACCTGTCCGGCGCGCTGGGCAACGGCACCAAGGCCGGCGAGACCCTCATCGGCGTCGGCAACACGCAGATCGGTGTGGTGCAGGACACCGCGTTCTGGCTCGCCGTGGCCGTCGTCACGATTCCGGTGCTGTTCCTGCTCATCACGTGGTTGCCGGTGCGGCTGCGGTACGCGCGCAAGGCCGGCAACATCGCGAAACTGAGGGACAAGCCCGATCTGCTCGCGCTGAGGGCGCTCACCAGCCTGTCGCCGAAGGAGCTGAGCAAGTTCTCCGGCGATCCCGCGGTGGGCTGGCGCACCGGGGACACCGACGTCATCGACGACCTGGCCCGCAGGCAGCTCCTGGCGCTGGGGGTGCGGGCATGATCGCGCTCTCAGTGATCGCCGCCGTCGTGGCGATGTGTGCGACGGCCATCGCGTTGTGGCAAGCGCGTGAGGCGAAGACCGCTCAGGCCGCCGCCGGCAAGGCGCAGGACGCGGCCCAGCGGGCGCAGGACGAGGCGCAAGCCGCTCGCAAGGCAGTGGAACAGGCGACGGCCAGCGCGTTGCAGTCCAAGACGGCGGTCGAAGAAGCCAGGAAGGCCGCCACGGACGCACAGGACGCGGCGACGGCGTCCCGGCTGCTGGCGGACGAGGCCCAGTTCGCGGCCCAGCAGGCGACGGCGCAGATCAACGAGCTCACCGAGTTCCTCGCCGCCGAACGCAGCAGGAGGGGCATGCCGACCTTCGCGATCACGCCAGGCGCGCCCGACGAGTTCCGGCTCAGCTACTTCGGCGGGCCCGCGGTCATCGACGAGCTGACGGTGTCGGTCGTGCCCGGATCACGGGTGCTCGGGCTCTCCCAGTACGACGAGCCCCCTGCCGAGCACCTCAGCCTCGGCCCGCTCCACAACGGCTCCGCCGTCACGTTCCGGGCGGCCACCGGGCAACGGGCCTCGGCGGTGTTCCAGATCAGGGCGGAGCCGTGGGAACCGGTCGTGGTCAGGGCAGATCAGTAGTAGGTCAGTAGACAGGGCCGGTGAACTTCTCGCCGGGACCCTGGCCGGGCTCGTCCGGCACGGCCGAGGCCTCGCGGAACGCGCGCTGCACCGACTGCAGGCCGTCCTTGAGCGGCGCGGCGTGCGGGCCGAGGTACTCGGAGGTCGCCGTGACCAGGCCGGCCAGGCCCGTGATCAGGCGGCGGGCCTCGTCCAGGTCGCGGCGCGGGGAGTTGTCGGGGTCCGGGTCGGCGAGGCCCAGGCGCTCCGCGGAGGCGGACAGCAGCATCACGGCCGCCCGGCTGATCACCTCGATGCTGGGGACATCGCCCAGGTCACGGATGCTGTCTTCAAGCGGATCGGTCACCCCGACATTCAAGCAACCCCACGTCACACCTCCTCGATTCGGGGGTTGACAAGAGCGTCTGCTAGTATTTCTGACGCGACCAGCTCTCGTTAGTGCGAGAGCGGCAAGTGGAGCCCCGCTCCCACCCGCGTTCACCGTCTCAAGAGGTGGCCGGGTCCGGTCCTCCTGACACGCAGGGCACACGGGTGCCCCAGAGCCAGGTAAGTGATCGGTCGGAAGCGGGCCCTGTCGTCGAACATCGACGACGGGGCTCTTGTCTTTGGCGCAAACGAGTCTCAAAGGACGTGAATGACAAGTCCCTCGAACCGAGGTGCTCCCGTCAGCACCGAGCCGCGCATCAACGACCGCATTCGGGTGCCGGAGGTCCGTCTGGTCGGACCGAATGGTGAGCAGGTCGGGATCGTTCGCATCGAGGACGCGCTCCGACTCGCGCAGGAAGCGGATCTGGACCTCGTCGAGGTCGCCGCGCAGGCTCGACCGCCGGTCTGCAAGCTCATGGACTACGGCAAGTTCAAGTACGAGACGGCGCAGAAGGCCCGCGAGTCTCGTCGGAACCAGCAGCTGACCGTGATCAAGGAGCAGAAGCTCCGGCCGAAGATCGACCCGCACGACTACCAGACGAAGAAGGGCCACGTGGCCCGCTTCCTGTCGCACGGGAACAAGGTCAAGGTGACCATCATGTTCCGCGGCCGCGAGCAGTCGCGCCCGGAGCTGGGTTACCGGTTGCTGCAGAAGCTGGCGGAGGACGTCGCGGAGCTGGGCTTCGTCGAGTCGAACCCGAAGCAGGACGGCCGCAACATGATCATGGTGTTGGCGCCGCACAAGAACATCAAGGCGCGTCCGGTCAAGCAGGACGGCGACGTCGAGACCGACGAAGCCACCGAACCCGCTGAATAGGACGCATGGCCGCCCCCGACCCGGTGGGTAGCACGAGACGAGGACGGAAATGCCGAAGAACAAGACGCACAAGGGGACCTCGAAGCGAGTCAAGGTCACCGGCAGCGGGAAGCTCGTCCGTGAGAAGACGGGCAAGCGTCACCGCCTGGAGGTCAAGTCCAGCAAGGAGACGCGCGCCATGGCCGGCACGGTCGTGGTGTCTCCCGCTGACGCGCCGCGCTTGAAGAAGCTGCTCGGTCTCTGACCGTTTTCCCCTAGCTAACTCGGGGCGGCAGTGCCAGATCTTCTGGCGAACACCGCCCCCATGAGATCGACAGGATGGACCCGTGGCACGCGTCAAGCGGGCTGTAAACGCCCAGAAGAAGCGCCGTACCACCCTTGAGCTGGCCAGCGGTTACCGCGGCCAGCGCTCGAGGCTGTACCGCAAGGCCAAGGAGCAGGTGCTCCACTCGCTCAACTACGCGTACCGCGACCGCCGTGCGCGCAAGGGCGACTTCCGCAAGCTGTGGATCCAGCGCATCAACGCCGCTGCCCGCGCGAACGGCATGACCTACAACCGTCTCATCCAGGGCCTTCGCCTGGGTGGCGTCGAGGTCGACCGCAAGATCCTCGCGGACCTCGCGGTGCACGACGCCAACGCCTTCTCCGCTCTCGTGGAGATCGCCCGTGGCGCGCTTCCCGCCGACGTGAACGCTCCGGCCGGGGACCAGGCCTGAGCGAGCACCCTCGCGGCAGCTTTCATCGACCCGAGGCAGATCCGTTCACCGAACGGACGCCTCGGGTCGTTGCTGCTCGCCACCTGACCCGCCGCCAGGGCCGCGACAAGGCCGGCCGCTTCCTCGTCGAGGGAGCCCAGGCCGTGCGCGAGGCACTCGCCTGGAAAACCGGTGAGGTGCACGAACTCTTCGTCACGGCAACGGCCGCGGACCGCAACGCCGAACTGCTCCAGTCCGCCTCCGAGCGAGGCATCAGGATCAGCGAGGTCACCGACAAGGCCGCCGCGTCGCTGTCGGAAACCGTGACGCCCCAGGGCCTCGTCGCCGTCTGCGACGCCGTGCCGCAGCCGCTCGGCCAGGCACTGCGAGGCACCCCGCGCCTCGTCGCCGTGCTCTACGGCGTCTCGGACCCCGGCAACGCGGGCACCGTCACGCGCGTGGCGGACGCGGCAGGAGCCGACGCGGTGATCTTCGCGGGCGACACGGTCGACCCGCACAACGGCAAGTGCGTGCGTGCCTCCACCGGCTCGCTCTTCCACCTGCCGATCGCACGTTCCCGCGACACCGCCGAGGTTTTCGCCGCCTGCCGCGCAGCCGGGCTGAAGCTCGTGGCCGCCGACGGCTACGCGAAGGACGACCTCGACACCGCCTCGCAGCGCGGTGATCTGGAGGAGCCGACGGCGTGGGTGTTCGGCAGCGAGGCACACGGTCTGCCGGACGCGGTCGTCGCCGAGCTGGACACGTCGTTGAAGGTGCCGTTGTACGGTGGAGCCGAAAGCCTCAACCTGGCCACCGCCGCCGCCGTGTGCCTCTACGCCTCGGCACGTGCGCAGCGCATGCCCAAGGCCTGAGCACACCCTTTGCGAACCTGACGCCGCGGAGCCCGCACGGCGGGTAAAACCGTTGCGCCCCTTGTCCCGCCGGCGAGACAGGTCTCGCCGACCCCTTGTGGCTCGCATCACAGCGAGCTCCTCTTCGGTGCTGCTCGCGCAGCTGTGACTTCCCGCGCGCTGGAGCAGACCCTGGAAGGAGATCGCCGGGCCGGGGGCATGGCGGAACGTCAGGGGGTTTCGTGCCTGCAGTGCGTCACGCGGATTCGCGTCTGGTTCCCGCCTCGTCCGCGCAGCGCAGGATGTACTTCTCGTCGATGCTGCGGCCGGGCAACAGCGCTGACGCCTGGGGCACCGTGCTCGAAGTCAGCGGGGAGCTCGCGGTCGAGCAGCTACGACGTGCGCTCGAAGTGCTGCGGGACAGGCACGAGGCGCTGCGTTCCACCTTTGTGGAGCGTGGCGGTGCCGTGTTCCAGGTGGTGCACGACGACGCCGAACCGATCCGGATCGACGTCGTGCCGGCCGGAGGGGATTCGCCGGACGAGCGCCGCGAGTGGGCGGAAGCGCGGGCTCGGCAACTCCTCGACCGTCCGTTCGACATCGCGTCAGGGCCGTTGTGGCGAGCGGGTGTGGTGCGGGTCGCGCCAGGGCTGCACCTGGTGGCCTTCGTGTTCCACCACATCATCATCGACGAGATCTCCGCGCAGGTGTTCGCCGAGGAGCTCCGGCTCGCCTACGCCGACCCGGACGCGCCCGAACTCGCGGAACCGGCCGCGCAGTACTCCGACTTCCTGGCGGCGAACAGCTCCGAGGTGGATCAGGCCGGCCTGGATCACTGGCTCGGCCGGCTGGCGGGTCTGGAGCCGGCTCGGTTGCCGGAGGACAGCACGGGAAGTCCTGACGGGACAGTCGGTTCGCGGTTGCCCGTCGTCGTCGCCGAGAACACGCTGAAGGAGTTCGAGGCGTTCTGCCGGGATCGTGGGGTCACCACGTTCACCGGCATGCTCGCGGTGTACTTCGTTCTGCTGCAGCGCTGGACCGGCGCGCGGGACATCGCGATCGGCACACAGGTGTTCGGCCGGCCGCACTCGTCGCTCTTCGGAACGATCGGGTTCTTCGCCAACACGGTGGTGCTGCGCTGCCAGGTCGCGCCCACGCAGACCTTCGGTCAGTTCCTCGACCGGGTGAGCGACATCGTGCACGACGCGCTGGACTACCAGGACGTGCCGTTCGAGGCGGTGGTGGACGCGCTGGCTCCTCAGCGGGACGCCGATCGCAACCCTCTGTTCCAGGCCGCCATCGGCTACGGCTCGGTGGACATGAACGACTCCTGGGCGCTCGAAGGTCTCCAGGTGCGGTCCCTGCCGGACCCCGCGGACCTGTCCGGCCTCCAGTTCGACCTGTCACTGGACGTGCTGCAGGTCGCGGGCGAGGTCGCGATCACCGTCGAGTACGACCGCCAGCGGTTCTCCGAGGCGGCCGTGCGACGGCTGGCCGAGGCCTATCCGAGCCTGCTCCGCTCACTCACCACGGCACCCGACGTCCCGCTCGGCAGCGTTCCGCTGCTCGACCAGGAGGCGCTGGCGGACACGCTCGAGCTCGGCGAGGGCGAAACCGGTTACAGCCCAACGGATCGCACGTCGGTCTGGGAGCTGTTCGAACGGACGGCCGCGGCCGCGCCGGATCGTGTGGCGGTCAGCGCTCAGGGGGAGCGACTCACCTTCGCCGAACTGGCGAGCAGGGCCCGCGCGACGGCCGCCGGTCTGCGGGCGCGCGGTGTGCGGACCGGCACTGTGGTGGGTATCTGCCTGCCCAGGCGCGCCGACCTGATCGTGACGATGCTCGCCACCTGGTGCGCGGGCGGCGCGTTCCTGTTGCTGGACCGGCAGCAGCCGGAGAGCCGCCGTCGCGTGCTCCTGCGGGAGGCGGGCGCCGTGCTGGTGGTCGCGGACGAGTCTTTCCCCGACGTGGCAACGGTTTCCGCGGCCGTGCTGCGGACAGGGGCGGCCGAACCGGTGGCGGTCGGCCGCCCTGGCACCGCACCGGCCTACGTGGTCTTCACCTCGGGTTCCACCGGAAAGCCGAAAGGCGTGGTCGTCGACCAGGCCGGCCTGGTCGCGCTCGCCACCACCCAGCTGGCGCCGATGTACGCACGGCTGCCGGAAGGCCGTCAGCACAACATCGGTGGCCTGAGCTCCCTGACCTTCGACGCGTTCATCAACCAGTGCCTGGGCATGGTCGCCTTCGGGCATCGGCTGCTGCTGATCGACGAGGAGGAGCGGATGGATCCGTTCCGGCTCCTCGCCCGCGGCGGCGACCCCGAGTCGGCGATCGACGTGCTCGACTGCAGCAGCAGCCAGATGGAGGTCCTGGTCGACGCGGGCCTGCTCGAGGTGCCGCATCCGCCAGTGCTCCTGGTCATCGGTGGTGAAAGCGCGTCCGACCGGTTGTGGCAGCGGCTGCGCGACCAGCCGGGGCTGCTCGCGTTCAACACCTACGGCGTCACCGAGTGCACCGTCGAGTCGACCATGGTGGAGATCCGCGAGCACGCACAGCAGGTGGCGGGGCGCGCCGCCGGCACGTCCCGGCTCTACGTCGTCGACGACCAGCTCCAGTTGCTGCCGCCGACGTTCATCGGGGAGATCTGCGTCGGTGGACTCGGTGTGGCCCAGGGATATGCGGGACAGCCCGGGTTCACCAGCGAGCGGTTCGTCGCCGACCCGTTCAGCGATGTTCCCGGGCAGCGCATGTACCGCACCGGCGACATGGGCAGGTTGCGCCCGGACGGACAGCTGGAGTTCTGGGGCCGCCGCGACGACCAGGTCAAGGTCCGCGGTCTGCGGGTCGAGCCCGGCGAGCTGGAGGCCGTGCTGGAGGGGCACCCCGCCGTCGCCCGTGCGGCGGTCATCGCCACCGACGCGGGCACGCGGATGGCGCGGCTGGTCGCCTTCGTCGTGCCTGGCGAGGAGGGCCGCGACGGGCTGACGTTCTCCGCCGTGCGGGAGTTCCTGCGAGGCAAGCTCCCGGCACCGCTGCTGCCGGACCGGGTGGAGGTGCTCGACGGCTTTCCCGTCACCCCCAACGGAAAGCTGGACCGCAGGGCACTCGCGGCGATCAGGCCGCAGAGCCAGGAGCCGGACGCGGACCAGGACCGCACGACACCCGCCGACCCTCAGGAACGGCTGCTGTGCGAGATCGTGGCCGAAGTGGTCGGCGTGGCGCGGGTCCGCCTCGACGACAACTTCTTCGACCTGGGCGGCAACTCGCTGCTCGCCATGACGGTCATCAGCAGGGTGCGCTCCGCGTTCGGCCGTGAGCTGGGCATCCGGACGATCTTCGAGTCGCGGTCGATCAGGGACGTCGCGGCGCGGCTCGGTGCGCGGGACAGCGCGCCGCGGCCCGCGCTGCGCAGGAGGGAGAACCGGTGATGGAGTGGCTGCCGGCGCGACTGCGGGAGCAGGGCGGCGCCGAGGCGATGGCAGGGCACGAGGGCAGCGTCACCCACGCCGAGCTCGCCGAGCGGACCACCGGCTGGCTGACCGAGCTGGATCGGCTCGGGGTGGCGGCCGGCGAGGTCGTGGCGGTCGTCGGGAACATCTCGCCGGACGTGGTCGCGCTCTTCACGGCGCTCGCTGTCCGCGGCGGTGTCGTGGTTCCCTTCGCCCCCAACGATCCACCCGCGCAGGAGCGGGCGCGCCGGATCGCGACCGCGCACGTGACCAGGGTCGTCGAGTTCACCGGTGGCGGCGAGTGGACGGTCGAGCAGATCGCGGCACCCGACGGGCCGGCGCCGGACCTGCTGGCGAAGCTCGCCGAATCGGGCGAGGCCGGCCTGGTGCTGTTCTCCTCCGGTACGACCGGTGAGAGCAAGGCGGCCCTGCTCTCGTTGCCGCGGCTGTTCGACGGTTTCGCCGGCGCGCCGGCGAGGCCCCGGCGGACGCTGCAGTTCATGGCGCTCGACCACATCGGCGGCGTCAACACGTTGTTCCGCACGCTCGTCGCCGGCGGCACGGTGGTCACCGAGCCGCACCGCACGCCGAAGCACGCCTGCGAGGCCATCGCACGGCACCGCGTCGAGGTGCTGCCGACAACGCCGACGTTCCTCAACATGCTGCTGCTCTCCGGCGCCCACCGGGACCACGACCTGTCCTCGCTCGAACTGATCACCTACGGCACCGAGCCGATGCGGGAGGTCACGCTCGCGCACGCGGCGAAGGTGTTCCCGCACGTGCGTTTCAAGCAGACCTACGGCCTCACCGAGACCGGCATCCTGCCCACGCGTTCCGTCTCGTCGGACTCGCTGCGGATGGACGTCGGCGGGCACGGGTTCCGCACCGAGGTGCGCGACGGGGTGCTCTGGATCAAGTCGCCGAGCGCGATGCTCGGGTACCTCAACGCACCCAGCCCGTTCGACGAGGAGGGCTGGCTCGACACCGGTGACGCGGTCGTCGTGGCGGAGGACGGAACGCTGCGCGTGCTGGGACGGCTCTCCGCACTGATCAACGTCGGTGGCGAGAAGGTGTCACCGGCCGAGGTCGAGAACGTGCTGCTCGAAGCGGGCAACGTCCGGGACGTCGTCGTGACCGGACGCCCGAACGCGGTCACCGGGCACATCGTCACGGCCGTCGTCGAGGTGGTCGAACCGGAGGAACGGCGTGCGCTGAACAAGCGGCTGCGCCAGTTCTGCGCCGAACACCTCCCACCGCACAAGGTTCCCGCGGTCATCACCGTCTCGGACGTGCCGTTGCACGGCGAGCGCTTCAAGCGAACGGGAGGTGCCGGGTGAACACCCCGGTGGATCAGCGTCCGGTCGCGGTCGTCAGCGGTGGCAGCCGCGGCCTGGGACTGGCCCTCGTCACGGACTTCCTGGAGCGCGGCTACCGGGTGGAGACCTTCAGCCGCAGCGAGTCCGCCGAACTGGCCGCCCTGCGCGAGTCGACCGGTGCCCTGTCCTGGTCCGCGGTCGACGGCACGGACGCCGACGCGGTCGAGGAGTTCGTGCGCGCGGCCGTGCGCCGCCATCGCCGCATCGACGTGCTGGTCAACAACGCGGCCGTGGGGCTGGAAGGTCTGCTGACGCTGACCTCGGCGGCGGCGATCGACGCCGCGCTGCGCACCAACCTGACGCTGCCGGTGCTGCTCACCAGGGCCTGCCTGAAGCCGATGCTCGCCCGCAGGACCGGTGTGGTGATCAACCTGTCGTCGATCAACGCGCTGCGCGGGCAGACCGGTGTGGCGGTGTACGGCGCCGCGAAGGCCGCGCTCGACGGGCTGACCCGCGGCCTGGCCAAGGAGGTCGGTCCCGCCGGGGTCCGGGTGGTCAGCGTCGCCCCCGGCTACTTCGACAGCGACATGACCTCCGGGATCGGCGAGGACCAGCTCCGCCGCATCGTGCGCAGGACACCGCTGGGCCGGATCGGCACGGTGGCTGACGTGCTCGGTGTCGTCCGGTTCCTCACCTCACCCGCGGCGAGCTTCATCACCGGCCAGACCATCACTGTCGACGGCGGCTACACCTGCTGAGCCTCGCGACCACGAACGGGAGTGTGATTCGAATGAACAGGCGCGAGACGGTCATGGCCGCTCTGCTCGAGATCGTGAACGAGGTGGCGGGGCCGGTCGAGCACCTGGATCCCGACCAGCTCCTCGTCGACCAGCTCGGGCTGGAGTCGCTGCACCTCGCCCGGCTCGTCGCCGTGCTGGAACTGGAACTCGACGCCGACCCGTTCTCCGACGAGGTGCCCATCACGGGCGTGCGCACCGTCGGTGACCTGCTCGACGCGTACGACCCGGTCGTGCGGCCCAGGCTCGGCGCGGTCGAGTCGTCATGACCCTGCCGCACTCGGGCGGGGGCCCGATCGCCATCGTCGGCATGGCCGCGCGCTTCCCGGGAGCCGCGGACCTGGACGAGTTCCGGGACGCGGTGCTGACCGGTCGCGAGTCGATCCGCGGCCTCGGCGAGGAGGAGCTGCTCGACGGCGGGGTGGACCGCGAGTGGCTCGGAAACCCCGACTACGTCAGGGCTCTCGCGTCGATCGACGACGTCGACCTCTTCGACGCGGCCTTCTTCGACGTCTCCGGCCGCGAGGCCGCCGTGATGGACCCGCAGCACCGGATCTTCCTGGAGACGTGCTGGCACGCGCTCGAGCACGCGGGTCTGCGCCCGCCGGCGGGAGCGGGGGCGAACGTCGGCGTCTTCGCGGGCAGCGGCGGAGTGCTCACCAGCTACCTGCCGGACGTGCTGGGCAGCTCTGGTCGGCTGGAGGACCCGACGGCCTCGCTCGAGCAGCTCGGGTCCGACAAGGACTTCCTCGCCACGCGGGTGTCGTACAAGCTCAACCTGACCGGGCCCAGTCTGACGGTGCAGACGGCGTGCTCCACCTCGCTGGTCGCGGTGCACCTCGCCGTGCAGAGCCTGCTGCGCGGTGAGTGCGAGGCGGCGGTGGCGGGCGGTGTGAACATCCGGCTGCCGCACACCGCCGGGTACTGGTACCGCAGGGGCGGCATCCTGTCGGCGGACGGCCGTTGCCGCCCGTTCGACGTCAGCGCGCAGGGCACGATCTTCGGCAGCGGAGTCGGTGCCGTCGTGCTCAAGCCGCTCGCCGACGCGTTGCGTGACGGCGACACCGTCCACGCCACCATCCTCGGCACCGCGATCAACAACGACGGCGGCGGCAAGTCGAGCTACGGCGCCGCCAGCCAGCCCGGCCAGCTGGCCGCGATGCGCCGGGCGCTGGCCGTCGCCGGCGTCGACCCGGCCACGATCGGCTACGTCGAGGCGCACGGCACCGGCGTGCCGCTCGGTGATCCCACCGAGGTCGGCGCGCTGAAGAAGATCTTCGGCAGGGATGCTCCCACCGCCATCGGCTCGGTGAAGGCGCTGATCGGGCACATGGAGGCGGCGTCGGGCATCGCGGGCCTGATCAAGGCCGCGCTGGCGCTGCACTCCGGCCGGATCCCGCCGAGCCCGTACTTCACGGCGCCGCACCCCAGGCTGAAGCTCGACGAGACGGGCCTGTTCGTCAACGCGGAGTCGTTGCCCATGGCGGGATCCCCGCGCCGGGCGGCGGTCAACTCGCTGGGCATCGGCGGTACCAACGCGTTCGCGGTGCTCGAGCAGGCACCGGAACGCACGCGGGCGGACCGGCGCCCTGGCCACGACCTCGTGACGATCAGCGCGAAGAGCGCGGACGCGTTGCGGGAACTGGCGTCGAGGTGGGCGAGCCGCCTGCGCGAGCCGGGTGCCGGGCTGACGGACCTGGCCCGCACCAGCCACGCCGGCCGGCGGGCGTTGCGGCACCAGGTGAGCGTGCTCGCCGACAGCGAGCACGGGGCGGCCGAGCGCATCGAGTCGTGGCTGCGGGACGGAACCGGGCAGGCGGACGCGGGCGAAGCCGCGCGCACCACGCCCAGGGTCGGGTTCCTCTTCTCCGGGCAGAGCTCCGAGTACGCCGGCATGGGCGTCGAGCTGTACCGCGACCACCCGGCGTTCCGCGCGGCGGTCGACCGGCACGCGGAGACGTTCCACCGCCTCACCGGAACCTCTCCGCTCGACGTGTACGCGGACCAGGCGGCACAGGCGCGGGCCGACCTGCTCCAGCCGGCGGTCTTCCTCCTCCAGGTCGCGCTGGCGGAGTTCTGGGCATCGTGCGGCGTGGTGCCGGACGCGGTGGTGGGTCACAGCCTCGGTGAGTACGCGGCGGCCTGCGTGGCCGGTGTGTTCGGCGTCGAGGAAGGACTCGAACTGGTCTGCGCGCGCGGTCGTGCCTTCGCGGCCGTCGAGGGCAACGGCCGGATGGTCGCCGTCGGCTGCACCGACGTGGCCGAGCTGGAGCGACTCGTCGACGCCCGAGGCGGTGCCGCCGCAGTCGCCGCGTACAACGCGCCGGAACGGATCACGGTCTCCGGCACGGACGCCGCGATGACCGAACTGGAGATGGAGTTCGGTCGGCGCGGATGGGGGACGATCCCCCTGGAGACCACGCACGCCTTCCACTCGCCGCTGGTCGCGGACGCCGTGCCGGGTCTGGTCGCGGCGGCTGATCGGATCGATCACCGGCCGCCCACCGTGCCGATGGCGCTGAACCTGACCGGCACGTGGTCGCGCGGCGCCGAGCTCGGTCCGCGGTACTGGGGAGGTCAGCTCACCTCGCCGGTGAGGTTCGCGGCCGGCCTCGGCGAGCTGCTCGCCGGCGGCTGCACGGTGTTCGTCGAGGTGGGGCCCGGCCGGGCACTCACCACCGCCGGGCGCGCCCAGGCCGTCGGTGAAGTCGTCCTGCTGCCGGGGCTGGCACCCAGGAATCCGGATCTGGCCGGCGTGCTCGCGCACCTGGCCCGCCTGGAACGGGCCGGGGTGCCGGTCGACTGGGAGGCCTACTACGCGCCGTTGCACGCGAGCAAGGTGCCCGCCCCGCTGTACCCCTTTGCGCGGACCCGGCACTGGATCGCGGCGGGGCCGCCGCGCGCCGAGGTGCGACCGGTCCGCGATCTGCCCGAACTGACCCGGCTCGCCCTGCCGCAGGCCGTGCAGCGGCGGTACGAGACCACGGTGGCCGCGACGGCGCCGCGGGTGCTCGCCGACCACGAGATCGCCGGCCGTCTCGTCGTGCCAGGGGCGTACCACACCGCCTGCCTGGTGGAGGCCGTCGCCGCTGAGTCGGCCGCGGTCGTCGAGGACCTGGTCTTCCCGCGAGCGCTGGAAGTCGGCGAGTCGGACCGCGTCGTCCAGCTCGTGCTGACGCCGGCGGGGGACGGCAGGTTCGTCGCGCAGTCGCTCGGCCTGGCGGAGGGCGCCGACCCGCTCGCCGACGAGTCGTGGCAGGTGCATGCGGAAGGACGGATCCAGCAGGCCGACGTTCCCGCACGGCCGGCTGATCTGCCGGCCTACCGCGCGGGCACACCGGTTTCCCCCGTTGATCTTTATCCGCGGTTCGACAGTGCCGGCTTCCGGTTCGGGCCCGCGTTCCAGTGGATCGACCAGCTGCGCCTGGACGGCGAGGACAGCACCGGCGACCTCACGTTCGCGGCCGGCTCGCCGCGCGAGCGGACGATGGCGCTGCTCGACTCCTGCGTCCAGCTGGCCATCGCGGCGCGGATCGTCAGGCAGGCGCGGGAGGACGGCGTGCTGCTGCCGTTCCGGATCGAGCGGGCCGTGTTCCACGCGTCCCGGCACGCGGTGACGTCCGGTGTCGCGCTCATCCGGCATCGCGGAGCCGACGGCGCGCGGGCGGTGGCGGACGTGTCGCTGGTCGATCACGACGGCATCCCGCTGCTGGAGCTCTTCGGCCTGGAACTGCGGGCCGTGTCGTTCCGTTCGCCGGCAGCCGCGATCTACGCCGACGAGTGGGAACCGGTCGAGGCGACCGCCGGCACGCCCGTCGCGGGACCGTGGATCGTGCTCGGCGACCGCCAGGGGAACTGGCGGCACGCGGTGACTGCACTGGAGGCGCACGGCGGCAGGTGCGTGATCGCCGAGGTGGGCCCTGCCTTCGCCCGCCACGACGACGGCCGGTACGAGCTGGACCCCGCCGACGCCGGCCAGGTAACGCGGTTGCTGCGCGAGACCGGGCCCGCGAGCGTGCTGCACTGCCTCGGCCTGGACGCGCGGGACACGCGCACGGCGTGCGGCAGCGTGCCCGCACTCGTGCAGGCCGTCGAGAAGGTCGGCTGGGCACCGGATTCCGTGGTGCTGCTGACCCGCGGGGCGGTGGCGGTGCGCGAGCCGGCGGAGGTCGGTGATCCGCACGGGTCGATGCTGTGGGGCCTCGGCCGCAGTGCCGCGCTGGAAGTGCCGCAGCTCGGCGTGCGGCTGTTCGACGTGGATCCGCGGGACGTCTCCGGCGCGCTGCGTCTGCTGCCGGAGTCGCACGGTGCCGAGATCGCGATCCGGGACGGCCGGAGCTACCGGCCGGTGCTGCGCCGCGATTCGACGCTGACGGCACGTCCGCGCCGGTTCAGCGCGGACGGGTGCTATCTGATCACCGGTGGGACCGGTGCACTCGGTCTGCGCACCGCGGCGTGGCTGTTCCAGCGCGGCGTGCGCCACGTCGTGCTCGCCTCGCGCCGGGCCACCGAGGCACGGGACGAGGTTCGCGAACTGGAGCGGTCCGGGATGAAGGTCAGCTTGGCCGCCCTGGACGTGACGGACGGGGTCGCGGTCGAGCAGGTGGTCGAGCGCGCACAACGGGAGTGGGGAGGCCTCAAGGGCGTCGTCCACGCCGCCGGCGTGCTCGACGACGCGGTGCTGCCGCGGCTCGGCTGGGACCGCTTCGAGCCGGTGCTCGACCCGAAGGTGACCGGCGGCTGGCACCTGCACCGCGCCACCCTGGGGCTCGATCTGGAGAACTTCATCCTGTTCTCCTCGACGACCGCGCTGCTCGGCGCGCCGGGGCAGGCCCACTACGCGGCGGCCAACGCGTTCCTCGACGGGCTCGCCCACTACCGGCGAGGGCTGGGGCTGCAGGCGCTCAGCGTCGCCTGGGGACCGTGGGAGGCGGGCATGGTGGCCCGGCTGAGCGAGCGCCTGCGGGCCAGGGTGCTGGACGGCGGGTTCACGCCGCTGGCGTCCGATCCGGCCTTCGCCGCTCTCGACCGGCTCGTGGCTGGGCCCGGCGGTCAGTACGGCGTCTTCTCCGTGGACTGGTCCCGCTATCTGGCCAGGTTCCCCGGCGGGAGGGCCGTCGGCGCGGCCCAGGAGCCGGGTGCGCCGGAAGGAGCGGAGCCGGTCCGGCGGCTGCGGCGGGATTGGCTCGGCGCGACCTGGGAACACCGCCGCGAGCTGGTGCTCGACTACCTGCGCGGCATGCTGGCCACCCGCCTGGGCATGGCCGAGTCCGCCGTCGTGGAGGACCTCTCGTTGCAGGAGGCGGGGCTCGATTCGCTGCTGGCGGTCGAGGTGCGGGGCCAGATCTTCCGTGATCTGGACGTCGACCTGCCGCTCACCGGCCTGCTCGAGGGCAAGGCACTGCGCCTGCTCGTCGACGAGCTGTCCGACCGCATGGCCCTGGACGCACCGGCCTCACCGGCCGAGCCCGTCGTGGCGCCGGCCGCCGCTTTCTCGCCGGAGGAGGCGGAACGACTGCTGGCCGACCTCGACTCACTGACTGAGGACCAGATCCAGGCGTTGCTGCCCTGGCTGGCCGATCGGGACGGGATCTCATGACCGACTACGACATCCGCAAGAGGCTGGAGGCGGCGCTCCGATCGCGCGCGGTTCAGGCACGGACCGAGCACCCGCTCTCGTACGCCCAGCGCCCGTTGTTGTTGCTGCACCGGATGAACCCGGACAGCGCGTCCTACAACGTCGCGTTCACCGCGCGGTTCACCGGCGGGTTCGACTCCACGGCGCTGCACGCCGCGGTCCAGTCGCTCGTCGGACGGCACGCGGCCCTGCGCACCACGTTCGGCCGCGAGAGCCAGACGGTCCACGGGTGGCTCGAACCAGGCTTCGCGGAGCTGGACGCCGGTGCGTGGAGCGAGCAGCAGGTCGAGGACGCGGTGCGCTCGGCTTACCGCGAGCCGTTCGACCTCGCCACCGGGCCACTGGTGCGGGTGCGGACGTACGTGGTGGCGCCGGGCGAGGCCGTCGTCCTGCTGGCCCTGCACCACGTGGTGTGCGACTTCTGGTCGTTGAGCGTCATCGTGGGGGAGCTGGAACAGCTCTACCTCGCGGAAGTCGAACGACGCTTGGCGCAGTTGCCTGGACAGAACCTGCCGTACAGCGACTTCGTCACCTACCAGCGCGCGCTGATCGACGGCGAGAAGGGTGGCAGGGCGCGCTCCTACTGGCACACCCAGCTCTCCGGCCGGCTGGAGCCCGCGCGGTGGCCCCGGTTCGAGCTCGATCCCGCGGACACGACCGAGGGCGGGTCGATCGTGTTCGGCATGTCCGCCGAGCTCACCGACGGCGTGCTGGCGCTGGCCAAGGACGAGAGGGCCACGCCTTATTCCGTGCTGCTGACCGCTTTCCAGGTCCTCGTCAGCCGCTACACCGGGCAGCGGGACGTGCTGGTGGGCAGTCCGTTCGCCGGCCGGACCGACCCGTCGCTGGCCGGGTGCGTGGGGAACTTCGTCAACCCCGTCGTGCTACGGGCAGACCTGAGCGACGCGGTGTCCTTCCGCGAGCAGCTCGGCAGGACCCGCACGACGGTCGTGGCGGCGCTGGAGCACCAGGACTACCCGTTCGAGCTACTGGTCAGCGAGCTGGCGCCGCGCAGGGTGGACGACCGCAACCCGGTCTTCCAGGCGATGTTCAGCTATCAGAAACCCAGCAGGTACCCGGCGCTGGCGGGGCTGTACGTGGCCGACGAGGGTGCGGCCGGCGTCGGCTGGGCCGGGCTGACCGCCGTGCCGTACCGGCTGGACCAGCAGGACGACCAGCTGGAGCTCGTGCTGGAGGTCGTCCACGACGGCGACCGGCTCGTCGGGCTGCTCAAGTACCGGAAGTCCGTCTTCTCCGCGGCGGCGGCCCGTGGCGTGATCGGCAACTACCTGGCGCTGCTCGGGTCCGCGCTCGCGGACCCCGGCCGCGGCGTGGCGGACCTGCCGATGGCCGTCGAGGTCGAGCCCGGCGGCACCGCTCCGGTTCGCGAGGTCGTCAGCGCGGGTGGTGGCGCGGCCGCGGTCGCCCACGAACGGCGGGTGGTCGCTGCCTGGCGGCAGGTGCTCGGGCGCGAGGGCATCGGGCGCGACGACAACTTCTTCGACCTCGGCGGCAACTCCATGTTGCTGATGCGGGTGCACGAGCTGCTCGCCGCCGAGGCCGCGGACCTGACGGTGAACGAACTGTTCCGCTACCCGACCGTGGCGAGCCTGGCGAGGCGCCTCGGCCAGACCGCCGTCGCCGCCGCGGGTCCCAGCCGCGGCCGGGCGTCGAGCCGGCGGGCGCAGCTGGCCGACGGAACCGCCCGCAGCGCCCGGCTGCGCGCGCGGGAGCGCAACCGCACCGACGGGGGTGCGGATGTCTGACGAGATCCGGGCGAACGACGTGGCCGTGATCGGGATGTGCGGCCGCTTCCCCGGTGCGCCGGACGTGGCCCGGTTCTGGCGCAGGCTGCGTGCCGGTGACGACATGCTGACGGACTTCACCGAGGCCGAGCTCGCCGCGGCAGGGGCACCGGAACGGGTGCTGAAGGATCGCGCCTACGTCAGGCGCGCGCCGATCCTGCCGGACGCGTTCGACTTCGATCACGAGTTCTTCGGTTACACCCAGCGCGAGGCGAAGCTGCTGGACCCGCAGCAGCGGATCCTGCTCGAGGTCGCGTGGGAGCTGCTCGAGACCATCGGCTACTCGGGCGGAGCGGACGATCAGGCCATCGGCGTCTTCGCCGGCGCGTCGATGAACACGTACCTGACCAACGCGGTGGCCCGCGCCTGCGACCCGCTCGGCTACCACGGCACCGAGCTCATGATCGCCAACGACAAGGACTACCTGACCACCAGGATCTCCTACAAGCTCGGCCTCAGGGGCCCGAGCGTCAACGTGCAGACCGCGTGTTCGACATCGCTGGTCGCCGTGCACATGGCGGTGCAGAGCCTGCTCTCCGGCGAGTGCGACATAGCGCTGGCCGGTGGTGTCTCTGTGATCGTCAACAGCTACCCCGGCTACTTCTTCAGCGAGGGCATGATCCTCTCCCCGGACGGGAGGTGCCGCCCGTTCGACGCCGACGGCGCGGGCACGACCTTCGGTGACGGGGCAGGGCTCGTCGCGCTGAAACGCCTCGCGGAGGCGATCGAGGACGGCGACCAGGTCCTCGCGGTGGTGAAGGGCTCCGCGATCAACAACGACGGTTCCGACAAGATCGGGTACACCGCCCCCGGCATCAGCGGCCAGCGCGCGGTGATCAGCGAGGCGCAGGCCGTCGCCGACGTGGACAGCGACACCATCACCTACGTCGAGGCCCATGGCACCGCCACGACATTGGGCGATCCCGTCGAGTTCACCGCGCTGACCGAGGCCTTCGTGGACGGCGGCGCCCGCCAGGGTCAATGCGCCCTCGGCTCGGTCAAGGCGAACGTCGGCCACCTCGCCGCTGCGGCCGGTGTCACCGGCTTCATCAAGGCGGTGCTGGCGTTGCGGCACGGGGAGATCCCCGGTCACCCGTACTTCACCCGGCCCAACCCCCGGATCGACCTGGCCGGCAGCCCGTTCCACATCAACACCCTGCCGATGGCCTGGCCGTCCGGCGACACCCCGCGGCGAGCGGGCGTCAGTTCGTTCGGCATCGGCGGCACCAATGCGCACGTCGTGCTGGAGGAGGCTCCCGTGCTGCCCGACCGGCCGCCGTCGGGCGGCCCGCAGCTGCTCGCGGTGAGCGCCAGGAGTGAGACGGCGTTGCGGGAGCTGGCAGGGCGGCTGGCCGACGTGCTGGAGTCGGACGCGCCCGATCTCGCCGATGTGGCTTTCACGCTGCGGCAGGGGCGGCGCGGCTACGCCTACCGCACCGCCGTGGTCGTGGAAGACGCCGCCGCTGCTGTGGCGGGTTTGCGTGCGGGGGCTGGTGGCGCTGTGGCGAGGACTGCGCGACGCGACGCCGTTGTCGTAGGCGACGCAGCTGCCGTGGCCGGACCGCGAGCGGTGTGTGGCCCTGTGGTGGCCGAGAGCGTTCCGGCCGTCTCCTTCCTGTTCGGTGACGTCGCGGCAACGGAGTTCGAGGCGTTGGCCGCGACGTTCTCGGCCGTCGCCGACATCGCTGGGCGGTTCGCCGGTGACCCGCTGACGGATCAGGTGACCGCGGGCCAGGTGCTCGCGACGCTGTGGACCGAGTCCGGCGTGCGGCCGGTGGCGGTCGGAGGGGCGGGGGCCGGCGAAGTGCTCGCCGCGTGCTTCGCCGGTGCGTTCGACCTGTCCGATGCCGTGGCGCTGTTGTCGTGGCGGGCAGGGTTGCTCGACCACGCTCCCGAAGTGCGGCCGGTGGTGCCGGGAATTCCGGTGCTGTCGGCGGTGGTCGGTGGCGAGCTGCCGGAGTCGCGGCTCCTCGATCCGTTGCACTGGACCAGGGACGTGTGGGAGGGCGACCGGCTGGCGGAGGCGTTCGCCGGATCGACGGTGCTGCCCATCGGCGGCGACTCGGACCTGCCGCCCGTTGTCAGGTTGCTGACCGCCGCGGCCGAGTTGTGGACCGCGGGTGTGCCGGTGGACTGGTCGGACTGGTCCGGCGAGCGGCGTTGTCGTGTGCCGCTGCCCGCGCATCCACTCAACCGCGTGTTCCACCACATCGCGCCGCCGGCGGAGCCTGCGGTTGCCGCGCGGCCGGGCGGCGAGGAGCTGAAGGCGGCGCTGGCGTTGCTGTGGTCGGAGGTGCTGGGGACCGAGGTCGACCGCCACGACGTCGGCTTCGTCGACCTGGGCGGGGACGAGCTGCGCGCGGTCAGGCTCGCCAAGCGGGTCGAGGAGGGGCTCGGTGTGCGGGTGAGGGCGGTCGAACTCCTCAGAAATCCCACGATCGACCACCTGGCGGCACGGCTGGACGGGCTGACATGAACCACGAGGAGAACACCGTGGAGCCACTGCTCCGAGAGATCGTCACCGTCGTCGGCGACTACTTCGACGTCGAACCCGGCCGGCTGGGCGCGGCCGTCCCGTTCACCGAGCTCGGCGCGGACTCGATGGCGCTGCTCGGCATGCTGAGGCTGCTGGAAGACCGGTACAGCTGCAAGCTGTCGCTGCGGCAGCTCTTCGGTGACATCCAGACGCCGGCTGATCTGGCCGGTTACCTGCGCGCGCACGCTGCGGCCGACAAGCTGCCGGGAGCACAGCCCGTTCCAGTGGCCACCACCGTTGTCAGCCCTGCTCCCGCACCGGCGGCACGCCCCGCGGCGGCAGTTCCCTCGACGGCGGTGCAGGACCTGATCAAAGAGCAGCTCCTGGTCATGCAACGCCAGCTCGAACTGCTGGCAGGCGGCGAACCGGCAGCCCAACCCGCACCCACGCCCGAACTCTCCGTGCGGCCGGTCCAGGCCAGGTCGGTGGTTCCGCTCGCCCCCGGCGCACGGGCAGGCGCGGCCGGTCCCGCGGAGACGACGCAGCGCACCCGTTACCTGAAGGAGCTGTCCGACCGGCTCGGCGCGCGGACCAAGGGCTCGAAGGAGTTCGCCCAGCGGTACCGGCCGCTGATCGCCGACAGCCGCTCCACCGTCGGTTTCCGCCCCTCCACCAAGGAGATGCTGTACCCGATCGTCGCCGAGCAGGGCCGCGGCGCGCGGCTGTGGGACATCGACGGGAACGAATACGTCGACCTCACCCTCGGCTACGGTGTCCACCTGCTCGGGCACAATCCGCCGGTCATCACGGACGCCGTGCGCGAGCGGCTGGACGTCGGGTTCAGCCTCGGGCCGCGCACCCAGCTGGTCGAAGACGTCGCCGCCGGCATCATCGAGCTCACCGGCATGGAACGGGTCGCCTTCCTCAACAGCGGCACCGAAGCGGTCATGACGGCGGTTCGCCTCGCGAGGGCGGCGACCGGCCGCGACAAGATCGTGGTGTTCTCCACCGCGTACCACGGTCATTTCGACAGCGTGCTCGCCGTGCCGTCGCACGAGAACGGCGTCTTCCACAGCAAGCCGCTCGCGCCGGGCGTCTCGCCGCGAGCGGTGGAGAACGTCCACGTGCTCGAGTTCGGCACGGACGAGGCACTCGACTTCATCGACCGGCACGGCTCCGAGCTCGCCGCGGTCCTGACCGAACCGGTGACGCTGCGCACCCCCGGCGTGCAGAAGCCCGACTTCCTGCGCAGGCTGCGGGAGATCACCCGCAACCACGGCACGATGCTCCTCTTCGACGAAATGGTGACGGGCTTCCGCTGCCATCCGGCCGGCGTCCAGGGCCTGTACGGCATCGAGGCCGACCTGGCCACCTACGGCAAGATCGTCGGAGGCGGCATGCCGCTCGGCGTGATCGCCGGACGCGGCGGGGTCATGGACTCCATCGACGGCGGCGTGTGGAACTTCGGCGACGACTCCGGTCCGACGGTGGAATCCACCTTCTTCGGCGGCACGTTCAACCAGCACCCGCTGACCATGGCGGCGGCCAAGGCGGTGCTCGACCACCTCCGCGCGGAGGGGCCCGCGTTGCAGCGGGACCTCGACCACAAGACGGAGGTGTTCGTCGATCAGCTGAACGCCGACTTCCGCGAGCTGGACGTGCCGATCGAGGTGCGCAGGTTCTCCTCGATGTTCAAGTTCGAGCACGAGACGAACATGGACCCGTTCTACTTCAACCTGCTCGACCGCGGCGTGTTCGTCTGGGAGCTGCGCAACTTCTTCCTGTCCACGGCGCACGAGCAGGCCGACCTCGACCACATCCGCACCGCCGTGCGCGAGTCCGTTGTGGAGCTTCGGAACAACGGGATGCTCGGCGAGAGCCGCACGGGCCCCACCCGGACCGTGCCGCGCAGCACGCTGGCACAGCGGCAACTGCTGGCACTCGACAGCGGCGACGCGCTCGCTTTCGAGATGTCCATCGGGTTCTGGCTCGACGGCGTGCTCGACCACGACGCGCTGCGCGCCGCCGTGCGGGGCGTCGTCGCTCGCCACGAGACCCTGCGGACCACGTTCAGCGAGGACGGCGAAACGCTCGTCGTGCGTCCCGCGACGGAGATCGCGCTGACCGACGTGCTGATCGAGCACACCTGTGGGAGCGAGGACGACCTCGCGCGGTTCCTGGACACCTGGGCGGAGTCCCGGCTCGACGGACGGGTGTTTCGCGTCGCGGTTGTGCGGACCGAGCCGCAACGGCACCTGCTGCTGATCACGGTGCACCACGCGGCGGTGGACGGCTGGTCCTACAGCGTCGTGCTCGACGACCTCGTCGCGATCTACAACGCCGAGTGCCGTGGCACGAGGGCGGACCTGCCGCGGCCCGCGCAGTTCCGCGACTACGTGGCCTGGCACGAGCGGGTCACGGCGGGCCCCACGGCCGCCGCTCACCGCGACCACTGGCACTCCCTGCTGAAGGAGGCGCCGGCGTTGCGACTGCCTGCGACCCGGCAGCGGCCGGACTTCCCCTACCGGGCGGAGCGGCACAGCGTCCTGCTCGACCCCGAGTTCTGCTCGCGGATGCGTGACGCCGCCCGCGCGGAGGGCGTCACGGTGTTCGCCTACCTGGTCGCGGCCTGGGGTGCCTTGCTGCACCGGGTGACGGGGCAGGACGACGTCGTCGTACCGGTCGCGTCCGCCCGGCGCCCGCCGGAGCTGGACCAGGTGGTCGGGTACTGCTCGAACCTGTTGCCACTGCGAGTGCGGCGGCCGGCGGACGTCCTGGTCGCCGACTACGTGGCCGAGGTGCTGGAGCAGCTGGTGATCGGGCTCGAGAATCAGGACCACCCGTTCGCGAGTCTGGTCGCGGAGCTCGATCCGCACGGGGAGGGCCTGCGCGGCGAGCTGTTCACGACGTCGATGTCGTTCTACCGCCAGGTGGAGGTGCCTGCCGTGGACGGGCTCGTGGTGTCGGAGGCCGACCCGTTGCCGATCAGGCACATCGGCAATCCCCTGGCGCTCAACATCGTCGAGCGCGCGGACGGCTTCCGGTGCGACTTCGAGGTCGCGACCGACGTCGTCGACCGGGATCTCGTCGAGCGCATCCCGCGGCACTACCGGAACCTGCTCGGTGCCATGGTCGCCGACGGCGAACGGCCGCTGGCCGAACTGAACCACGAGTAGCTCGGGACCAGCGAGAGGGTCGGCATGTTTCCGTTGTCGTTCGCGCAGTGGCGGTTGTGGTTCATCGGCCAGCTGGAGGGGCCGAGCGCGGTCTACAACGTGCCGCTGGCGTTGCGGTTGTCCGGTGCGCTGGACGTCGCCGTGCTGGACGCGGCGCTCGCCGATGTGCTGGAACGGCACGAGGTTCTGCGGACCGTTCATCCCGTTGTGGACGGTGAGCCGGTGCAGCGGGTGCTGCCGGCCGACGAGGCCGAGCTGCGGGTGGAGTGGGCCGACGCCGGTGTGGACGAGCTCGCGGGGCTAATGGCGGGCGCCGCCGGTCACGTGTTCGACCTCTCGGCGGAGATTCCCGTGCGTGCCAAGGGTTTCTCGATCGGACCGGACGAGCACGTGCTGGTTTTGCTCGTGCACCACATCGCGTGTGACGGCTGGTCGATGGGTGTGCTGGGCCGTGATCTCGCCACCGCCTGTGCCGCGCGACTCGACGATGCGGCGCCGGTGTGGGAGGAACTGCCGGTCCAGTACGCGGATTACACGCTGTGGCAACGGGAGTTGCTGGGTGCGGCAGATGATCCGAGCAGTGTTCTGGCGCGGCAGTCGGGTTTCTGGCTTGCCGCGCTGGAGGAGTTGCCCGAGGAGTTGGCGCTGCCGTTCGACCGGCCGCGTCCCGCTGTGGCGAGTCATCGTGGTGCGGAAGTGCCGGTGGCCTTGGACGCACGGGTGCACGCGGGCATCGTGGAGTTGGCGCGTTCGGCGGGCGTGACGCCGTTCATGGTGTTGCAGGCCGCATTGGCGGTTTTGCTGTCGCGGCTGGGCGCTGGAACGGACATCCCGCTGGGCACGCCGGTCGCGGGTCGTCCTGACGAGGCGTTGCACGAGTTGATCGGCTGTTTCGTCAACACGGTGGTGTTGCGGACCGATGTGTCGGGGGATCCGACGTTCCGCGAGCTGCTGGCACGGGTCCGGGAAACGGACCTGGCCGCGTTCGAGCATCAGGACCTGCCCTTCGAGCGCCTGATGGAGATCCTGGACCCGCCGAGGTCGCTGGCCCGCCACCCGCTGTTCCAGGTGATGCTGAGCTTCGACCTCAGCGACGAGGTCTCCTTCGAGATGCCGGGGTTGCGGGTCGGCGAGCTGGCGGTGCACGGCAGGGACTCGGCCAAGTTCGACCTGAACTTCGAGTTCCGCGAGCGGTTCGACGACGGCCGGCCGGCGGGGATCGCGGGGGTGGTCGAGTACGCCACCGACCTGTTCGACCACGACACGGCAGAGGCGATCGCGGGACGGTTCGTGCGGTTGGTCGAGCAGCTGGTCGCCGATCCCGGCAGGTCCGTCGGCAGGGCGGACGTCCTGACCGACGGGGAACGGCGGTTGTTGCTGGAGGAGTGGAATCCAGGCGTTCTGGACGTGCCGGGGGACACCCTGCCCGCGTTGTTCGAGACTCAGGCCCTGCGCACCCCGCACGCGGTGGCGGTGACGTGCGACGGGGTCTCGCTGTCCTACGCGGAGCTGAACGCACGGGCCAACCGCTTGGCCAGGCTGCTCGTCGGCCGCGGTGCGGGGCCGGAGCGGTTCGTGGCGGTGATGCTGCCCCGCTCGGTGGACATGATCGTGGCCGTGCTGGCGGTGCTGAAGGCGGGAGCCGCCTACCTCCCCGTCGATCCGGCGCTGCCGCCGCAGCGGATCGAGCTGATGCTGGACGACGTCGCCCCCGTTCTGGTCATCACCGGGGAGACGTTCGCCGCCACCGCGGAAATGCCGTCGGACGACCTCTCCGACGGTGAGCGGGTTTCGCCGCTGCTGCCGTGGCACACCGCCTATGTCATCTACACCTCCGGCACGACGGGCCGTCCGAAGGGCGTGCTGATCCCGCACCGCAACGTCGCGAGCCTGATGAGCGCCACCGAGCACACGTTCGGGTTCGGCCCTGACGACGTGTGGGCGATGGTCCACTCGCTCAACTTCGACTTCTCGGTGTGGGAGATCTGGGGTCCGCTGCTGCACGGCGGTCGCCTTGTCGTTGTGCCGCAAGACATCGCACGGTCTCCGGCGGACCTCCTGGACCTTCTTGCCGCGGAAGAGGTGACGGTGCTCAACCAGACGCCGTCGGCGTTCTACGAGCTTTCCCGCGCCGGGTCACGGGAACTTCGGCTCCGCTACGTCATCTTCGGCGGGGAGGCGCTGTCGTTCGAGCGCGTCCAGGAGTGGTACGCCGGTCACCCGGAGAGTTCCGCGCAACTCGTGAACATGTACGGCATCACGGAAACCACCGTGCACGTCACCGTGCTGGCGCTGGATTCAGGTGTGGTGCGCGGCTCGCGCAGCGTCATCGGCACCGCGATCCCGGGTCTGTCCGTGTACGTGCTGGACGCGCACCTGCGCTTGGTGCCACCGGGCGTCGCTGGGGAGATGTACGTGGCAGGGCCGCAGGTGGCGCGTGGCTACCTGAACCGGCCGGGGCTGACCGCCGAGCGGTTCGTGGCGTGCCCGTTCGGTGCGCCCGGCGAGCGCATGTACCGGTCGGGCGACCTCGCCAGGTGGCGGCACGACGGCAGCCTGGAGTACCTGGGACGCGCGGACCACCAGGTGAAGATCCGCGGGTTCCGCATCGAACTCGGCGAGATCGACGCGGTGCTCGGCGCCCTGCCCGGCGTGGCACGGGCGGCGGTGGTCGTGCGCGAGGACCGGCAGGGGGACCGGCGGATCGTCGGGTACGTCGTCCCGGCGGACGGTGCTCGGCCACGGCCGGCGGAGCTGCGCGCGGCGATGGCGGCGGTGCTGCCGGAGTACATGATCCCGTCGGCGCTCGTGGTGGTGGACGCCATCGCGCTGACCTCCAGCGGGAAGCTGGACCAGCGCGCGTTGCCCGCGCCCGACTACTCGGGTGCGGAGGCGGGCAGGGCGCCGCGATCGTCGCTGGAAGTCACGCTGTGCGGCCTGTTCGCGGAGGTGCTGGGGGTTGAGCGGCTCGGCATCGACGACAGCTTCTTCGACCTCGGCGGCCACTCACTGCTCGCCACGCGGCTGACCAGCCGGGTGCGCGCGGAACTGGGCGTGGAGGTGAGCGTGCGCGACGTGTTCGAGTCCCCGACGGTCGCGGGCCTCGCGCACCGTCTCGGCGTCGGCGGCGCTGAGGTCCGGCGTGCGCTGACGCGGGTGGAACGGCCGGAGCGCGTGCCGTTGTCGTTCGCGCAGTGGCGGTTGTGGTTCATCGGCCAGCTGGAGGGGCCGAGCGCTGTCTACAACGTGCCGCTGGCGTTGCGGTTGTGCGGCAAGATGAACGTCGAGGCGCTGGAGTCGGCGCTGGCGGACGTGCTGGGGCGGCACGAGAGCCTGCGCACGGTCTTCCCGGCGGCGGGCGGCGAGCTGGTGCAGCGGGTGGTGCCGGCCGGCGAGGTCGTGCCGCCGCTGGAGTGGGCCGACGCCGGTGCGGACGAGGTCGGGGACCTGGTGGCGGGCGCCGCCGGTCACGTGTTCGACCTGTCGGCGGAGATCCCGTTGCGCGCCTGGGGTTTCTCGGTGGGGGCGGACGAGCACGTGTTGCTGTTGCTCGTGCATCACATCGCCGCCGATGGTTGGTCGATGGGCGTGCTGGGCCGCGATCTCGCCACCGCCTACGAAGCACGGCTGAACGGTGCGGCGCCGGCGTGGGACGAGCTCCCGGTGCAGTACGCGGACTACACGCTGTGGCAACGGGATCTGTTGGGATCGTTGGATGACCCGGCCAGCGTGGTGGCGCGGCAGTCGGCGTTCTGGCGCGCCGCGCTGGAGGAGCTGCCGGACGAGCTGGACCTGCCGTTCGACCGGCCGCGTCCCGCTGTGGCGAGTCATCGAGGTGCGGAAGCGCCGGTCGTGCTCGACGCGCGGGTGCACGCGGGCATCGAGGAACTCGCGCGTTCGGTGGGCGTGACGCCGTTCATGGTGGTGCAGGCGGCATTGGCGATGTTGTTGTCGCGGTTGGGCGCCGGAACGGACATCCCGCTCGGCACGCCGGTGGCAGGACGCGCGGACGAGGCGCTGCACGACCTGGTGGGGTGCTTCGTCAACACGGTGGTGCTGCGGACCGATGTGTCCGGGGATCCGACGTTCCGCGAGCTGCTGGCACGGGTCCGGGAAACCGACCTGGCCGCGTTCGAGCATCAGGACCTGCCCTTCGAGCGCTTGACGGAGATCCTGGACCCGCCCAGGTCGCTGGCCCGCCACCCGTTGTTCCAGGTGATGCTGAGCTTCGACGCCGGCGCCGAGATCTCCTCCACCACGGCGAGTCTGCGGGTCCGCGAACTGGAGGTCCCCGAACCGGACTCGGCCAAGTTCGACCTGAACTTCGAGTTCCGGCTGCGGTTCGCGGCCGACGGCGAGCCGGCCGGGATCGTGGGTGCCGTCGAGTACGCCACCGACCTGTTCGACCACGACACGGCAGAGGCGATCGCGGGACGGCTGGTGCGGCTGGTCGAGCAACTGGTCGCCGATCCGGGAACGCGGTTGTCGCAGGCCGAGATCCTCACTGCGGCGGAACGCGATCAGCTGCTCAACGGGTGGAACGACACCGGTGCGCCGGAGCTGGCGACGACCGTTCCCGAACGGTTCGCGGCGCGGGCGGCGGCGGTACCGGACGCTCCTGCGCTGGTGTTCGAGGGACGTACGTGGTCCTACCGGGAGCTGGACGAGGCTTCCGGACGGCTGGCCGCGCACCTGACCGAGCTGGGTGCGGGCCCCGAACGGCTGGTCGCCGTGGTGCTGGACCGGTCTGCAGAGCTGGTCGTGACGCTGCTGGCCGTCCTCAAAACGGGCGCGGCGTACGTGCCTGTGGACCCGGACTACCCGGCCGTCCGGATCGGGTACGTCCTGTCCGACGCGGCACCGGCCCTGGCGGTCGTCGGAGCCAGGACCGCGGCGCTGGTGCCCGCGGGAGTGCCGGCGGTGGTGCTGGACGATCCGGAGACGGCGGCTGCGGTCGACGCGCTGACGCCCGCGGGAGTGTGCGCACAGCTGCGCGGCGGTCATCCGGCGTACGCGATCTACACGTCGGGGTCGACCGGACGACCGAAGGGTGTGGTGATCAGTCACGCGGCGCTGGCGAACTTCCTGGCAGGAATGGAAGATCTCGTCGGTCTGACACCGGACGACCGGATGGCCGCGGTGACGACGACAGGCTTCGACATCGCCGCGCTGGAGCTGTACCTGCCGCTGGTGTCGGGGGCGGCCGTGGTGCTGGCGACGCGCGACCAGGTGCTGGATCCGTTGGCGTTGCGGGAACTCTGGGAATCGCACGGGGTCACGGTGATGCAGGGCACGCCGAGCCTGTGGCAGGGGCTGGTGACCGCCGCCGGTCGATGGCCGCGGGTGCTGGTGGGAGGTGAGGCGCTGTCCGCGGACCTGGCCCGCTCGCTGGCCGGACTGGCAGGCGCCGGCCGGGTGCTCAACCTGTACGGCCCCACGGAGACCACGATCTGGTCGACGACAGCGCCCGTTGGCGGTGGTGCGCACACTCCGCCGATCGGCACACCGATCCGCAACACCAGGGCCTACGTCCTGGACGACTTCCTGCAGCCGGTGCCGATCGGCGTCGCCGGGCACCTCTGCCTCGCCGGCGACGGTCTCGCCCGCGGCTACCTGTTCCAGCCCGCGCTGACCGCGCAGCGGTTCGTGGCCGACCCGTTCGGTGCTCCCGGCTCGCGGATGTACCGCACGGGCGACCTCGCCCGCTGGAACCGCGACGGCGAGCTCGAGTTCCTCGGCAGGACCGACAACCAGGTCAAGCTGCGCGGCTTCCGCATCGAGCTCGGCGAGATCGAGAGCCTCCTCGGCCGGTACGAGGGAGTCACCCAGGCCGTCGCGGTGGTGCACAACGACCCGCACATCGGCGAACAGCTCGTGACCTACGCCGCCACGACGTCCGGCGCCATCACCCCGGCCGAGTTGCGCGACCACCTCCGTGCCGGGCTGCCCGACCACATGGTCCCCAGCGCCGTGGTCGTCCTGCCGGCACTTCCGCTCACCCCGAACCGCAAGATCGACCGTGCCGCACTGCCCGCCCCCGTGCTCGCCGGCGACCACGGCGGACGGGCGCCCCGCTCCCGGCGCGAGGAAGTCCTTTGTGGACTCTTCGGTGACGTGCTCGGTGTCGGTGACGTGACGATCGACGACGACTTCTTCGACCTGGGCGGGCATTCCCTGCTCGCGAGCATCCTGGTGGCGCGCGTGCGCTCGGAGCTGGACGTGGAGCTGGGGATCAGGACGCTGTTCGAGGCACCGACCGTCGCCGGGCTCGCGGGACGGCTCGACCGCGACCAGAGCGACTCCTTCGCGACGCTGCTCCCGTTGCGCATCAAGGGAAGTCTGCGCCCGGTGTTCCTCGTCCACCCGATCGGCGGGCTGAGCTGGTGCTACGCCGGGCTGCTGCCGTACCTCCCGGAGGGCCACCCGGTCTACGGCCTCCAGTCGAGCGGGTACACCGACCCCGACCGTCGGCCGGGATCGCTCGAGGAGCTGGCGCTGGCGTACCTCGCGGAGATCAGGAGGGTGCAGCCCGACGGCCCGTACACCCTGATGGGCTGGTCGTTCGGCGGCACGGTCGCGCACGAGATGGCTGTGGCGCTGGAAGAAGCCGGCGAGAGCGTGTCGTTGCTGGTGCTGTTCGACGCGAGCCCGTCGACCGGAGACCCGCGGGACGCCGACGAGTCGCAGGACCTCGTCGAGCAGTCGATCACCGAGGCCGGCGGCCGGGATCTCCCCGAACTCCTCGCCGCACGGATCACCGGGCTGTCCGAGATCACCCGCCACTGCCTGCGGCTCTTCGACACCCACCGGACGCGGATGTTCGGGGACCGGATCGTCAGCATCGAGGCGGCCGGTTCCGACGTCGACTGGACCGGCTTCGCCAAGGGCGAGGTCGAGGTGCACGCGGTCGACTGCGCGCACGAGGAAATGATGGATCCCCGGCCGGTGCGTGGGTTCGGGCCGATCCTCCTCGACCTCATGACCCGATCAGAAAGCGAGGAACTCCTCCCGTGACGCGATCCACGTCAGAACCGTCCGGTGTGCTCAGCCCGGAGCAGGTCGGCGAGCTCAACGACGACATGCACTGGCTCTTCGACCTCATCCTGGGGAGCAACCGGCACATCGGGTACTGGGGGCAGGCGGACGAACCAGGAACCTCTCCGGAGGACCGGTTCACCGACTACCTCGCCACGCACCTCGCGGCCGGCCCGGGCTCTCGGGTCCTCGACGTCGGATGCGGGGCCGGCGGCCCCGCCGTCCGGCTCGCCACGTCGTCGGGCGCGTCGGTCACCGGCATCACGGTCAGCGGTGAGGAGGTCCGCAGCGGCACCGCGCTCGCCGACCGGGAAGGCGTCGGTGACCTGGTGCGGTTCGAGCGGGTCGACGCGATGAAACTGCCCTACGCCAACGGTTCGTTCGACGCGGTGTGGGCCGTCGAGGCGCTCATGTACATGCCGGACCGGATCACGTGCCTCAGCGAGATCCGCCGGGTGCTGGCCCCCGGCGGTCGGCTGGTGTTCACCGACTACACCGAGCGCCTGCCGCTCGGGCCGGTGGAGCGGGCGACCCTGGTCGAGACCTTCAAGCTGAACGCGCTCAGTCGACCTGGCGAGTACGACAGCGTCCTTTCCGGACTCGGGTTCGCGGACGTCGAGCGGCACGACCTGACGGAACAGCTGCGGCGAACGTGCGAGGAGAACCTCCGCCGGCTGCCGGAACGGGCGCGCCTGGTCGAGGAAGAGGCGGGGGAGAAGTTCAGCGCCCACTACCAGGACCACGAACGGCGTGCCGCAGCGCTGCAGAGCGAGCACCTGGGTTACGTGGTGATGGTGGCCCGCGTTCCGTAGGCCTTGGCCACCGAGGAGAACACCGGCCAGGCGAAGATCGTGACGACGACGGCGACGACGAGCGCCAGCCAGTACGGCGCCGTCAGCCCGAACTGCTTGGCGAGCACGCCGCCGAGCAGCGCGCCGACCGCGTTTCCGCCCACGATGACGAACAGGTTCAGGCTGGCACCGCGGCCCATCATCTCCGGCGGGGTCAGGCGCTGGCGCAGCGAACTGTTGACCATGACCCACATCGCGTTGTGGATCCCCAGTGCGAACAGCGCGAAGCCGACCAGGTAGGCGTTGAGCGACCACGCCAGCACCACGTAGGTCGCGATCTCGACGAGCAGGCCGACGCGCAGCGTCCACGCGGCCGTCACCCGCTTGATGAGGCGGTCGCCGAACGCCGAGCCGAGCACGCCGCCGATCGCCATGGTCGTGAGCAGCAGGCCGAAGCCGACCGAGCTGAGGCCGAGCCGTTCCGTGGCGAGCAGGACGAGGACGGCGTAGGCGCCGGTCATCGTGATGTTCAGGACGCCGGTCAGCACGTTCATCGCGCGCAGGACCGGCTGGCCCATGAGAAAGCGGACGCTCTCGGCGATGTCCGAGCGGACCGAGGCGATGCCCTGCTTCAGGCCGCCCTTGGCCGGCCCGGCGGTGCTCGGCTCCCCACCGGCGTCGCTCTGCCGCGCCACGGCCCGGTACGTCCCTGGGATCAGCGCGACCAGCACGGCGCTGATCGCGTAGGTGCCCGCGTTGGCCAGGAACGGAATGCTCGCCGCGACCACGAACAGCAACCCGCCGAGCGGTCCCGCGATCATCTGCTGCGTCGTGATCGACCCGCTGAGCAGCCATCCGTTGGCGCGTTCGAGCAGCTTGTCCGGCACCATCGCGGGGACCAGCGACTGGCTCGCCGACCGGAACAGCACCTCGCCGCTCTCGATGAGGAACAGGGACGCGAACAGCAGCCACAGCGGCGCGTGCTCCAGCAGCACCAGGACGCCCAGCACCGTCATCACGGCGACGCGTGCCCAGTCCAGCCGGATCATCAGCCGCCTGCGGTCGACGCGGTCGACGAACACGCCACCGGGCAAGGTGAACAGCAGCCATGGGATCCAGATGACGACCGAGGTGATCGCGACGGTCAGGGGGTCGTTCGTCCGCGAGGCCACGTACAGCGGGGCGGAGATCGTCACGAGCCCGGTGCCGAGCGCGGCTGCCGTGTTCGCCGCCCAGAGTTTGATGAAATTGAACCCCAGGCCTGGCTCCGCCGTTTTCTCCACTGTTTCCCCCATGCGAAAGAACGTAGCAGTCGCATCACGTCCGGGCGGACGCCCTCATAGCGGATGCGGGCAAAACGCGGATCCGTGATGAGCGGATCGAGATGAAGCACACAGAATGAGGTGGTGGCCGGACATCGCCGAGCAGGGGCGGTCGCGATGCCCGTACCAGTGCTTGGCTGGGCATCCACGTTCAGCCACCCGGGCGAACGCGAGCCTGATACAGTGGCCGTGTACACACGAAGCGTAACTGGGGGTTGCGATGCGTGCAGATTTCGTCTTGCCACGCCCGAACGGCGTGGCCGGTGCGGGCCTGGTAGCGGTGAGCGCTTCCGGGCGGCCCATGGGAACGGGTGTCCGGCTCCACAAGTCCGGACTGCTTTTCACTGCCAAGCAGAGCCTTGGGATGTGGGAGAAGCTCGGTGTCAATTTGTTCTCCGTAGCGGATTCCTCGGCCTGGTGGATCGCCGACTGGCTCGTTTACGGGGAAACCACTTTCCAGGACCGTTATGTCGAAGCCGTGAAAAGGACGTCGCTGAGCTACCAGACCCTCCGCAACTACACCTGGGTGGCGCGCAGGTTTCCGTTGCCTCGCCGGCGGCAGAACCTGAGTTTCAGTCATCACCTCGAAGTGGTGGCTCTGGAACAGCCGCAGCAGGATTACTGGTTGCGGAAAGCGGAAGAGCTCGGGTGGAGCAGGAACAAACTGCGCGGGCAGGTGCGGAGCAGCCGGATCGCGCAGGGCGACGACGCACCCGCGGCGGTCGAGGGTCGCGAAGTGGCCGGCGTCGACACCGTCGTGCCGGCGCAGCCGACGGGAACACCGGATCATGCGGTTCCCCTTCCCTCGCCGGAAGCACGCCTGCTGCGCCTGCAGTTCTCGGCCGAGGACCTGGAGAAGTTCGAGCAGGCCGCCAGCCGGGAGAGCGAGCCGGTCGAGGCGTGGGCCGCGGAGATGCTGCGCCGTGCCGCCGGCTTCTGACGGTCAGGCCTTGCCGGCCGTCAGGGTGCTGAGCGCGTCGCTGAGATCGCTGAGCACCGGGTTCCTGAGGATCACGCGGACCGCGCGAGGGATGCCGAGTTCTTCGCTCAGCACCTGCCCGAGGCGGATCGCGATGATCGAGTTGCCGCCGATGTCGAAGAAGTCGTCCTTGATACCGATGCCTTCTTCGCCCGTGAGCTTGCGCACGCTTTCGACCACCAGCGCGTCCATGGGGTTGCGGAACTCGCTATCGGTCGTCATGGGCTCGGCACCTCTCCAACGCGTTCTTCGTCCATCGCTTTGATCAAGCCGGCGGGCCTCATGTCCGTCCAATGCGCGGAAACGTACTCGAGGCAGTTCTCGCGGGTGTCCTCGCCGTGCACCGCGGTCCAGCCGGCCGGTGTGGTGCGGAACGCGGGCCACAACGAATGCTGGTTCTCGTCGTTGACGAGAACCAGGTAAAGGCTTTCGTCGTCTTCGAACGGATTCGCCACGGACCTCTCCTGTGGAATCAGTCTAACGGCCGCCATCGGGCCGGCGGCAAGCATCGCAACGGACACCGGACATGATTGCGCTCGTCTCGCCGGCGAGACAAGATCGGCACAGCCTGGCCCGCGTGGTCATCCAGTTCGGCAACTCGAGTCGGCACTGTTCGTGAGGTGGGTGGGGTAATGTCTGATCGTGTTGCCGTGGTGGGGATGTCCATTCGCGCGGCTGATGCGCGGAACACCGCGGATTTCTGGCGACTCCTGCGCACCGGCGGTTCCGGCAGGCGCGAGATCAGCCAGGATGAATTGGCCCTGCGCGGAGTTCCTGAGCGTCGGTACAAAGATCCCTCCTACGTTTCCGCCGCATATCCGATGGCGGATTCCCTCGGATTCGACCTGAAGGCGTTCGGCCTCGGTCGTGCCGAAGCGGAGCTGACCGATCCACAGCACCGGGTGATGCTGGAGGCGTGCTACCGCGCTGTGGAGAGCTCGGGCTGCTTCATCGGCGCGTTGCCGGATCGCGTCGGAGTCTTCCTGGGGCTGCAGACGAACGACTACGGCGCGCGGATCGAGTACCGCTCCGCCGCTGCCGGCCTCGATCTGGATCTCGCCGCGCTCGCCGTCGGCACGAGTCCCGACTACCTGTCCAACCGGGTCTCCTACGCCTGGGGGCTCACCGGTCCGTCGATGACCGTGCTGACCGCCTGCTCCTCGTCGAGCGTCGCGGTGCACCTCGCGAGCCAGGCGATCCTCGCCGGTGAATGCGACTCGGCACTGGCCGGCGGCGTCGCGGTGAGCGTGCGGGACGCGGGTTACCTGGCCAGGGAGGGTGGCATCTACTCGCCGCGCGGACGGTGCGAGCCGTACACGGCCTCGGCCGACGGCACGGTGGAGGGCAACGGCGTCGCTGTCCTCTTCCTGCGCAGGCTGGACGCGGCGCTGGCAGCAGGCAACCCGATCCTCGGCGTGATCGCCGGTACCGCGGTGAACAACGACGGCCGGGAGCGCGCGGGCTTCACCGTGCCTGGCGTCGCGGGCCAGATCGAGCTGATCGGGGAGGCGCTCGACGTCGCCGAACTGAGTGCCGCGAGCATCGGCCTGCTGGAGGGCCACGGATCGGGCACCGGCATCGGCGACGCGCTGGAGATCGACGCCGCCACCGAGGCGTTCCGCTCCGCCGGGGCGGGAACAGGCGAATGCCGGCTGCACTCGGTCAAGGCGAACGTCGGCAACCTCACCGCGGCGGGCGGCGCGGCCGGGATCATCGCGAGCCTCCTGGCTCTGCGCCACGACGAGATCCCGCCCAACGCCCCGCTGATGGCAGGGGCCCGTCCGGTCGACCTGGCCGGCACCCCGTTCGTCCTGGCGGACAAGCCGATCGCGTGGCCACGAACGGAACTGGGCAGGACCGCCGCGATCAGTTCGTTCGGGCTGGGCGGCACGAACGCGCACGTCATCGTCAGCGACGAGGAACGGGCGGTGCGCGATGCTTCCCGCAAGGGGAGGTCCTGGCAGTTGCTGCCGCTGTCCGCGGACGACCCGCAGCGCCTGACTGAGGTCGTCGGCGCGGTGCGCGATGCCGTCGTGGACTCCTCCACCGACACCCGGCGGGACATCGGTCACACGCTGCGCACCGGCCGCCCGGAGCTCACCGCACGCGCGACCGCGCTGGTCCCGGTCGACGGCCATGCCACCGACGTCGAGTGGCCGGCCGCGGACAGGTTCCGCACCGCCCCGGAGTCGCCGCCCACCCTGGTCTTCGTGCTCCCGGGCGAGGACGTGGGCGCGTCGGACGCGGCGTCCGCGCTCTACGTGACGGAGCCGGCCTTCCGATCGGCCGTCGACGACGGTCTCGCGGTCATGACCCAGGCGCTCGCTCCCGGAGAGTTCGCGGCCGTGCGCGACGCGTTCCGGCAGAGCGGGTCGCCGGCCTCGCGACCGGTGGCGCACCTGGTGGGCGTCGGGCTGCACGCGCTGCTCGGCGAGCTGGGCATCCGGCCGGACGTGCTGCTGGGACGGGGTGCCGGTGAGCTGACCGCCGCCGCGCTGAGCGGTGTCCTCTCGTTCGAGGACGCGGCACGGGCGGTGTGCCGGCGCGGTCAGTCCGGGCCGGACCTGCGGATGCGCGACGTGCGGTTGCAGGCGCCCAGGACGCCGACGATCTCCGGCGTCACCGGGTCGTGGCTGACCGGGGAGGAAGCGTGCGATCCCGGCTACTGGAGCGTGCAGCTCGGTGAGCCGGTTCCGTTCGACACGGCCGTGCGGACGGTGACAGCTGAGTATCCGGAGACCGTCTACCTCCAGCTGAGCGGCAGGACCGAGCTCGGTGCGGTGCCGGACGACGCCGTCGTGACGGTGCTGCCCGACGTGCTCCGTGCCGTCGGCGGTCTGTGGGAACGGGGCGCGCGGATCGACTGGGACGCCTACGCCGAACGTGATCACGCGCTGCGGATCGAGGTGGCCCCGAGGCGCTTCTCGCGGACGCCGTGTCTGCACCCGGCGCTGCTGGACGACTGCCCCGGGATCGACCCGGCGGAACTGACGGGGGAGCAGAGCGGCCGATGACTTCCACCCCGACCTCGTTGGCACAGCAGCGAATCTGGTTCATCGAGCAGCTGGTACCCGGCACCGCGCTGCACCACCTGCGGGCTCAGTTCGCCGTGCGCGACGAGCTGGACCCGGTCGCGCTGGAACGCGCGGTCAACGCCGTGATCGACCGGCACGACGTGCTGCGCACCCGTTTCCGCGTCGTGGACGGCGTCCCAGCCCAGGAGGTGCTGCCCGAGGCACGGGTGGTCGTGCGTCAGCTCGACGTGTCCGGCGACGCGGTCCTGGCCGGGGTGGAGGAGTTCGCCCGCGAACCCTTCGACCTCGCCGGTGCTCCGCTGGTGCGCGTGGGACTGGTGCGTGGCGGGGACACCACTGTGCTGGTGTTCGTGCTGCACCACCTCGTCGCGGACGCCCGGTCGATGGACGTCTTCCTGCGCGAGGTCACCGAGTTCTACCGGCAGGACGGTGTCCCGGAGCTGCCGGAGCTGCCGTTGCGGTACGCCGACTTCGCGCGGTGGCAGCGTGAGCGGGCGGGCACGCCGCAGGCCGTCGAGCAGCGGACGGCGCAGCTGGGCGAGCTGGCGGGTGTCCCCACGGTGCTCGACCTGCCGGCCGACCGCCCACGGCCCGCCGTGCAGACGCTGGCCGCGGACTCGGTGTCCTGGCAGGTTCCCGCCCATCTCGCCGGCGAGATGGAGAAGGTGGCGCGGGAGCACGGCGCATCCCTGCGGGCGCTCGCGCTGGCCTCGTTCTCGGTGGTGCTGGGGCTGTGGTCGGGGCAGTCGCGACTGCTGGTGGCCACGCCGTCGGCCGGCCGGCCGACGGGGGAGACCGAACCGATGATCGGCCCCTTCGCCACCACGCTGGTCATCCCGGCGGATCTGACCGGCGACCCGTCGTTCGCCACGCACCTCGAACGTGTGCGTGACGTGCTGCTGCGGGCGGAGTCGCGTCAGGACGCGCCGTTCGAGGAGCTCGTCGACGCCGTCGCGCCGGAGCGAAGCCTGTCCCACAACCTCCTGGTCCAGGTGATGGTGGAGGTTCAGGACGATCCCCCGCCCGCGGTGGACCTGCCGGGCGCCGCGCTGGAGCGGCTCGACGCGCTGACCGGCACCTCGCAGTTCGACCTGGTGCTCGACGTGACCCCGCTCGACGACGGCCTGGACTGCCGGCTGCGGTACTCGACCGATCTCTTCGACCGGGTCGTGGTGGAGCGGTTCGGCGGCCATCTGCGGCGGTTGTGGGAGATCGTCGCCACCGATCCCGGCGTTCGCGTCGAGGGTGTCGACCTCGCGGACGCGGCGGAACGGGCCGTGCTGGCCGAGCTCGGCACGGGCCCCACGCGTCCCGTCGACTCCCGTGCGCTGCCGGCCAGGCTGGCCGAGACGGCAGGTCGCCGGCCGGATGCCGTGGCGGTGCGGGCGTCCGACGGCACCTACACGTTCGCGCAGTTCGTCGAACGCGCCGAGACGATCGGGGCCGAGCTGGTGGCACGCGGGCTGCGGCCGGGTGATCTGGCCGGCGTCGCGCTCCCTCGCGGGCGCGACCTCCCCGCCGGTCTGCTCGGTGTCTGGCTCGCGGGAGGTGCGTACGTCCCGCTCGACCCGGCGTACCCGCGGGCCCGGCTGGAGCACATGACCCAGGACGCCGGCATCAAGGTGCTCCTCAGCACGCGCGAACTCGCGGACCGCGTCCCGGTGCCGGCGGGCACCGAGGTGCTGCTGCTGGACGAACCGATGTCCGCCCTTCCCGCCGCACCACCGGTCATCGACGGCGACAGCGTGGCCTACGTGATCTACACGTCCGGCTCGACCGGACGCCCCAAAGGAGTGCTGGTCGGCCACGCGAGCCTCGGGAACCTGCTGAACGACTTCGCGGCGGCGTCGAGCTTCACCACGAGCGACCGGCTACTCGCGCTGACCTCCCTCTCGTTCGACATCGCCGGCCTCGAGCTCTGGCTCCCGTTGCTCACCGGCGGCACGCTGGTCGTCGCGCCGGCGGGTGCCGGTGGCGACCCGGACCGGTTGCACGAGCTCCTCGCCGCCGAGGAGATCACCGTGGTGCAGGCGACTCCGGCGACCTGGAAGCTCTACACCTCCTCCGCTCGGGTCGCACCGCCCGCGCTGCGGCAGATCTGGAGCGGTGGCGAACACCTGCCGCACTCGCTCGCCCAGGCGCTCACCGCGCTCGGACCCGAGGTTCACAACCTTTACGGGCCTACGGAAACCACCATCTGGTCGACGCGTGCGGTGCTGCGCCGCCACGACACCGCCACCGGGATCGGGAAGCCCATCTCGAACACCAGCCTGGTCGTCACCGACGCCGCCGGTCGCCCGGTGCCGCTGGGAGTGCCCGGCGAGCTGTGCATCGGGGGCGCCGGTCTGGCGTTCGGCTACCTCGACCGTCCCGAACTGACGGCGGAGAGGTTCACCGAGGTCAGGGGCGTACCGGTGTACCGCACCGGTGACCTCGTCCGATGGCGCTCCGACGGCGACCTCGAGTACCTGGGACGTCTCGACGACCAGGTGAAGATCCGCGGGCACCGCGTGGAGCCGGGCGAGGTCGATGCCGCCACCCGTGGCTGTCCCGGCGTCCGCGACGCCTGCACGCTGGCCGTGCACGACCAACTCGTCACCTTCGTGACGCCGCGGGACACGGCGGAGGAGTCCGGCGACACGACGGACGACTGGCGCACGCTGTGGGACACCACCTACGCGGAGGGCGAACCCGCCGCACAGGACGACCTGAACCTCAAGGGCTGGCAGAGCAGCTACACCAAGCAGTCGCTGCCGGAGCCGGACATGCGGGACTGGGTGGCGCGGACCGTCGAGCGGATCGCCGCGACCGGCGCCCGCACGTTCGCGGAGATCGGCTGCGGCACCGGCCTCCTGCTGCTGCGGCTCGCCCCGGACGCCGATCGCTACCTGGGGGTCGACTTCTCCCAGAAGGCCATCGCCCACGTGTCGGACGCGGTCATCAGGCGCGGATTCTCCGACCGGGTGCGGCTCGCCACGGCGGCCGCGACGGAGATCGGTGACGTGGCCGCCGGCGACCTCTTCGACTGCGTGGTGCTCAACTCCGTCGCGCAGTACTTCCCCAGCCTCGACTACCTCACCGCGGTGCTGACGGAGGCGAGCAGGATCGTCGCTCCCGGCGGGCACCTGTTCGTCGGCGATCTCCGCAGCCTGCGACTGGCGGAGGCGTTCCACGCCAGCGTGCTGCGAACCGACGAGCGGCTGCGACCGGACGAACTGCGCACTCTCGCGGCCCGGCACGCGCTGGAGGAGGACGAACTGCTGATCGACCCCGGCTATTTCGCCCGGTTGCAGGACGCGCTGCCGGCGGTGACCGGGATCCAGGTGTCGCTCAAGGAGTCCGCCTTCGACAACGAGCTGACCCGCTTCCGCTACGACGTCCTGCTGGAGATCGGCGGGAAGGCGGCGGAACAGGCACAGCCGCGTGAGCACTTCTCCTGGGAGGAGGTCGCCGGCCTCGCCGGCCTGGGCCACCTGCTCGGCGCGTCGGCTGCGGCCGCTGTCGTCGTCGACGGCATCCCGAACGCCCGCGTCGCCCGCTTCGCCGGACTCGTGGGGAACGAGGACGTCGCCGTGACGGCGTGCGCACCGGAGGAACTGGACGAGGTGGCGGCCCGGCACGGCTGGCAGGCACACCACTCGTGGTCCTCGCGCTGCCCGGAGCAGGGACGCGTCCGCACGACCTTCACCCGCGGCGGGAAGCCGTTCGTCCACGAGCGGCCGGTGGTCAGCGGGCCGGTCGGCAACGACACCAGGCAGGGCGCACTGCTGCGGGTGCTCAAACACAGCACGCGTGCGTTCCTGCGGCAGCGCCTGCCCGAGTACATGGTGCCGAACCGCGTCCTGACCCTGCCGGTCCTCCCGCTGACCCCGAACGGGAAAACCGACCGGAACGCCTTGAAGGCCATCGCCGCGCAGCAGACGTCGAGCACGGACCACGTCGCCCCGAGCGGACCTGCCCAGGACCTGCTGCACGAACTGTGGTGCGCGGCGCTGGGTGTCTCCAGGGTCAGCGCCGCGGAGAACATCTTCGACATCGGTGCCACGTCACTGCTGGTGGTGCGGGTGCGCCAGGAACTGCTCGCCCGGCACGGCATCGACGTCCCGCTGACCGCGTTCTTCGTCCACCCGACCATCTCCTCGCTCGCCCAGGTGCTCGAGCCCCGCGCAGAACACCGGTCAGAGGGTGTCCGGGCCGCGAGCTCACGAACGCGGAGTGCCACGGCAGCACGCCGTCGCGACCACCGCAGAAATGAGGAGAGGCGGCGCTGATCCGTGGCTAGGGTGTGCCGGTGCGCGAACCCGAGATCGAACTCCTGTGCTCCCAGCTCGCCTCCTACTACGTCTTCCCGGACACGGCCAACGAGATCGCGACCGTCCTGCGCACCCGCCTGGCCGAGGGCGCTTACGCCGACGCCGCGGACGACGAGGAGTTCGCGGCCCGAGTCACCGCAGACCTGCAGAGTGTCAACGGGGACAAGCATCTCCGCCTGCTCTTCAGTCACGACGAGGTCCCGGAAACCGGCCAGGCCTCCGCCTGGGACCCGGTCGCCTACCGGAAGGAAGCCGAGCTCGACGCGTTCGGCATCACCAAGGTCGAGCGCCTCAAGGGCAACGTGGGCCTGCTGAACCTCCGCCTGCTGCACGACGCCGAAATCGCCACCCCGGCCTACGTCGCGGCCATGAACATGATCGCCCACACCGACGCGCTGATCATCGACCTGCGCAACAACGGCGGCGGCGACCCCAACACCGTCGCCCTGATCTGCAGCTACCTGTTCGACGAGCGCGTGCACCTCAACGACATCTACAGCCGCCCGGACGACACCACCGAGCAGTACTGGACCCTGCCGCACGTCTCAGGCCCGAAGTTCGGCGGCGAGAAGCCGATCTTCGTCCTCACCAGCGAGCGCACCTTCTCCGGCGCGGAAGAGCTGAGCTACAACCTGCAGCAGACCAAGCGCGCCACCCTCATCGGCCAGACCACCAAGGGCGGCGCCCACCCCGGCGAGCGCTACCGGGTGGGCCCGCACCTCAAGTCGTCGATCCCCAACGGCCGCGCGATCAACCCGATCTCCGGCACCAACTGGGAAGCCGTCGGCGTCGTCCCGCACGTCGAGGTGCCGGAGGACGAGGCGTTCGACGTCGCCTACAAGAAGGCCCTCGAGCACGTGCTGACGCTCGGCAAGGACGGCCCTCGCCGCACGATCGCGGAAGCCGCCGAAGAAGCCCTGAAGGGATAGTGCAGCGGCCGCTGCCCGATCGCAGCGGCCACACAACACACTCGCGCGGCTAATCCAGTCGAGAGGTCAGCTCGCGCACCAGCGGATCGGTGCCGGACGGCTTGTTCTGGCGCCGCAACGCCTCCGACAGCACCGACAGCACGGTCCCGACCTGGATGTCGTCGGGCAGCAGCGATGCCGCCCGGCGCGCCTCGGCTTCCGCGCCCTCGGCGTCGTCGGCGTTCAGCAGCACGTGGGCTGCCCGCAGCACGACGAACACCCGCCAGCTCTCGTCTCCCAGCGACACCACCAACGACTCGGCGTCGCGGTAGTGCTTCATCGCCAGGGCGAACTCGCCCGCCTGGCCGTGCACCCACGCGCGGATCGCCACGATCTCCGCCTGCCGCCGGGTGACCTCCTGCGGGTCGTCCAGCGTCGGCAGCAGCGCCTCGGCCTCGTCGACGGCCGCGCGGGTCTCGACGATCTCGTCCTCCGGCAGGTTCGAGGCCAGCTCGATCAGCGAGCCGATCGCCTCCGTGGCGTTGCCCTCCTGCTGCCACAGCGCGGAAGCCGCGCGCCACGACGCGGTCGCTTCGTCGTGCTTCTCCAACCGGCCCTGCACGGAGGCGAGTGCGTCCAGCAGGAACGCCCGGCGCCCGATCTCCTCCGGCGGCAGCAGAACGGAGGCTTCACGCAGGTACCGCTCGGCCGCCGGGAGTTCGCCCAGCTTGCGGCACACCTGCCCGAGCCGGAACACCACCTGCAGCCGCAGGTCCTCCTGGCCGTCCTGCAGCAGCCGCAGCGACTCCTCGAGCACCTCGGCGGCCTCGACGAACCGGTCCGTCTGCACGTAGCCGCCGCTCAGCGCGAAGCAGAAGTGCGCGGTGTGGCCGGGGGAGAGGTGCACGCGCGAGACCGCCACGGCCTCGCGCAGGTCGGCCAGGCAGGCGCCTTCCTGGTCCAACTCCTGGATCGAGGCCACCTGGTACCAGCGCGCCTCCGCGGATTCCGGCAGCGGGAACGCTGTCACGAACGCGCGGGCTGTCGCCATCGCGTCGGCAGCGCGGCCCATCAACGTCTCCAGCCGCAGCCGCAACCGGAAGCCCTCGAACCGGGCGCTCGCCGGCAGCTCGCCCGCCATGGCCGCCACGATCGCCGCGTACGCGCCGTCGAGGTCCTGTTGCCGCGCCTGGTGTTCCGCCGCCTCGACCAGCACCCGGCCGCGCAGCTCCGGAACGTCCAAAGAGGACGCCAGTGCCAGCATCTCGGAGGCTCGCTCGTGGGCGTGCGTGTCGTCCAGCAGTTCGGCCAGCGTCAACGCCGCGACCGTCCGGGTGAAGTCGCTCTCGGCCTCGGCCAGGCACCGCTCGGCGACCGCCAGGCCGTCCTCCATCCCGATCGCCAGCCGCGCCTGGTAGCGCAGCGCGAGATCGGCGGGCAGCGCGGTCAGCAGCGTTTCGAACGCCGCCGGGTCGAACGGCACGAGCCCCGTCGTCATCCGCCGGATGCCCGCGTGCGCCGCGAGATCGGGCGGCAGCAACGAGTCCATGTCCGCGGGCAGCGAGTCGAGCATCCGCCGCGCCTTCACGAAGTCGCCCTGCTCGTACAGGGTCACCATCGCCTCGGCGATCTCCACCGGGTCGCCGAACACGACGGACTCCTCGGCGGGAGCCGCCGTCACCACCGGTGCGGACGGAACGGCCAGCTCGACGTGCGGGTAGTCGGGCTGCGCCAAGGACTGCGAGACCCGCTCGTGCCACGCCGGCGTCCCGTTGCGGTCGTCGAAGGAGTCCGCCAGCTCGAGCGCGCGCGCCGCGAGACGGTCGAGCAGCGCGGATGCCGTCATCAGACCGACGTTCGGCACGTCGAACTCCACGTCGGGCGAGATCCGTTGCAGCAGAACGGAAGCGCACTCGGCGAACGACATCTCGTCGGCCGGCAGCTGGACTGTGGTCACCTTGTGCAACGACCGGCGCAGGATCTCCTCGCCGCGGGGTACGTTCCCCGTCAGCGCGCAGAACCTGATGTGCTCGTGCACGTACGAGGTGATCTCGTCTTCCTTGATCAACCGGTACGCGGTCGTGTGCGCGTGCGCCGCCCGTTCGGTGTCGCCGATCTCCAGCAACGGCCACAGCAGCGCGGACAGGATGCCCTGTGGCTGCGTGGCGCAGTTCGTGTTGCCGGACAAGCCTTCCCAGCCGTGCGCGGCCGCTTCCTGGTGCCGGCCCAGCCGGGCCAGCATCCAGACCTGCTCCTCGACCACGCACGCGTCGCAGTCCGCCATCGGGCCGGACTCGGTCGCCAGGTACTTCCCGAGGTGCTCGGCGAGACCGACCATGTCACCGACGTGGTAGGCGTGCTCGGCGCGCGCACCGTGCACCGGCTGCACCGAGAACCCGAGCCGTCCGTACCGGTCGGCGAGCTGCCCGATCACCGCTTCCAGCTGCTCCAGCGTGAACCGCGGGTCCCGGCGCAGGCCGGTCGCGACCCACTTGTGCGACCAGTTCAGCGAGTGGATCTCGTACTCGTTGAACGCCTCCGGGTCCTTCTCCTCGGCGGCGCGCACCCACGCGAACGGCGCCAGCATCAGGTCGTAGCGCGCCAGGTAGTACGCCGAGTCGATCATCGCGACCCGGCACGACACCCCGAGCGGCAGGTGCCCGAGCGCGTCGGACATGCGCGCGGCACGTTCCAGCGCCTCGTGCTTCGGCATGCCCGTCGGCATGTTGTACGCCTCGAGAAACGCTCTTTCGGCGTCCTCGGCGGTGAAGTCGGCCATGATCACTTACCCCCAACGGCGCGGTCGAGAAGTTCGAGGAACGAGCGGTTCAGCGCCGCCGTGTCCTTCGGTCGCATCGCTCGCCGAGCCTGCAGAACGGCGTGCACGTACAGAGATTCCAGCGTCAGCTCGACCAGCGCCGGGTCGGTCAACCGGGCCAGGCGCTGCACGAGCGGGTTGCGGCAGTTCAGCACCAGCTGTTCCGCGCGGGAGGAGTCCGAGCCGGCGGTCAGCTGCCCGAGCAGCTCCGCCCACAACGGGTCCGTCGTCTCCTCGGCGGTCTGCTCGGTGTCGAGCTTGCGCTGCTGCTCGGCGTTGCTGATCAGCAGCGCGGGCAACGAGACCGGGTCGAAGTCGCGGATCACCGCGTCGCAGTCGTGCCGGTCCAGCGCCGCCGCGGCCTCGGACAGCCGCAGCCGCAACGCCGTCTCGATGTCCGGCTCCGGATCGGCCAGCGCCGCCAGCAGCTCGGAAGGCGCCACCCGGCGCGCGACCGCGGGGCCGTCCAAAGCACTGAGCCGGTTCAGCAGCTCCATGTCGTAGGCGTACCCGGCGTTGACCAGCCCGAGTCCCTGCGCGGCCGCGACCGGTGCCAGCTGGTGGAACTCGTCGACGTCCGGGATGTAGAGGATCGCGCCGTGCTTGCGCTTGAACTGCCGCAACGGGATCGCGCCGTCCGTGGTCTCGAACGGCAGCCAGCGCTCGACCAGCCGCAGCATCTCGTCGTCGGAGCGCGCCAGCGACTTGATGCCCAGGTGGTGTGCCGCCAGCAGCTCACCGGCGCGGCGCGGTTCGATCGCGTCCAGCCTGATCAGCCAGTCGCGGATCTGCTCGCCCAGCTCCTCGCGGACCGCCAGCAGCATCTCGTCCTGGTACAGCGACTCGCGCGACGCCGTCGGCCGGATCGCGGACGCGTCGACCACGCACCGCACGAAGTACGCCCAGTCCGGCAGCAGGCCCTCGACGTTGTCACCGACCAGCATTCGCTTCAGATACACCCGGTGCGTCTGCCGCGTCCCGGGGTGCACGCCCTCCGGCAGCACGAACGCGACGCCGGTCAGCCCCGCGGCCTCGACCTCGATCGGGATCGCCTCGAACGGCTTGAACCCGAAGGTCTGCTCGCAGTACTCGGTCAGATCGGCGTCTTCGTCGTCCCACGGCCGTTCGCCCCGCGTGACCACCGCGCCGTCCAGCGTCACGGCGGCCGGGAGCAGGTCGCCGTAGTCGCTCACCAACGGCCGCACGACGTCCGCCTCCAGCCAGTGCTCGCTGCCGCGCGACGCGGTCAGCACCACCGTCGTGCCGACCGGTACGACCTCCGCTGTGTCCACTTCGGACACCGTGTAGTTGCCCGATGAATCCGCTTCCCAGCGCACCGCCGAACCACCGCGAGCGGACCGCGTGATGACTGTCACTGAAGAAGCGACGAGGAAGCACGACAGCATGCCCACGCCGAACTGCCCGAGGAACCCCTCACGGGCGAACCCCAGGTCATCGCGCTTGGAGGTGCGGCCGAGCGTCGACAGCAGCTCGTGCACCTCGGTCTCGGTGAGGCCCACTCCGGTGTCGGTGATCCTGAGCTCCGGACCGCAGGTGATCGTGACCTCGGCCGGGCAGGACGGGTCGAGCTCACGCCTCGCCGTGATCGCGTCGACGGCGTTCTGCAGCAGTTCCCGCACGTAGACGCGCGGACTGCTGTACAGGTGGTGGCTGAGCAGGTCGATGATGCCGCGCAGGTCGACGCGGAAGGTGTGCGACATGATGCCGCCCATCCTAGGGACGCGTAAGGGGCCGGTGCCGCTCTTTAACGGAACGTCCGGGAGAGGTCAACACGTCACCGACTAGGATCGGCCTGTTGATTTCCGAAGTCCGTGACGGGAGCTGTCCACCAACCATGTCCGGAGCCAACGACCCGTACGACCCGAAGCAGGTCGCGGCGCTGTCGGCCGAGCACCTCGACGCCGCTGTGCAGAAGGCGCGCGAGGCGTTCGCCGGAGCTGCCGACCTCGAGGCCCTGGCGGCGGTCAAGCCGGGCCATCTCGGTGACCGGTCGCCCGTGCTGCTGGCCCGCCGCGAGATCGGTGCACTGCCTCCCAAGGCGAAGGCCGACGCCGGCAAGCGGGTGAACGAGGCGCAGTCCGCGATCAAGACCGCGTTCGACGAGCGCTTCGCCGTGCTCCAGGTCGAGCGCGACGAGCGGGTGCTGCGCGAGGAGTCCGTCGACGTCACGCTGCCGTGGGACCGCTTCCCGCGCGGCGCGCGCCACCCGATCACCACGCTCGCCGAGCGCATCGGCGACGTCTTCGTCGCCATGGGCTACGAGATCGCGGAAGGCCCCGAGCTCGAGACCGAGTGGTTCAACTTCGACGCGCTGAACTTCGGCAAGGACCACCCGGCCCGCTCGATGCAGGACACCTTCTACATCGCGCCGTCCGACTCCGCGCTCGTCCTGCGCACGCACACCTCGCCGGTGCAGGCCCGCACGCTGCTCGACCGCGAGCTGCCGGTGTACGTGGTGTGCCCCGGCCGCACGTTCCGCACCGACGAGCTCGACGCGACCCACACCCCGGTGTTCCACCAGGTCGAGGGCCTCGCGGTCGACAAGGGCCTGACCATGGGCCACCTCAAGGGCACGCTGGACGCCTTCGCGCGTTCGATGTTCGGCGAGGACTCCAAGACGCGCCTGCGCCCGTCGTTCTTCCCCTTCACCGAGCCGTCGGCAGAGGTCGACGTCTGGTTCCCGGAGAAGAAGGGCGGCGCCGGCTGGGTCGAGTGGGGCGGCTGCGGCATGGTCAACCCCAACGTGCTGCGCGCCACCGGCGTCGACCCGGACGTCTACTCGGGCTTCGCGTTCGGCATGGGCCTCGAGCGGACCCTGCAGTTCCGCAACGGCCTGCCCGACATGCGGGACATGGTCGAGGGCGACGTCCGCTTCACCCAGCCATTCGGAACGGAGGCCTGAGCCGGATGCGAGTCCCGGTCAGCTGGCTGGTCGAACACCTCGGTTTCGACGAAGTCCCCACGCCCGACGAGCTCGCCGAGGCGTTCATCCGCATCGGCATCGAGGTCGAGGAGGTGAGCCCGCTCGGTCCCGTGACCGGCCCGATCGTCGCCGGTCGCGTCGTCGAGATCGAGGAGCTCACCGAGTTCAAGAAGCCGATCCGCTACTGCAAGGTCGAGGTCGGCCCCGAGCAGGTCAACCAGATCATCTGCGGTGCCACGAACTTCGTCGAGGGCGACTCGGTCGTCGTCGCGCTGCCCGGCGCCGTCCTGCCGGGCGACTTCACGATCGCCGAGCGCAAGACGTACGGCCGCGTGTCCCAGGGCATGATCTGCGCCTCCGACGAGCTCGGCATCGGCGACGACCACTCCGGCATCCTCGTGCTGCCCACCGGCACCGCGCAGCCCGGCGACGACGCGCTGGAGCTGCTCGGCCTGAACGACACCGTCATCGAGCTCGCGCCGACCCCCGACCGCGGCTACGCGTTCTCGGTCCGCGGCCTGGCCCGCGAGATCGCCTGCGCGCTGGACGTGCCGTTCGGCGACCCCGGCGTGATCGAGATCCCCGAGGCCGAGGGCGAGGTGTGGCCCGTCCACATCGAGGACCGCGCCGCCTGCTCGCGGTTCGTCGCGCGCAGGGTCACCGGTGTCGACCCGACCGCGCCCACGCCGTGGTGGATGATCCGCCGCCTGATGCTCGCGGGCATGCGCTCGATCTCGCTGCCGGTCGACATCACGAACTACGTGATGCTCGAACTGGGCCAGCCGCTGCACGCGTTCGACGCTTCCTCGCTCTCCGGCGCGCTGACGGTCCGGCGCGCACACGCGGGCGAGAAGCTCACGACGCTCGACGACTCGGTGCGCGCGCTCGACACCGACGACATCGTGATCGCCGACGACTCCGGCGTGATCTCACTGGCCGGTGTCATGGGCGGCGCGTCCACGGAGGTCCAGGACGCGTCCTCGGACATCCTGCTGGAAGCCGCGAACTGGGACCCGGCGTCCATCGCGCGCACGGTCCGCCGGCACAAGCTGCCGTCCGAGGCCGCGAAGCGCTTCGAGCGCACCGTCGACCCCGCGCTGGCGCCGGTGGCGCTGGAGCGGGCGGCGAAGCTGCTCAACCACTACGCGGAGGGCCAGATCAAGCCGGGCCGCACCGACGTCGGCCGGGCCACGCTGCCCGAGCCGGTGTCGATGCCGATCGACCTGCCGGACCGCATCGCGGGCGTCCGCTACGCCCGTGGCGTCACCGCTCGCCGGCTCGGCCAGATCGGCTGCCAGGTCTCCGTGACCACCTCGGACGACGGCCAGACGATCGTCACGGCCGTGCCGCCGACCTGGCGCGCGGACCTCGTGCAGCCCGCCGACCTGGTGGAGGAGGTGCTGCGGCTGGAGGGGTACGACACGATCCCCTCGGTGCTGCCGCCCGCCCCCGCCGGCCGCGGCCTGACCGAACAGCAGCGCCGTCGCCGCACCGTGTGGCGCACGCTGGCCGAGGACGGTTTCGTCGAGGTCAAGCCGTTCCCGTTCATCGACCCGTCGGTGTTCGACAGCTTCGGCCTGGCCGCGGAGGACATCCGCCGCAACACGGTCGGCGTGCTGAACCCGTTGGAGGCGGACAAGAACGTCCTCGCCACCACCCTGCTGCCCGGGCTGTTGGAGACGCTCCAACGGAACCTGGCCCGTGGTGCCAAGGACGTCGCGCTGTACAACATCGCGCAGGTGACTTTGCCGCGCGCGCAACAGGTTCCGGTGCCGTCCCTGGGCGTCGACCGCAAGCCGACCGAGGCCGAGGTCGCGTCGATGCTCGCCGCGCTGCCGCAGCAGCCGCTGCACGTGGCGGGTGTGCTGGTGGGCCACCGCGAGCTCGCCGGCTGGTGGGGCAAGGGCCGCATGGCCACCTGGTCGGACGCCGTCGAGGCCGCCCGCCGCGTCGGTGAGGCCTACGGCGTGTCGTTGCGCGTCGTGGCTTCCGACCTGCTCCCGTGGCACCCCGGCCGCTGTGCCGAACTCCGCGTGGGCGACTGGCCCGTCGGTCACGCCGGCGAGCTGCACCCGAAGGTGATCGAGGCCCTGGGCCTGCCCAAGCGCACCGTGGCGTTCGAACTCGACCTCGACGCCCTCCCGCTGGACGACCACCGCCCGGCGCCGATGGTGTCGGCGTACCCGCCGGTGCTGCTGGACGTCGCGCTCGTCGTGGACGCCTCCGTGCCGGTGCAGTCGGTGTCCGAGGTGCTCGGCCGCTCGGCCGGTGAACTGCTGGAGGACATCCGGCTGTTCGACGTCTACACGGGCGAGCAGGCGGGCGAGGGCAAGAAGTCGTTGGCGTACTCCTTGCGGTTCCGCGCGCCGGACCGCACGCTGACGGTGGAAGAAGCGACGAATGCTCGCGATGCGGCCGTCGCAGCCGCCGCCGAACGTTTGGGTGCAGCCCTCCGCGCCTGATCGGTTACACTTGGTGAAGCCCGGGATTCTTCGTGAATCCCGGGCTTTTCTGCGTCATGAGTGCCCTGACCTCTAGTCCGCGTGCGCGGGTAGCCGATCCATGCGCGATGACAACAGTGCCTGCCGGGCCCTTGTTCTGGTGTCTTGTGCACGCTGTGTAGTGATTGAAGGTTCTTCAAACTTGGTGCCGTACCCACCGAGCACCACCCCAGGAGAACCAAATGCGCAAGCGCACCGCAGTCATCGCAGCAGTCGCCGTCCTCGCCGTCGGCGGAGGCGTCGCCTACGCCGCCTGGTCCAGCACCGGCGCCGGTTCCGGTTCGGTCGGCTCCACCGCGAGCGTCAACTCGACGATCAGCCCGGTCAACGGCGCGGGCGGCCTGTACCCCGGCGCCACCGTGAGCTTCCAGGTGACGATCAACAACCCGAACGGCTACCCGGTCGCGGTCACGTCGATCAGCGCGGGCGCCTCGCAGCTGACCGCCGACGGCTGTGCCGCGGGCACCGTCACCAGCCCGGCCGTGAGCAACCAGGGCACGATCGCCGCCGGTGAGTCCGGCACCTACACGCTGCAGGCGACGATGAACGCCGACGCCGCGGACAACTGCAAGTCCCAGACCTTCACGCTGCCGCTGACCGCCGCGCTCGTCTCGGCCGCCTGAGTCATGCGCCGCGCCCTGATCGTGCTCGCCGCGCTGCTGGTGCTCTCGCCGGTGTCGAGCGCGGCGGACAGCCCCGCCAAGGCGTTCACGATCGCGGACGCCGGCGCCGCGACGGGGTTGGTCCCCGGTGGGACGGTGACCCGGCAGGTCCGGGTCACCAACCCCAACAACCAGGCCATCAAGGTCACCCGGCTCGACACCTCGGTCGGGCGACCCTCCCCGAACTGCCCGGCGAACACGGTGACCGTGGACGCCCTGGCGGCGCCGGTCCTCATCGCCAAGAACAGCTCCGCCGACGTGCACCTCACCGTCCGGATGGCCCGCACGGCCCCGGACGCCTGCAAGAACCTCGTCTTCCCCCTCACCTACTCGGGAACGGCCATCAAGCCATGATCAGCTTCAGGGAACTCGTCCGGAGGCGGTACGTCCGCCGGGGTGTCATCGTCTTCGCGGTCATGACGGCCGCGCTCGGTTCCGGCGTCGCCTACGCCGCCTGGACCAGTTCCGGCACCGGCAGCGCCACCACGAAGGCGGGCACCGCACTGGCTCCGGTGGTGACCGGCGGCGCGGTCACCACCGGTCTGCTCTACCCCGGCGGCAGCGGCAGCGCCGTCGTCACGGTGTCGAACCCCAACCCGTACCCGGTGACGGTCACGTCGATCGCGCCGAACGGCACCGCCACGTGCGGCGTCTCCTTCGCCGAGCGGTTCCCCGGCACCCAGCTGGCCGCCCAGAGCGGTCCGGTCGCGATCACGTTCACGGTGTCGATGGCGTTGAGCGCGGCGAACTCCTGCCAGGGCGCGGCTATCGACGTCCCGGTGCTCGTCACGATCGCGAGCGGGACCGGCGCATGAAACGGCCCGTGATCGCGGGAGCCGCGGTGCTGTGCCTGCTCGCGGCACAGCCCGCCTCGGCGGCCTGGCAGACGAGCGCCCCCGGAACGGCCAAGGCCAAGGCCGGGACCGTGCAGCCGTTGGTGATCACTTCGTGCGTGCAGGGCAGCCCCGCGGTCGTGAAGTGGGAGGCGGTGCCGGGCGCTTCTATGTACACAGTATTGTGGCAACAGGGAAACGGGGCCAACGCGCCGTACTCCAACAGCGGCACCACGTCCGCTCTGACGTACTCAGTGCCTGACTCGATCAGCCGGGTTCGGGTGCAGGCCACGGTCGGCAGCTGGTCGACCAACTACACGCAGATAAATTGTTCATGAAAGTTCATACGATCGGCTGAGTCCCGGAGATCGGGATTTGGGATCAAACCAGCAGGTGGTAGCCCTGCGTAGCTGTCAAGGTGCCAAAGGTCCCGCATTACACAGGGAAAACGGCAACCGTCGGACGCTTGCGCAGTACGTGAAGCTTCTCCAAGATTGGCGACGCGGCCCGCTAGGGCCGAGGGGCGAAGCGATGAACCACCGGGCGAGTTTGGTCGCCGGTCCGGTGGGGAGCTAGAGGCGAACCCACCGCCTGGAGCAACAACTCTGGAGAGTTGCGCCATGCGTAGTCTGGGACCGCGCCTTGAGATCGCCGTGTCGTTGACGATCCTCATGGTCGGCGCGGCTGTCGTGGCGGCCATGCATCTGACGTGGCCCGAGCAGCAGCTGCCGGCGATGGCGTACTCCGTGAGCAGCGGCGAGTCGGACACGCTGCAGCTGAAGCCGTTTGAAATCAACGACATCTCCGGCGCCGCGGTGGAACTCACACCAGGTGCCGAGGGTGAGCGCACGGTGCGGCTGTCCAACCCGAACCCCGTCGACATCATCGTCGAGAGCCTGTCCGCGGTTCCTGGTCAGCCGCTCGACGCCACCCAGCAGCGCGTCGCGGCGTGTCCCGCCGGCGTGCTGACCGTCGTCCCGCTCACCGACATCGTGGAGATCCCCGCCGGAGGCGCGGTCGAGGTCACCATGAAGGTCCAGGTCGCCACGGATGTTCCGTCGGCGTGTGCCGAGCTCGTCTTCCCGCTCACTTACTCGGGTCGCGCGAAACACGGCTAAGAAGCCGCTCACGCGCCGTCGGCCATTCCGCAGGAATCATCGAGTAGACGACCGTGTCGCGCTGGGACCCGTCCGGCCGCGTGACGTTCGCGCGCAGCACCCCGTCCCGGACCGCGCCGAGCTTCTCGATGGCCCGCTGCGAGCGGATGTTCGAGGCATCGGTGTACCAGGCCACCCGCAACGCGCCGCGCACCTCGAACGCCTCGGACAGCAACAGCAACTTGGCCTCCGGGTTGATCGCCGTGCCGTGCCACGCGCTGCCGACGATCGTGTAGCCGATCACCAGCCTGCGGTGCTCCGGCGCCACCTCGTAGAACGACGTCGTCCCCACCACGCGTCCGGTGGAGACCTCGATCTGCGCGAACGCCTCGCGCTGGCCTTCCGCCGCGAGAATCCATCCGCGCATCTCCGCGACGTTGCGCGGCTGGCTGCTCAGCAACCACGTCCAGATTTCCGGGTCCTGGGTGGCCTCGAAGAGTCCCTCGGCGTGATCGGGCGACAGCGGCTCCAGTCGTACGTGCTTGCCTTCCATGAGACGCACCTTAGTGCTGTGACCGTCAGCCTTCGCCCCGTATTCCGCTGCTCAGACGGGTGCATCGTGGTGCCGGCCCCACGTCCTCATCCTGGTTGGCTGTGGGCGTGGGGCCGGTGCCGCGAGGCGCCCTGCTGAGCACCGGAAGACGCGGCGGAGGTTGGCGGTGACAGCACTACATGTGCTTGAGGGCTTCGCGCCTGGACAGAGGGGAGAGGCCGGGCCTGGACTCCACGAACGAGCGCACCCATCCCGGTTCGGTCCTCGCGAAGTCCCGCAGCGCCCACCCGATCCCCTTGCGCAGGAAGAAGTCGCGATCGTCCACGTTGGCGTCGACGCACGCGGTCAGCAGTTCCACGTCGGTCGCGCCCTTGGCCCCGAGCTGGCAGATGATCGACGTCCGCCGCCGCCACTTGTCCGCGTCGACGGACCACTTCAGCATCAAAGGCCGGACGATCTCCGGCGCCGACCGCAGCAACGGCCCGACGCGACGAGCGGCGATCTCGTCCACGTAGTCCCACCACGCGCCGGTCACGATCATCTCGTCGAACCACGGCATCAGCTCGACCGACTGGAAGCGACGGTCCCCGCTCAGCGACAACGCAACGTACCGCTCCTCGCGATAGGTCGCCTCGCGCCACAACGTCTGCACGGCTTCGAGCCACTCGTCCCGATCGGTCAGCACCGGCAGTGACTTCATCAGCGTCACCCGCTCCGGCTTCGGCACGCCCAGGAACGGCATCTCGGACTTCATGTACGCCTGCATCTCCGGCGCTTTCGCGGGATTCGCGAGTTCCTCCAGTCCTGCCCGGACCGCCTGGATCAAGGAAACCTCAAGGCTCACTGGAACACCGTATAGGCAGAAGGAGTAGGCCGTTGAGATCGATGGCCCATTCGCGCGCAGAGTGCTAACGAACACGCAAAGCATTGCTTGTCCGAGCGTGTGTGTGAACGGAAAGCCCGTCGGACGCGACTACGATTCGCATTCATGCGCGTGCTCATGGTTGTGGCGGCGCTCGTGCTCACCAGCATGGGTGCCACCAAGGCGGAGACGGTGGATTACCTCGATCTGCCGCTGGTCAACGGAAACGGCGAAGAACGGGGTGGAGTCCACCCCGACCTGCCGTACGACCGGGCCACGATCGAGCGCGCCCTGGACGGTTATCGCGGCAAGGGCATCGCGCCGGCCCGGTTCCAGGCGTTGCTGTGGCAGTACTGGATCGTCCGCGCCGCCGAGGACGCGGGCGTGCCTCTGTCCGAGTGGGACCCGCAGCGCTCCGCCGAGCACAACCGCGCGACGATCTTCGCCGTCTACGACTTCTACGCGCGGCTGTACGTCACGCACCCGGACACGTTGCGGTGGATGGGTTTCGCGAACATCGGCGCACCCGCGTTCGCCGCGGGCATGCTCGACCTCGGCACCGTGCCGGAGCTCCGCTGGTTCTCGTCGATGCTGATGTCGATGCAGAAGCACATCTTCATGGACCTCGGCGCGATGCACGCCGCCTACCTGCACGGTGGGATCAAGGCCGTGGAGGAGATGCGCGACGCGGGGATCATCGACCCGGCCACCACCGCGGCGTGGGCGGATCCGGCGCAGGCCGTCATGGAGTTCTCGTCGCGCGAGCAGAACCTGGTGATCGCCGAGCAGTTCGACCGGATGCGGTCCCGGTTGCTGCCGCCCGGTGAGATCGTCACGTACGCGATCACGGTGGCCGGTCCGATGCCGGTGCCGGGCGGGAAGACCCCGGCGCGGTACCGGCCGTTGTTCGGCGGTCCGTTGCCCGCGTTCAACTACGCGGACCGGGAAGCCCGGTGGGACTTCCTCAGCAACGACACCGTTCCGGCCTACGAGCGGTTGTCGAAGGACTCGGTGCGCAAGATCGTGCAACGGCCGTTCGCGGACCGTGTCGCCGAGTACCGCGCCACGGCCCGCTTGATCGACCTGATCGTGCCCTTCAGGAGTGGCGAATCCCGGACCGGAGTTCGCTGAGCACGGTCAGCCGTTCCTCGTCGAGGATGCGCTGCGTCGTGACGCGGTCGGGATAGCAGCGCATGAACATGTTCGTGAAGTGCGTTCCGTAATGAATGACGTCATCCCCGTGGGGATCGTCCAACGGGCGCACGACGGCTTCGAAGTTCGGCTCGTGGAAGTACGCCATCGTGAACCGTTCGCGGTTGTTCAGCAGCACCTTGTGCGGCGTGGAAAGCAGCTCGCCGCCGGTGAGGAACTGCAGGATGTCGCCGGGGAACACGGTGAAGACGTGCTGGACCGGTTCGACGAAGTTCCAGCCCTCCGCGTCCTGGAAGCACCCGGCGGCCGACTCGTCGGCCAGCCAGTTGCGCGGCCGTTCCTCGCCTTCGATCGGTGGACGGACGTACAGCCCGCCGACGTCGTCCTGCGCGGCCAGGACGAGCATGCCGTAGTCGGTGTGGGCGCCGATGCCGCGGTCGACCGTCTCGGATCTGGTGGGGAAGCGCAGCACCCGCATGTGGTGCCAGCCGTCGGCGGTCAGCCTGGTGAAGGTGTCGATGTCGAGCCCGAAGCCCAGTGCGGTGAGCTTGAGGATCTTCTCGCCGGCGTCGCCGAGCATCGCCATGAACTCGCCCATGGCGTCGCGGTAGCCGTTGTCGGGCCACGGCACCGGTCCGTGACACGGCCACTTCTCGGCGACGCGCGAGTCGTCGAGCGGAACGTCCTTGCAGACCGTGAAGATCTCCGAATAGTCCGCGATGCCGTCGGTGACCTCTTCGCCGGACGCGATGTAACCGGCGTAGGTGAGGTCGCTGACGAGCCGTGATTTCTCTTCGAGGGTCAAACCGTGGAAGAACCGTCTGCTGGCCGCCATGGCCTCTTCGGTCTTCCGGTCCTGCACCGCGTCGGTCGCGATCTGCAGAATCCCGTCGGCCTGCCAGGCTGCGATCAGCCGGCGGCCGAGGTCGACGTCGTCGTCCGAGCCGGTGACGGCCTCGGGCAGACGGAAGGTGCTGAGTTCGGTCATGGCCCAACGAACGAACCTTGTGGCCATAGGGTTCATATTTCGTTCAGGGGTGGAATCGGATCCGTCTTAGTAGGCTGCGGACCATGACGCCGTACGACTACGACCTGATCGTCATCGGCTCTGGCCCTGGTGGCCAGAAGGCGGCGATCGCGGGTGCGAAACTGGGCAAGCGCGTAGCGATCATCGACAAACAGGAGATGGTCGGCGGCGTCTGTGCGAACACGGGCACGATCCCGTCGAAAACCCTGCGCGAGGCCGTCATGTTCCTGACGGGCATGAGCCAGCGCGAGCTGTACGGCGCGAGCTACCGCGTCAAGCAGGACATCACGATCAGCGACCTGATGGCCCGCACGCAGCACGTGATCGGCCGCGAGGTCCAGGTCGTGCGTGCGCAACTGCACCGCAACGGCGTCGACCTCCTGAACGGCTTCGGCCGGTTCGTCGACGAGCACACCATCGCGGTGGACGGAAGTCACCGCGGCGACCACACCACGATCACCGGCGAGTTCATCGTGATCGCGACCGGCACGACGCCCGCCCGTCCGTCCGTGGTGGACTTCGACGAGGAGCGGATCCTCGACTCCGACGAGGTTTTCGCGCTTCAGGAGATCCCGTCGTCGTTGGTCGTGGTCGGCGCCGGCGTGATCGGCATCGAGTACGCCTCCATGTTCGCCGCGCTGGGCACCCGCGTGACGGTCGTCGAGCAGCGCGAGAGGATGCTGGACTTCTGCGACCCCGAGATCGTCGAGTCGTTGAAGTTCCACCTGCGCGACCAGGCCGTCACGTTCCGCTTCGGCGAGAAGGTCGTGAACGTCCAGGTCTCCCAGGGCGGCACCATCACGACCCTGGCCTCCGGCAAGCGCATCCCGGCCGCCGCGGTCATGTACTCGGCTGGCCGCCAGGGCACCACGGAGAGGCTGGACCTGGGCGCCGCGGGCCTGGAGTCCGACAACCGCGGCCGGCTGAGTGTCGACGAGCACTACCGCACGCCGGTCGAGCACATCTACGCCGTCGGTGACGTGATCGGCTTCCCGGCGCTGGCCGCGACGTCGATGGACCAGGGCCGGCTGGCCGCGTACCACGCGTTCGGCGAGCCGGTGCACGATCTGACCGCGTTGCAGCCCATCGGCATCTACACGATCCCGGAGATCTCGTACTGCGGCGCGACGGAGACCGAGCTGACGTCGTCCGCGATTCCTTACGAGGTCGGCATCTCCCGCTACCGCGAGCTCGCGCGCGGTCAGATCGTCGGCGACGCGTACGGCATGCTGAAGCTGCTCGTGTCCACTGTGGACCGCAAGATCCTCGGTGTGCACGTGTTCGGCACCGGAGCGACGGACCTGGTGCACATCGGCCAGGCCGTGATGGGCTGTGGTGGCACGGTCGACTACCTCGTCGACACGGTCTTCAACTACCCGACGCTGTCCGAGGCCTACAAGGTCGCTGCTTTGGACGCCACCAACAAGATTCGCGCCCTGGACCGCTTCACGACCCAGTGATCACGACCGGGTCAGCCCGGCGTCGTGGGCCACGATGGCGGCCTGCACGCGGTTGGCGCACTCCAGCTTGGGCAGGATCCGGCTGATGTGCGCCTTCACCGTGCCGGTCGCCAGGTAGAGCTGCTCGCCGATCTCGGTGTTGGACAGCCCCTCGCCCACGAGCCTGAGCACCTTGCGCTCGGTGTCGGTGAGCGTGTCGATCTTGCGGCGCGCCTCCGACCCGTCGTCCGGCGCGGTGAGGTGGCGTTCGATCAGGCGCTTGGTGATCTGCGGGGCGAGGATCGGTTCGCCCCGCGCCGCCTTGCGGACGGCGTTGATCAGCTCCTGCGGCGGGGTGTCCTTGAGCAGGAATCCGGTCGCGCCGACCTTCATCGCCTGCGCCACGTAGGAGTCTTCGCCGAACGTCGTGAGCATGACGACGTTGGTGTCCTTGGCGATCTGCTCGGCCGCTTTGAGACCGTCGCCGCCGGGCATGCGGATGTCGAGCAACGCGACGTCGATCTGGTGGGCTCGGGTGAGTTCGACGGCCTGCCTGCCGTCGCCCGCCTCGGCGACCACGGTGATCTCGGGGTCGTTCTCCAGGATCAAGCGGATCCCGGCACGCATCAACGTCTCGTCGTCGGCGATGAGGACTCGGATCACGCCCCGCACACTACGGCTTCTCCTGCGTCTTCGAGTGGAGCTTGCCGTCACGGAAGCACAGCTTGTAGTGCAGCTCCGTGTTGTGCGAGGTCTGGAACCGCGAGCACCCGTCCACCCCGAGCTGCCCGACGCCGAACTGGTCGAGGACCTCTTCCTCGGGCGTGACGCCGACCTTCAACGAGTCGAAGTACGGCGCGTTCATCTGCGTCGGGTTGAGCAACGCGAACAGCAACAACACGATCAGCGCACCGGCGATCGGCAGCAACGCCAACAGGCCGAGGCACCCGCCGCCCAGGACGCGCGGCACGGTCAGCACCTCGGCCGCGAGCGGTGGCGGTACTTCGGCGACCTCGGTGACGGCCTGGTCGGACTGCGCGGCGGGGTGCAACGGCACGTCCGCCGCCACCCGGAAGCCGCCCTCGGCCGGTGGACCCGCGCTGAACGAGCCGCCGAGCAGGCCGACCCGTTCCTCCAGGCCGATCAGGCCACGCCGGGTGCCCTTGCCCGGCACCGCGGAGGCCGGTCCGTTGACGACCTGGATGCGCGCGCGGCCACCCTGCACCGCGACCTGCACCCGTGTGCGAGCGGACGCCGCGTGCTTGTGCACGTTGGTCAGCGCCTCGCGGACCACCCGGTGCACGGCGCGGCGGGTGCGGGGGTCGGCGCCGTGCAGGTCGTCGCCGGACCAGTCGAGCGAGACGGAGATCCCCGCGTTCAGCGAACTCGCGACCAGCGCGGCGATGTCGGATCTGGTGCCGGTGTCCTCGTCCAGCGTCTCGGGCTCGGGGTTAGTCCGCAGCACGCCGAGGATCTCGCGCAGCTCGGCCATCGCGAGCGACGACGTGGTGCGGATCAGCTCGGCCTGTTCGTGCAGCTGCGGCGCGCGGGAAGCGGTCGCGAGCTCCAACGCCCCGGCGTGGATGGAGATCAGGCTGAGCCGGTGGCCGAGCATGTCGTGCATCTCGCCCGCGATGTGTGCGCGCTCCTCGGAACGTGCGGACGCGGCGGTCAACGCCCGTGCGCGCTCCAGGTACTCGTTGCGCTCCTGCAGCAACCGGACCATCGGCCGGCGGCGGCCGAGCAGCATCCCGGACACGGCGGGGAAGAGCACGAAGAACACCGAACCGACCAGCGCGCCCAGCAGCGCCTCGTCCCACGGCAGGATCTGGTAGCTGACCTGCACCAGGCTGAACGCGCTCTGCAGCAGCATCGTCGCGCCCAGCAGTGCCCACAGCCGGCCCAGCCGGGGAACGCGCCGGCACGCGGCGAAGATGACGAACGCCGTGGTGGCCTGCGCCCAGAGGTTGTTGACCGCGAAGAGCGGTCCGGTGAGCAGCAGCGCCCACTCCGGTTTGCGCGGCGCGAGCCAGACGAGCCCGGCGATCCACAGCGCCGTCGCGACGGTCAGCAACGAGTGGGGAACCGGGGCCAGCGGAGCGATCAGCGGCACCAGGCCGACCAGGAACGCGAGCACCGGCCAGACGAACCTCATCGGGCCAGCTCCTTCTTCGCGACCAGCACGCTCCTGCGGTCGAAGCACAGCTCGAAGTCGCGGTCGGCCGAGTCGCGCACGTGGTAGCGGAAGCACCCGGTGTTCTTCGACGGCACGCCGAAACCGTGCTTCTCGGTGACGTCTTCCTCGTGCGCGACCGACACCTGGAACGCGTCGTACTCCTGCCTGGTCATCTCGGCGCGGCTGAAGACCGCCACGACGAGCAGGACGAACGCCGTGCCGAGCGCCGGGATCACCGAGAGCGTCGCGAGGCAGCCGCTGCCGACGACGCGCGGCGTGGTCAGGATCTCGGCGGTGATCGGCGGTGGTGCCTCCGCGACGGCACCCGCCGCACCCGTTTCCTCCTGCACCACCGGGTGCAACGGCAGGTCGGCGGCCACCCGGAACCCGCCGGCGTGCGGTCCGGCGGCGAACGACCCGCCGATCAGCTCGACGCGTTCCTCCAGCCCGATCAGCCCACGGCGCGTGCCGCCACCTCGGGGCTCCGCGCTGGCACCGTTGACCACCTCGACGACGACCCGGTCGGTCACCGACACCGAGACGCGCGTTCGTGCTGACGGCGCATGTTTGTGCACATTCGTGAGTGCCTCACGCACGACCCGATGCACAGCCCTCCGCAACCGTGCGTCGGCATCGGCCAGGTCGGCGCCGGACCAGCCGAGATAGACGGACACGCCCGCAGCAGTAGACGCCGCCACGAGCCGTTCGACGTCCGCGCGTGTGCCCGCGTCCTCGTCCGCATCGGCTGATGTCCCGAGCACGCCGAGGATCTCGTGCAGCTCCTCCATCGCGACGGCGGACGTCTTGCGGATCAGCTCAACCTGTTCGCGCAGCTCAGGGGCTTGTTCGGCGGCGGACCGCTCCAACGCGCCCGCGTGCACGGTCAGCTGCCGGAGCCGGTGGCTGAGCATGTCGTGCATCTCGCTCGCGATGTGCGCGCGAGTGGCGGACCTCGCGGTGTTCGCGGTCAACAGCCGTGCGTGTTCCAAGTAGTCGTTGCGCTCCATCAGCACCTGCGTCAACGGCTTGCGCCGCCCGACAAGTGCACCGGACACGGCCGGGAACACCAGCAGGAACACGACCGTGAACGCCGTACCGAGCAGGTATTCGGTCATGCCGTCGCCCGCGCGCCACGAGTGCAGCGCGCCGAAGCCGGCCTGGAGCACGACCGTGGCGCTCACCAACGCCCACAGCTGCCACGGCGAACGAACGGACCGGGCCGACCGGAAGATCACGAGCGAGGTCGGGGCGATCGCGAGCAGGTTGTTCACCGCGTTCAGGGGAGTGGTGAGCAAAATCGCCCACCGCGGCCAGCGCGCGCTGATCGGCACGAGCGCGGCCGCCCACGCGGCGGAGGCCACGATCAGCACCGGCTCGATGGGCCTGCCGAGCGGTGCCAGCAGCGTCACCAGCCCCAACAGGAAGGCGCCTGCCGCCCACAGCCCGTCGCGCAGACTCACTTTCACGCTGATCATCATGGTCGACCCGCCCGGACCGACCCAGCGCCAGGTGGCCCCGATCGGGTGGCCGGGTGGCCATAGTCAGTTGAGTGAGTTTGCACGACCGTGCATAATCATGCGCATGACAGTGAGGATCGCGGTCGCGGGCGCCAGCGGGTACGCGGGTGGCGAGCTGCTCCGCCTGCTACTGGCTCATCCGGACATCGAGATCGGCGCCCTGACGGCCCACAGCAGCGCCGGCGACTTGCTGCTCAAGCACCAGCCGCACCTCCTGCCGCTCGCGGACCGCCGGCTCCAAGACACCACAGTCGAGACCCTCAAGGGGCACGACGTGGTGTTCCTCGCACTTCCCCACGGTCACTCAGCCGAGCTGGCCGGGCAACTCGGCGACGACACCGTGGTGATCGACTGCGGTGCCGACCACCGGCTGACCAGCGCCGACGACTGGACGCGGTGGTACGGCGGTGAGCACGCGGGTACCTGGCCGTACGGACTGCCGGAACTTCCCAGCCAGCGGGACAGGCTCGTGGGAGCGCGCCGCGTGGCCGTTCCTGGCTGCTACCCGACGGTGTCCTCGTTGGCACTCGCACCGGCCGTGGACCTCATCGAGGACGAGGTCGTCATCGTCGCCGTGTCGGGCACAAGCGGTGCGGGCAAGTCGCTGAAGCCGAACCTGCTCGGGTCCGAGGTCATGGGCTCGGCCAGCGCGTACGGCGTCGGTGGCGCGCACCGGCACACGCCCGAGATCACCCAGAACCTCTCAGCGGCGGCCGGCCGTCCGATCAAGGTCAGCTTCACGCCCGTGCTCGCGCCGATGTCGCGCGGCATTCTCGCGACCTGCACGGCCACGCTGCGAGACGGCGCAAACGTTCGCGAGGCCTACGAGAAGGCGTACGCGAACGAGCCGTTCGTGCACCTGCTGCCCGAAGGATTCTGGCCGACGACGAACGCCGTTCTCGGGTCGAACGCCGTCCAGATGCAAGTCACCGTCGACGAGGACCTGGGCAGGCTCGTGGTCGTGGCCGCCGTCGACAATCTGGCCAAGGGCACCGCGGGTGCCGCTGTCCAGTGCATGAACCTCGCTCTCGGACTGCCGGAAACGACCGGCCTCTCGACCGTTGGAGTCGCTCCGTGAACCGCAACAAGGGCGTGACCGGACCTCAGGGCTTCCGTGCCGCCGGGATCGCCGCCGGAATCAAGGAATCCGGCGCTCTCGACTTCACGCTCGTCGTGAACGACGGGCCTTCCGATTCCGCCGCCGGTGTGTTCACCACGAACAAGGTGAAGGCCGCGCCGGTGTTGTGGTCGCAACAGGTGATCCAGTCCCGACGACTCACCGCGGTCGTGCTCAACTCCGGCGGCGCCAACGCGTGCACCGGTCCCGAAGGCTTCCAGGACACCCACGCCACCGCGGAGAAGGTCGCGGAGGTGCTCGGCACGGGCGCTGTCGACGTCGCGGTCTGCTCGACCGGCCTGATCGGCGAGCGCCTGCCGATGGACAAGGTGCTGACCGGCGTGGAGAACGTCGTGAAGGCGCTGGACTCCTCGGTGGAGGCCGGGCTCAACGCCGCCACCGGTGTCATGACCACGGACAGCCGCCCCAAGCAGTCGTGGAAGGCCTCCGAACAGGGCTGGTCGGTCGGCGGGTTCGTGAAGGGCGCGGGCATGCTCGCCCCGAACATGGCCACGATGCTGTCGGTCATCACCACCGACGCCAAGATCTCCGGCGACCAGCTGGACAAGGCACTGCGCCTGGCCACGGGTCGTACGTTCGACCGGCTCGACGTCGACGGTGGCACGTCCACCAACGACACCGTGCTGGTGCTGGCTTCCGGTGCTTCGGGTGTCGAGCCTTCGTTCGAGGACTTCACCGCGTTGCTGACCGAGGTCTCCGCCGACCTGGTCAAGCAACTGCAGGGCGACGCCGAAGGTGTGACGAAGGAAATCAGCATCACCGTCAAGCAGGCCGCCACCGAGGCCGAGGCCGTCCACATCGGACGGACCGTCGCCGAGGACAACCTGGTCAAGACCGCGTTGTTCGGCAGCGACCCGAACTGGGGCCGCATCGCGATGGCGCTCGGCCGCGCGGACGCCGAGATCGACCCGGACGTGCTGCAGATCCTGATCAACGGAGTGTCGCTCTACCGCAACGGAACCCGCGACCGCGACCGCAGCGAAGCCGACCTGTCCGGCCGCGACATCGAGATCGTCATCGACCTCAACGTCGGTGACGCCGAAGCCACCGTGCTCACCACGGACCTGTCCCACGACTACGTCGAAGAGAACAGCGCTTACTCCTCATGAACGCACAAGAAAAAGCGGCAGTCCTCGTCGAAGCGCTGCCGTGGCTGGAGCGTTTCCGCGGCGCGCTCGTGGTCGTCAAGTACGGCGGCAACGCCATGGTCGACGACGAACTGAAGAAGGCGTTCGCCGAGGACATGGTGTTCCTGCGGCTGTGCGGCCTGCGCCCGGTCGTCGTGCACGGCGGCGGACCGCAGATCAAGTCGATGCTGGACAAGCTCGGCATCCACAGCGAGTTCCGCGGTGGCCTGCGCGTCACGACCCCGGAAGCCATGGACGTCGTGCGGATGGTCCTGGTCGGCCAGGTCGGGCGTGAGCTCGTCGGCCTGATCAACCAGCACGGTCCTTACGCCGTAGGCATTTCCGGCGAGGACGCACACCTGTTCACGGCCACGCGACGTGGTGCGATCGTGGATGGCGAAGAGGTCGACATCGGCCTCGTCGGTGACATCACCGAGGTCAACCCGGACGCGGTGCTCGACATCGTTCGTGCGGGCCGTATCCCGGTCGTGTCGTCGGTCGCGCCGGACATCCACGGCGTGCCGCACAACGTGAACGCGGACACGGCCGCCGGCGCTCTCGCGGTCGCTCTCGGCGCGGAGAAGCTCGTCGTGCTGACCGACGTCGAGGGCCTCTACGCGAACTGGCCGGACAAGTCGTCGCTGCTGAACCAGATCCGCGCCGCAGAGCTGGAGAAGATCCTGCCGGACCTGGAAAGCGGCATGGTGCCGAAGATGGAGGCCTGCCTGCGCGCGGTGCGCGGCGGGGTTCCGCAGGCGCACGTGATCGACGGCCGGCTGGCCCACAGCGTGTTGCTCGAAGTCTTCACCACTGAAGGTGTCGGAACGATGGTCTTGGGGGACAACAAGTGACCACGCGTTGGCAACAGTCCATGATGGACAATTACGGCACACCTTCGCTCACGCTTGAACGCGGCGAGGGCGCGCATGTCTGGGACGCGGACGGAAACCGTTACGTCGACCTGCTGACCGGCCTCGCCGTCAATGCTCTCGGCCACGCCCACCCGGCGATCGTCGAGGCGGTGTCCACCCAGATCGCGAAGCTCGGCCACACCGGCAACCTGTACGTCAACGAGCCCGCGCTGAAGCTCGCCGAACGCCTGCTGGACCTGGCGGGAGAGCCGGGCAAGGTCTTCTTCTGCAACTCCGGCGCCGAGGCCAACGAGGCCGCGCTGAAGATGGCGCGCCTCACCGGCCGCACCAAGATCGTCTCTACGATCGGCGGGTTCCACGGCCGCACGATGGGCGCGCTGACGCTCACCGGGCAGGAGCCGAAGCGCGCGCCGTTCGAACCGCTCGTGCCCGGCGTCTCGCACGTCCCGTTCGGTGACGTGGCAGCGCTCGAGGCCGCGATCGACGACGACACGGCGGCGTTCATCGTCGAACCGATCCAGGGCGAGCAGGGCGTCATGGTGCCGCCCGCCGGCTACCTGCAGGAGGTCCGCCGGATCACCTCCGAGCACGGCGCGCTGTTCATCCTCGACGAGGTGCAGACCGGTGTCGGCAGGCTCGGCACGTGGTTCGCCTTCCAGCAGGCCGGGATCGTGCCGGACGTCATGACGCTGGCCAAGGGCATCGGCGGCGGCCTGCCGCTGGGCGCCACGATCGGCTTCGGCGCGGCGGCGGAGCTGTTCAAGCCCGGCCACCACGGCACCACCTACGGCGGCAACCCGGTGTGCTGCGCCGCCGGACTCGCGGTGCTCGACACGATCGCCTCGGAAGGCCTGCTGGAGCACGCCTCGTCCGTGGGCAAGGAGATCGTGGCCGGGGTGGAGGCGTTGCACCACCCGGCGATCTCCGGAGTGCGGGGAGCCGGTCTGCTGCTCGGCATCACGCTGCGCGAGGCGGTCTCGGCGAAGGCCGCGGCGGCCGCGCAGAAGGCCGGTTACCTGATCAACCCGATCCAGCCCGACGTGCTGCGACTGGCTCCGCCCCTGGTGCTGGAAGAATCCGACGCGCAGGCCTTCGTCGCCGCGCTCCCGACGTTCTTCGACACGGATTTTGGGAAGGAGCAGGCGTGAGCCCTCGGCACTTTCTCCGCGACGACAGCCTCTCGACCGACGAGCAGGCGGCCGTTCTCGACCTCGCGGACGTGTACAAGGCGGACCGGTTCACCGCGAAGCCGTTGGCGGGCCCCAAGTCAGTCGCGGTGATCTTCGAGAAGAACTCGACGCGCACCCGGTTGTCGTTCGAGGTCGGCATCGCGCAGCTCGGTGGTAACCCGGTGATCATCGACGGCCGTTCGATGCAGCTGGGCCGTGAGGAGACCATCGAGGACACCTCGCGGATCCTGTCCGGGTACGTCGACGCCGTGGTGTGGCGGACGTTCGCCCAGGCGCGCATCGACGCGATGGCGTCAGTCTCACGGATCCCCGTGGTGAACGCGCTGACCGACGAGTTCCACCCGTGCCAGGTGCTCGCGGACCTGCAGACGATCCGTCGCCGTTACGGCAAGCTGGCCGGTCTGACGTTGACGTACCTGGGTGATGGCGCCAACAACATGGCGCACTCGCTGCTGCTGGGTGGCGCCACGGCCGGTATGCACGTTCGCATCGGTGCACCGGCTTCGTTCGTGCCGAACCCGCAGTTCCTCGAGGACGCCAAGAAGCGCGCCGCGGAGACCGGTGGTTCGGTCGCGCTGATCAACGACCCGCAGGCGTCGGTCGACGGGGCGGACGTGCTGGTCACCGACACGTGGACGTCGATGGGCCAGGAGAACGACGGCAAGGACCGCGTCGGCCCGTTCCGGCCGTACCAGGTCAACGCCGATCTGCTGGCCGCGACCGGAAAGCCCGACTCGACCGTGCTGCACTGCCTGCCGGCGCACCGCGGCTGGGAGATCACCGACGAGGTGCTCGACGGCCCGCAGTCGCTCGTGTGGCAGGAAGCCGAAAATCGCCTGCACGCGCAGAAAGCGTTGCTCGTGTGGTTGCTGGAGCAGTCGTCATGACCCGCACCGCCCGTCAGGGCCGCATCGTCGAGATGGTGGCCCAGCGCGCCGTCCGCAGCCAGTCCGAACTCGCGAAACTGCTTGCGGCGGAAGGCATCGACGTCACCCAGGCCACGTTGTCGCGCGACCTCGACGAGCTGGGCGCGGTCAAGCTGCGCGGACCTGACGGCGGTGCGCCGGTCTACGTGATCCCGGAGGACGGCAGCCCGGTGCGTGGCGTCCAGGGCGGCACCACTCGGCTCGTGCGTGTTCTCGGCGAACTGCTGGTGTCGACCGACTTCTCGGGCAACCTCGCGGTGCTGCGGACTCCGCCGGGTGCGGCGCAGTTCCTCGCCTCCGCGTTGGACCGCGCGGCGTTGCACGAGGTCGTCGGCACGATCGCGGGTGACGACACGATCCTGGTCGTGGCCCGCGAGCCGATGACCGGCTCCGAGCTCGCCGATCGGATCACCGCGCTGGCCTCGGGTTCCGTCGATGAATGAGCCCGTGCACGCCGTTTTGACGTTCGACGCGGGTGTGCCGGTGGCGGTGGACGGCGAGACCGTCTCCGTCGCCGAGGCCGTCCGCGAGCTCAACTTCCGTGCCGGTGTCGTGAGGTCCAGTCTGGGATCGGTCGCGGTGCGGGTCGCGCGGATGGCTTTGCCGTCGGGTTCCGGCGAGGTCGACGTCGCGCTGTACGAGGGGCGCGTGGTCGGGCTCGTCGCCCGTTCGGAAGAATCGCTCTACGACTTCGCCAGTTGAAAGTCAGCCGAATGAAAGTTGCGCTTCGATGAGTTCTTTGTGGGGTGGCCGGTTCGAGTCGGGACCGGCCGAGGCGATGGCGCGTCTGTCGCTGTCGACGCACTTCGACTGGCGGCTGGCGCCGTACGACATCGCCGGCTCGCGCGCGCACGCCCGTGTGCTGCACGCGGCGGGCCTGCTCACTGACGACGAGCTCGCCGGCATGCAGAAGGCGTTGGACGAGCTGCTCGCCGACGTCGAGTCGGGTGCCTTCACCCCGGTGCTCGAGGACGAGGACGTCCACACGGCGCTGGAGCGTGGCCTGATCGACCGCGCGGGCCCCGACCTGGGCGGCAAGCTGCGCGCCGGCCGTTCCCGCAACGACCAGGTGGCCACGCTGTTCCGCATGTGGCTGCGTGACGGCGCCCGCCGCGTCGCCGCCGGTGTGCTGGACGTCGTGGACGCGCTGGCCGCGCAGTCCGAGTCGAACTTCGGTGCGGTCATGCCAGGCCGCACGCACCTGCAGTCCGCACAGCCCGTGCTGCTGTCCCACCACCTGCTGGCACACGCGCACGCGCTGCTGCGTGACGTCGACCGCCTGCACGACTGGGACAAGCGCGCCGCGTTCTCCCCGTACGGCTCGGGCGCGCTGGCGGGTTCCTCGCTCGGCCTCGACCCCGCGAAGGTGGCCGCTGACCTGGGCTTCTACGCGCCGGTCGAGAACTCCATCGACGGCACGGCGTCCCGCGACTTCGCCGCCGAGATCGCGTTCGTGCTGGCGATGATCGGCGTGAACCTCTCGCGCATCGCGGAAGAGGTCATCATCTGGACCACCGCCGAGTTCCGCTTCGCGGTGCTGGACGACGCGTGGTCCACCGGCAGCTCGATCATGCCGCAGAAGAAGAACCCGGACGTCGCGGAGCTCGCGCGCGGCAAGTCCGGTCGCCTGATCGGCAACCTCGCCGGCCTGCTCGCGACGCTGAAGGCCCAGCCGCTGGCCTACAACCGCGACCTGCAGGAGGACAAGGAACCGCTGTTCGACTCGGTCGAGCAGCTCGAAGTCCTGCTGCCCGCCTTCGCCGGCATGGTCGCGACTCTCCGCTTCGACGTCGAACGCATGGCGTCGCTGGCCCCGGCCGGCTTCACGCTGGCCACGGACATCGCGGAATGGCTTGTGCGCCAAGGAGTTCCGTTCCGCGTGGCGCACGAGGCCGCCGGGTCCTGCGTCCGCGCCGCCGAGTCCCGCGGCGTAGGCCTGGAAGACCTGACCGACGACGAGTTCGCCGCGATCTCTCCCGCCCTGACCCCCGAGGTACGTTCGGTGCTGACCGTCGAGGGCTCCATCGCCTCGCGCAACGCCCACGGCGGCACCGCCCCCGAACGCGTCCGCGAACAGCTCGACGCACTCGTGGCGAAGGCTGCCTCCGCACGTGAGTTCTAGGCTGCTGACCAGGGAGGAGCTGGCCGTCGACCCCGTCGACGCGGCCCAGCTCCTCCTCGGTTCTTTCCTGGAAGCGGGCGACGTGCGGCTGCGCATCGTCGAGGTGGAGGCGTACCGGGGCGGCGACGACCCGGCGTCGCACTGCTACCGCGGCATGACCCCGCGCAACGAGGTGATGTTCGGCCCGGCCGGCTTCCTGTACGTCTACTTCGTCTACGGCATGCACTTCTGCGCCAACGTGGTCTCGTTGACCGACGGCGTTCCCGGCGCGGTTTTGTTGCGAGCTGGCGAGGTCGTGTCCGGTGAGGACATCGCCTTCTCTCGACGTCCGGCCTCGCGTTCTGCCGCCGAACTGGCCAAGGGACCCGCACGGCTGTGCAAGGTCCTCGGGTTGGATCGCACCCAGAACGGCGTCGACCTGACGTCTGTTGACTCGCCCGTGCGGTTGTACGCAGGGGAGCCCGCTACGGCCGTTCGTTCCGGCCCGCGCGTGGGTGTCGCCGTTGCGATGGACGTGCCGTGGCGGTTCTGGATCGACTCTCCGGCCGTGTCGACCTACAAGAGAGGCGGCAAGCGCCGCACCTCAGCGTGAGAGCTTGTCTAACGCCGTCTTGAACTTCCGCTCCAGCTCCGGATCCACCTCGAACACCAGCGGCACCGTCATGTTGATCTGCTCGCCGGCGGTCAGCCGTTCGACCAGCGTGTCCGCCACCATGCGCAGATCCTGTGCCACCGCGTGCATCGCGCGTAGCTGCTGATCGGCGAACTGCGCCTGAATCCGGGCCGCGACCCGTGCGGGGTCCAGCGCGTAGCTGGTCCCGTGGATCCCCCGCGCCCACTCCAGGATCTCGTCGAACGTCCGCACGAACAGCTCGCCGAGATGCACGATCCGGTCGGGATCGCCCGGCACCCCCGGCTCGCCGAACGCGGCCTCCTGGGTGCCCGCGGTGAAGACCGTGTCGACCGCGACCTTGATGATCTCGCTCAGCAGCACGTTGCGGTCCCGGATCAGCATGATGCCGTTGCCGTGCTCGACGGCCCCGTTGCGCGGCGCGTACCGGAGGAAGTGTTCCCAGTACTTCGACTCCAGCTCGCCAAGTCCTTGCGACACAACGGTTACGTAGAGCAGGTACTCCCAGCCGCGTGGCTTCTCCCGCACGAGCGCGGCCACCGACTGGGGCGTGATCGGCGTAGTGGCCGTGAAGTCCGCACGGTGCTGTGCCAGCTTTTGCACGACGGCGTTCGCGATCACGTCTGGCGTGTGCACGCGGAGGTCCAGGTAACCGATGGTCGTGGGAATGCCCGGTACCTCGGTGTCGTCAATGCGGATCGGCAGCAAGTACTCGGTGTGCTGCTCCAACGCGCGTGCGAGCGTGATGCGACGTTGCAGCCGTGCCCACTTGTCGACGTAGTGCTGCGAGGTGAAGACGAGCACGTACCTCGCGCGTCGGGTGTACGCCTCTGAGAAGTACTCGACGAGGTCGAGCCCCCACCACTCGCCCTCGCGTTCCTTGTCGTAGAAGACCTCGACGTCGAGGTTCTTCAAGCGTTGGAGGACCGAAAGCGCCTGCTCCCGGTCCTCCTCGGCGCATGACAGGGCGACATCGAACTCGTACTCGGCCACCCGGCCATTCTTACGGCCTGACAGTCCTCCGGTACCAGGCGCGCCGGTAGTCGACCGGCAGTGCCAGGCGCGTGATGAGGTTGGTCAGCAACGCGCCGATGATCAACCACAGCGCCGCGGCCAGGCCCTCGTTGAACAGGACCGCCACGGACTGGTTGTCCGGCGTGAAGAGACCGTCCAAGCCCAGGGTGATCCCGCTCGCCCAGCCGGCGACGAACTGGAAGAACCCGTTGCCGGCGTTCGCACCCGCGACCACCAGGAAGATGTGCACCAACAGCACGATGGCGAACGTCCAGCACACGATGTCGATGACCGCGCAGACGGTCCGCACCGTCCGCACCTTGCTGTAATCGTCGCGTTCGACGACACGCTCCTCCGCGACCGGCTCGTTCACGCGCTCGTTCACGCGCGGCATGTGCTCGGTGGGCCGGCGCAGCTCCGCATCACGTGGGTCCGTCATGGTGACGACGTACCCGTCGCGGTACCAGGTCGAAACCTGTTCGACCTGGTAAGCGACAATGAGTTCGTGAGCGAGCACATCCTTGACGAACTGTACTGGCGCGGCCTGATCGCGACGTCCACCGACCTCGACGCACTCCGGAAGGACCTGGACGCCGGCCCGCTCACGCTCTATTGCGGTTTTGACCCGACGGCGCCGTCGCTGCACGCCGGCAACCTGGTCCCGCTGCTGATGCTCAAGCGCTTCCAGATGGCGGGGCACCGGCCGATCGTGCTGGCCGGCGGTGCCACGGGCATGATCGGCGACCCGCGCGACACCGGTGAGCGCACGCTGAACTCGCTGGACACCGTCGCCGAGTGGGCCGACCGGATCCGCGGCCAGCTGGAGCGGTTCGTCGACTTCGACTCGTCGCCCACGGGCGCGGTCGTCGAGAACAACCTGAACTGGACCGGCCAGATCAGCGCGCTGGAGTTCCTGCGCGACGTCGGCAAGCACTTCTCGATCAACGTCATGCTGTCGCGGGAGACGGTGAAGCGCCGCCTCGAGGGCGACGGCATGTCGTACACCGAGTTCAGCTACCTGCTGCTGCAGTCGAACGACTACCTGGAGCTGCACCGCAAGTACGGCACCTCGCTGCAGATCGGCGGCTCGGACCAGTGGGGCAACATCGTCGGCGGGGTGGACCTGATCCGCCGCGTCGAGGGCAAGCACGTGCACGCGCTGACCGCGCCGCTGGTCACGGACGCCGAGGGCAGGAAGTTCGGCAAGTCCACCGGTGGCGGCAACGTGTGGCTCGACCCGGAGCTGACGTCGCCGTACGCCTGGTACCAGTACTTCGTGAACGTCGGTGACGCCGACGTCCTGCGCTACCTGCGCCTGTTCACGTTCCTCACGCGTGAGGAACTGGACGAGCTGGAGAAGGAGACCGCAGAGAAGCCGCACCTGCGTTCCGCGCAGAAGCGGCTCGCGCAGGAGTTCACCGACCTGGTGCACGGGGAGCGCGCGACGCAGCAGGTCATCCTGGCGTCGTCAGCGCTGTTCGGCCGCGGGGAGCTGCGTGACCTCGACGCCTCCGTGTTGGAGGCGGCGCTGGCCGAGGCACCCAAGGGGCAGGTGCGGCTGGCGGACGAGCCCACGATCGTCGACCTGCTGATCGCGTCGGGCCTGGCCGAGAGCCGGGGCGCCGCACGGCGGACGGTGAACGAGGGCGGGGCCTACGTGAACAACGCGAAGGTGACCGACGAGGAGTGGAAGCCGGCTGCGGCTGACCTGCTGCACGGCAAGTGGCTGGTGCTCCGGCGCGGCAAGCGCAACAACGCGAGCGTCCAGGTAGAGCTCTGACCTGCACGTTCGGTGCCTCGAAGGCCGTCGATCCCACTGCGGATCGGCGGCTTTCGCGCTTTCTGGGTGTGACGGCGGCCACAGTGTGCACGGCTATGGCGCTGCGATAGCTTGTCCGTGGGTCCTGTACGGGGCTGCTGACCTGCGATTTCTTAATCGCAGGTGGCTGGGTTGCCCCCGATTTGACCCTGAGTTGGCGTGCGTGTAACTTTCTCTCTGCCAGCGCGGAACGGGCCGGGAACACCGGAACGGAGTGCGGCGGGGGTCACGAACCAAGCTTCCACGGACTGTGGTAGAGTGGGTGACCTCGAAACGATGAAGACCCAGCCGGTAGCTCGTCTGAGCTCAGAGGCCAAGGGCGTCGAAGTTTCAAACAACAAGCTTATGTACGACACAGCCTCGGATCGGGTCGCCTTGCGGCGGGTCGTGATGATGAGCGCGTGTTCTTTGAGAACTCAACAGCGTGCCGATAACACAGCCAGTAATATATGAATTACCTCCTCGTCGAGGTAGTTCCTTTGAGAGCAAGAC
>NZ_JBSGXZ010000044.1:0-78444 GCF_053610285.1 Lentzea sp. NPDC054927
TCCTCATACTAGATCGTATGGGGGCGCGGGGGCGGCACCACGAGGCGCCCTGCTGAGCGTGAATTCACCGCCAACGGTTCGAGTCACGCCACTAGGACCGGGACGCCGCTTCCTGGATCGCCTTGCTGAACCGGGACGCGGCCTCTTCGGTGGTGAGCTTGAAGCCCAGCGACGGCTCGGTCAGCTCGAGTTCCAGCAGCAACGGCGAGCCGTCCGGACCTTCGACGACGTCCACGCGGGCGTAGAGGAAGTCACCGCGCCGCAACGAGAGCAGCTCGGCCGCCACGTCGAGGACCTCGTTCGCGAGCTCGACCTGCCGCGGGGTCGGCTCGATGCCGCGCAGCTTCTCCTCGACGTAGAGCCCCGACTCCGCCTCGGCCAGGCCCTGCGCCAGCATCGGTCCCTTGTGGAACGAGTGGGAGTACTCGCCCGCGAAGAACACCAGTGCGGTCTCGCCGTGAGCGTCCACACTGGACTGGTAGGGCTGCACCAGTGCGGTGACGCCGAGAGCGCCGAAGTGCTCGCGGGCCTCGGTGTGGTCGGTGAACCGGCCGGCGCCGCGCGAACCCGCGCCCACTGCGGGCTTCACCACGAACTCGCCGTCCGGGAAGACGGGTTCCTCCCCTGGCCGCACGACGGTGGTGGGCACGACGGCCACACCGCGCGCGGCGAGTTCCACGAGGTAGGACTTGTCGATGTTCCAGCGAACCACCCGCAGCGGGTTCGCCAGGGCAGGCACGCTCTCGCACCAGGCCAGGAACTCGTCCAGGTGGTCGGGGTAGTCCCAGGTCGTGCGCAGGACCACCAGGCCGGCCTCGACCTCGCCGCCCCACGGCTGCCACACGACGTCGATGCCGTCCTGCTTCAGGACGTCGACCAGCGCGTCCTCGTCGCCGTCGCCTTCCGGCAGTGCGGCGCACGAGGCGAGCACGACCTTCATGACTGCATCTTGGCCATCTTGCGGCGGTGTGCGGAGCCGATCCGGGTGGCGGCGGTGGTCTCTCGGTCCCACTCGGACTGCTCGACGTCGGCGGCGGCTTCGACGGCCTTGGTGGCGGACTCGACGTCCTTCGCCATCACGTCGCCCATGGCACCGTCCGCGCCGACCAGCACGATCCGCGCGCCGGCCCGGCCGATCGGTTCTACGACCGCCCTGACCGCCGTTCCCGGCTTGCCGTGGGCCTTCACGAACTCGGCGATGCGCTTCTGCGTGGTTTGATCAGACACCCCCACACTGTAAAACCACCGGGTAGCTTCAGTCGGGTGACCACCGACACGCTGACGTCGTTCCTCTCGTGGTACTTCGACCACCACCCCGCCCACGCGGCGCAGGTCGGCTCACTGGAGCACTACTCGACGTTCGGGGACTTCTCCGCGACGGCGTTCGAGCAGCGGGCCAGGGACAAGGGCGAGTGGCTGGCCCGGCTGGAACCGTTGCCGAGGTCGGTGGACCGCGATCTCGCGCTGTCGGTGCTGCGCGGCTCGCTGGCGGCGGAGACGTGGCCGGGGTGGCGGCGTGACCCGCACGAGTACTCGGGAATGGTCTTCTTCGGACTGCTCGCGCCGTTCCTGCACCGGTTGCTGCCCGAAGCCGAACTCGTCGCGTGCGCCATCGCGAAGCTGCGTGAGGTGCCGGCGGTCTTCGCCGCCGCCGAGGCGAACCTCGACGCGTCACTGGCGTCGGCGCTGGTCGTGCGACGGGCGGGCGACCAGGTGAAGACAGGGCGTTCGTTCGTGCTCGACTCGCTGCCGCTGGAGGTGTCCTCCCCCGAACTCCGCGCGAAACTCGTCGAGGCCGCCGTGCCCGCCGCCGAGGCGTTCGACCGGCACGCGGTGTTCCTGGACGACCTCGCTCTGCGGGCCGGTGGCGACTGGCGGATGGGCGAGAAGCTCTACTCGACTCTGTTGCAGGACAAGGAGTTGCTCGGGTACGGCGCACCGGAGCTGCACCAGCGCGGGCAGGACGCCTACGCGTCGCTGGAGGCCGAGCTGATCGAACTGGCGGGCTCCGCGGACTGGCGCACGGTGATGAGCTCGCTGCAGGACGACCACCCGCCGACGCTGGAGGCGATGCGCGCCGAGTACGAGGCCGAGACGCAACGGGCCCGTGCGGCGCTGGTCGAGCACTCGCTGGTGACACTGCCCGAGGGCGAGGAGTGCAGCGTCGTGCCGTCGCCGCCGTTCCACCGGGCGATCATGGCGGTCGCGAGCTACCTCGGGCCTCCGCCGCTGACGTCCAGGCGGGCCGGCTACTTCTTCGTGCCGTTCACGCCGGACAACGCCACGGACGAGGAGATCACCCACCGCCTGCGCACCAACGCGCGGCCGCAGATGCCGACGATCTCGGTGCACGAGGCCTACCCCGGCCACCACTGGCACTCGGCCTGGGTGGCGGCGCAGGGCTCGGCGCACCCGCTGCGGAAGGTGTTCCGGACGTCGTACTTCTCCGAGGGCTGGGCGCTGTACTCGGAGAAGCTGCTGCGGTCGGTCGGCTACTACACGACCAAAGCCTCGTTGATGGGACACGTCGAGGCACGGCTGTTCCGTGCGGCGCGCATGGTCGTCGACACGGCATTGCACTGCGGCGACATGACACCGTCGGAAGCCGAGTCGTTCATGGTGGCGCGCACGGCCCTGACGCCGGGCACGGCCGTTGGTGAGGTCAAGCGGTACTGCGCGTGGCCGACGCAAGCGCCGTCGTACCTCACCGGGGCGTTGGAGATCGACCTGATCCGCGACGAGTACCTGGCTGCGGGGCTGGGGGCGTTGCGCGACTTCCACGACCGCATCGCCGGGTCGGGCGCGCTGCCGCTCGGACTCGCGCGCCGCGTGGCGCTGGGCGAGGACTGACGGCATCGTTCTCAGGTGCTGGGACCGGGAACATCGCGGTCCCGGCCGGGGTTGACCGGGTTGAGTCGATCAAGGAGGACAGATGCCCAAGGCAGTGGTGGTGCGTTCGGCCGGCGGCCCGGAGGTGCTGGAACACTCCGACGTGCCGTCGCCCGTGCCCGGTGACGGCGAGCTGCTGGTGAGCGTCGCCGCGGCGGGCGTCAACTACATCGACACCTACCAGCGCAGCGGTCAGTACGCCGTGCCGTTGCCCACCGCGCTGGGCCTCGAGGGCGCGGGTGTGGTCGTAGCCACGAACTCTTCCGAGTTCACCGTCGGCGACCGCGTGGCGTGGATGACCGTGCTGGGCAGCTACGCGTCCGAGGTCGTGGTGCCGGCCGCGTCCGCCGTGCGGGTGCCCGACGGGTTGGACGTGGAACTCGCCGCGGCTGCTCTGTTGCAGGGCATCACCGCGCACTACCTCACGCACTCGACGTACGCCGTGAAGGAAGGCGACCGGGTGCTGGTGCACGCGGCGGCCGGTGGCGTCGGGTTGCTGTTGACGCAGTGGGCGAAGTCGAAGGGTGCTTTCGTCGTGGCGACCGTGTCCACCGACGAGAAGGAGGCGCTGGCCCGCGAGGCCGGCGCGGACCAGGTGCTGCGGTACGGGGACTTCGCGTCGCAGATCGAGAAGGTCGACGTCGTGTACGACGGCGTGGGGCGCGACACGTTCGACCAGTCGCTGGCGTCGCTGAAGCCGCGCGGTCTGCTGGCGCTGTTCGGGGCGTCGTCCGGGCCGGTGCCGCCGGTGGATCCGCAGCGGTTGAACGCGGCGGGGTCGGTGTTCCTCACGCGTCCGTCGACCGGGGCGTACCTGCTGGACCGCGAGGAGTTCGAGTGGCGGGCCGCGGACCTGTTCGGGGCGATCGTGGACGGGACGCTGAACATCCGGATCGGCGGGCGGTACAAGCTGGAGGAGGCGGCGCAGGCGCACACGGACCTGCAGTCGCGCCGGACCACCGGGAAGCTGCTGCTCCTGCCGTGACGCCGTGAATTGACGCCGTGAACTGACGCCGTGAAGAGCGGTGCGGAAGGCCCCCGACCGTTGACCGGTCGGGGGCCGTTCTCGTGTTGTCAGGCGGCGGGGGTGACCTTCACGCCGTCGATCACGAAGACGAGGGTCTCGTTGGGCTGGACGCCCTGACCGCCCTGGCCGTAGCCCTTGGCCGGCGGCACGACGAGCAGACGGCGGCCCTTCTCCTTGAGGCCGACGATGCCCTCGTTCCAGCCGTCGATGACCGGCGCCTGGCCGACGTTCTCGACGTCGTACGGCTGGCCGCGCTCGAACGAGCTGTCCAGCACCTTCTTGTCGGAGAAGGTCGTGAGCTGGTAGTTGACGGTGGCCGTCGTACCCGCCTTCACCTCGGCACCGGTGCCCTGCACCAGGTCCTTGATGATGAGCTCGTCGGTGGGCTTGCAGGCGGGGATCTCGACCTTGGGCGCCGAACCGAACTCGCCGGTGACCTTGAAGTCGTCGGCCTTGCAGGGGGAGGTCGGCGCGCCGGAGCCCGTCGAGGGCTGGGCCGAGCTGCCGCAGCCCGCGAGGCCGGTGGCCGCTACGAGCGCCAGGGACGCGATGAGCAGGACGTTACGCATGGTGGGTGAGCGTATTCGGAGGGGTGTTAGCGGGGTGTAGCAGGTCGCCGCGCGGTGGTCACTCAGGTCCGTGCCGCGTGTGGTCGTGTGGGCCGATGCCGCGTGTGGTCGCGTGTCGCGACTGGCGCCGCGATGCGATTGGGGCCGCCACCCATCGAGGCGAGGTCTTCACGGCTCGCTTCGGATCGCCACGCGGGGTGCGCGGGCCCGGCCGGCGGCGTTTCACCCCGCCTGGCCGCCGTCCACGGGAGGGCCGGGGGCTCCTCCTGGCGGGCGAACGTGGGCAGGCGCCGAGCGGGCTAAGACACTCGGCGTGAGTGCGGTCGGGCGGGTGGGTCACCCTCATCCGACTCGTTCGGCGCCCTCTGCGACAGGGCGTCACCGAAGTGCACGAGTGCGGGCCGACAGCTGGTCTCAAAGGCGGTTATTCCGGGACTAAATGTCGCACGAATAGCAGCTTCCTTATCTTTTGACCGACGCGTACAGTAACTCCGCGCACTTGATCGGACACCGACCGCATTCGTCCGTTCGGGTAGCGGCCGTTGAGGTGACCCAGGAGGTGGGACACGTGTCCGCGGAGGCCGGAGGCATCCGCAGCAACCTGATCCAGGAGTTGTTCTGGACTCGGACCGGGTTGCTCCTCCTCATACTCGTCGTGACGTCGGGTGCGTCGCTGGCCATTTCCAGTCAAATGGATTCCGGGGCAGGGAGAAACTTCCTGACGGCGTTGGGCACGGGCACGCTCATTTCCGCGGTGGTGAGCTTCACGCAGACGTTGATCACGTCGAGAGCTACGCAGAAGGCTCTACTCACGCCGGTTGTCGAGGAGACCCGCAAGGCTCTCGAGGAGCTCAGTGCGGAGTATCGGGCGCTGGACCGGGAGTTCTTCCCCAGTCACGTGTTCGAGCCGACGGCCAAGCCCGATCCGGTGTTCAACCAGCTCATGATGCAGGACCTGGAGCGGACGCGGCTGTACTGCTTCCGCGGGTTCGCCGGGCGGTACGCGGCGGGCAGAGTGCTGCTCTCGCAGACGGAATGCGAGCTCAGGGCCGTGCTGGCGGATCCGCGCGACGACAACGCGATCAGCGGCCGGGCGCGGTACCTGCTGCGCAACGAAGGCGCCGACGGCGACTACGACGAGATCCAGACGCGGCTCAAGGAACAGATCGGCATCGGGCTCGTCGGGCTCTACTCGGCGCGCAGCCGGTGCACGAGGATCGACGTCACCATCGTTTCGGATCCACCTCTCGACCGGCTCGAGTTGTTCGACGACTCGGTCTGGATGACGCTCTACAGCAACACCGCCGGAGTGCTGAGACCATATCCGCGGACGCTCAGGTTCACCGAGAGCTCGTTCCTGTACTCGATGGAACGCGCCGAGTTCCTGCGGATCAGCAATTCCCGGGCCGGCTACCACTTCGTCATCACGCCAGGTACGTCGAGAAACGACTTTCTGGCGTTGTACGAGAAGATCACCGGCGACACTCTCAACGCGGACGGGTTCAAGGAACTGGAAGAGAAGTTCCACGCATTCCGTCGCGAATTCTCCACATCCGCTCAGTTGAGGAGCTGATCGATCTTGCTAGCCGAGTTCACCGGGTTGTCCGCACTCGAGGAGCTCGCCGCTCGGGTGAAACGCGCCGAATTTCCCGTCGTGGACCACTGGACCGAAGTCGGTTCATGGTTTCGCGAGTGGGCTTCCCGGCCGGATCTGCGCAAAGAGCTGCGTGCGTACATCGACGGGCTCACCCCGCAGGAGGCGACCTGGGTCATCGCGCATTCCCGTGAGACGACGACGCACTTCGCGTGGTGCTTGAGGGACGAATCGGACGAACCGTTCACGTTCTGGTTGCACGAGTACAAACCGCTGACGGACTGGCGCGCCGGCTACGCGGACTCGGTCCACAACCACCGATACCACTTCTGCACCACCATCCTGAGCGGCGCCTATCTGCACGAACGTTTCGACGCCCGGCTCGGCCTCGGCGGACGGACGATCGTCGCCACGGAGCTCACGAAACGCACTCAGTGCACCGAAGGCACCACCGGCACGTTGCTCGCGCACGAGTTCCACCGCATCCCACGGGCGGCGGAGGGGACGATGACGTTCCTGGTCAAGTCCCGCGCGGTCACGCCGTGGAGCCTCAGCTACGACCCGGACACCGGGATCAGCCACCGGCACGTGCCGGTCGAGGACCGGTTGGAGGATCTGACGAACAACCTGTAAACGCCCTGCGGCACGCTTACCATCAGCCCACCCGGTGGGAGGGCTGATGATGCGTACGCGCACAACGATTCCTAGGGCTGTCATCGCGGACGTGGAGCAGCGCGTGAGGCGGCTGTGCGAGGACCTGGCCGCGAAGCTGCAGTTCCACGGCTGGCACCACGTGAGCTTCGTCCGCGACAAGTCCGTGCACTTCGCCGGGCGCAACGGCGCCGCGCGGGACGTGGTCGAGGTCGCCGCCCTGGTGCACGACCTCAACTACATGGTCCGCCGCAACTCGCTGCCGACCGACGGCGAGGCGTTGCGCCGCAAGGTCCTCTTCGTCGCGGGTGTCTCCCAGGGCGACATCGAGTGGATCGAACGGATCGTGGTCGAGGCCGAGATGCGCACCCGCGGCCGCGACATCTCCCTGGAGGCGCAGGCGCTGTCGGACGCCGACACGCTGTTCAAGGCGCTCCCCGTCACCCCGGTCGTGCTGGCGCACAAGTACCTCCAGGAGAACGGCATCACCCTGCGCGAGCTCGCGTACAAGATCGTGGGCGAGCAGGTGGGCAAGGCCGACGACGGCTACTACTTTTACGACGCGGAGGCCGCCGCGACCTACACCAAGTGGGCCGAGACGAACCTTCTGTTGTGGAAGTGCATCGTTGAGTCCCTCGACGACCCGTGCGTCGAGGACCTGCTGACCAAGGTGGCGTCCTGAGCACGTTCTTCATCAAAGACGGCGAATCCGTGGTCGCCGGCGACTACAACGCACGCGAAGCCGTGGTCGTGTGGCACGAGGTGTTCAACGGCGTGTGGGAACCGCAACCGGAAGACAGCGTGTTCCCACTCCCGGACGCACTGGTGGCGCAGCTCGTCAAAGCAGACCCCGCACGCATGCACGACGTCGCACTGAGCTGGGCGCCCCTCGTCGACATGGGCTTCCACGAGGCGTTCGCGCACCTCAGCGAGCTGTCAAAACTCGCGCGCACGGCCGTGAGCCGAGCCCAGCACGTCTACGTCGAGGTCACCGAGCCGGCGTGAGCCCAGCCTTCTGCTGAGTCGGCATCTGCACACCAACGGCCGTGAGCACCAGCTCGCGAGCGGCACGGCGCACGGTCAACACGGCGAGATGAGCGTGCACGGTCGACGTGCGGCTGAGACCCTCGTACGCGGCTGCGGCGGCCTCGAAGATCTCGTGATCCGAGACCTGGTCACCGAAGCGGCCGGTCAGTTCCTCGATCGCCCGACGTAGTTGTACCTCCGAGTTCAGCATGCCCAGCACAACGGACCACGAGGCACCGGCGGTTCACCCCGTGATCCTCTTGAGACGACGATTCACCCGCCAGGAGGCGTTACGACCGGGCGTCGGGAGACGTTGTCAGAGGGTGGGGATGAACGAATCTGACCAGGTCCGCAACGAGATCGCCGACAACGCCGTGATCATCGGGCCGGTCGTGCAGACCGGCACCTTCTCCGGGCAGATCCACCACCACGCGGCACCGAGGCAACCACTGGACCTGCTCACCCTGCGGCAGTGGGTCGAGCACATCGCCGCCGGGCAGGACCAGCACGCGCGCCAGCTGGATCAGGTACGAGCCGCCGTGGCCGACCCCTCCACGGCGGACGCGGTGCGGCGGCTCATGATCGCCGGCATGGTCGGCTACCTCGCCCGGCCGGGTGCACCGCCCGACCGGCCGGTAGCGGCCCAGATCGTGCTCGACCTCGTCGTCTTCGCGCTGTGGCCCGTGGTGACCGCGAAGAAGCTGCCGCCGGGCTGGGAGGGTCAGCTCGCCCAGCTCACCTCACCCCGGCTCGCGGTGCTGGTGCAACGCGCCCGCGAACAGCCTCCAGCTCCCGAGGAGTTCGCGCGCACCCTGGCGAGCAGGTCGTTCACCTCCGCGACGGCCATGTTGTTCGACGACCTGGCCGACCCCCGCCGCGGTGGCGCGTTGCTGACCGCGATGGCTCTCGCCGGTGGGCTCGAAGCACCGCCGACCGCACGTGGCGCGGGCAGGAAGGTCGCGGTGTGGGCACTCGTCATCGCGGGTGGCGCCACGCTCGCGCACGCACTGCGGCACACCGACTCACGGGCCACCCGGATCCTCGGAGAGGTGATGGTGGACCTGGCGACCGGTCCTGGTGATCCGCTCGACCTGACCGACGTCGCGGCGGACCTGGTGGATTGGTTGTTCGGCTGATGGACTTCGCGCTCGACACCCTGTTGCCCGCCCTGCAACTCGCGGTCAAGGTCACCACCGCCGGGTCGCTGGTGATGTACCTCGCGACCCTCGGCAACCCCCGATCGCTGCGCGAGTCGCTGGTGACGTTGCACGGCCTGAAGACGTGGCCGCCGACCGCGCTGTTCCGCTGGCGCAGGCAGGAACCGCGGGACGGCTACGAGGTCACCGCGTACAACCGGGACACCGACGAGGACAACACGCTCTTCCCGGTCTTCCACCTGGCCAAGTGGTGCCCGACCTCCCTGCTGTGGCCGAAGAGGAGGCAGCGGACCAGGGACGCGATGCTGCGGACCGCCCGGATCACGCTCGGGATCAAGGTGGTCTTCCTCGTCGCGTTCTTCCTCGGCTCGTTCGCCGCGCTGGTCTGGCTGACGTTCACCCACGACTGGCGCTGGGTCGTCCCGCTGATCGTGCTCGTCTTCCACCAGCTCGCGTACTACGTCTCCAACACCTTCTTCCACTGGCTGAGGTGGGGGCGCCTGCTGGTGATCACCACCGGTTGCTGGCTGTACCTGCAGGGCGGTGTCAACGAGACGGCGGCGATCGTCGCGGTCGGCACGATCCTCTGCGGGGCGATCCTGACCAAGTGGCAGATGGTCGAGAACCAGAACTACCTGAACGCACGGCAGCGGTAGATCAGCGCAGCCGCAGATCCGCGCCGGCGTGCAGGGTGTAGGCGAGGCCCAGGACGTTGCCGCGGCCGAGCATCTCCCAGCGGGTGCGCCGCAGCGCCTCCCCCGCCGGCATCCCCTCGGCCAGCCGGGCCAGCAGCATGCCGCTCACCCACCCGGCCATGCCCTGGTCGACGGCCACCTCCGGGCAGATCACGCCGGCGGCACCGGCCTGGTTCACGAAGGCGTCCACCAGGTCCGACGACGGTGAGGTCGTCACGACCAACGGCCGGTGCGGCCACGGGTCGATCTCCACGGCCTCCAGCACGCCCTCGTCGTAGACCAGGTGCACGACGTCCGCGCGTTCGTCCTCCAACGCCCGTGCCAACCCCGACGGACTCACGTACGCGGAGGAGATCGACTCCGGCGGCAGGAACGACATCAGCTCGGCCACGTGCCGCTGGGTCAGCGTGCGGTCCAGCGCGGGGTCGACGGACATCGCCACCTCGACCGGACGCGCACCGGGGGCCACCCGCCAGGCCAGCGGTCCCGCCGGGTGCTCCAGCACGCTCGACAGTCCCCAGAAACCGAAGGGGCACAACACGTTCCCGCTGTGGTCCGGATCAGGGCACTGCGCGGGCACCGGTCCCCCGGCCCCGAACGGCCCGAACCGCGCCACCGACGCGCACACCCGATACGGCCCTTCGGCGAACGGCAGGTCGTACACGGCGGCCCACGGCACGCTCGTCCGACCGGCGACCGTGATCACGCCGCCGCGCCGGACCACCGCACCGTCGGGGAACAACATCGCGTGCAGCGCGGCACCCCGCACGGCGGCCGCGGCGAGATCCGCGCAGTACGACGGGAAGTCCTTGCCGTACCAGGGATCCAGGCCCGACACCGGCGGCAGCGCGCCGGCATCGTCCAGGCTGATCCACGACGGCACGCCCCCGGTTGCCACCAGCGCGCGCTCGCCGAGCACCAGGATCGACGACACCCGCGACGACAGCGGTGCGAGGTCGGCGAACGTCCGCGACAGCCGGAACCTCAGCCGCGCCTGGGACTCGCCCGCACCGACCGGCAGCACGACGTGCTGGACGTGCACCGGCACCGCGCCGCGATAAACGACCAGCTCACCGGCCCACGGCACGGACGCGTACGGCGTGGTCACCGGGAAGCTCACCCACGGGCTCGACCCCTCCGCCGGCAGCACGAACGACTCGGCCTGCACCTCACGCCCGGACATGCCGAGCACCGCCCGCAGCTCCAGGTCGCCCGGCAGCGCGGCGGCGTGGGCGCCGACGTGGACCCACATCTCGTACTCGGCGCCGGGCCGCAACGTTCCCGCGATCCCCTCGGTCGCACCGGGCAGCGCGACCACGACGGTCACCGCGCGGTCCTCTACGACCACCGGTTCGGGCAGCGCGGTGTAGCGGACCAGCCGGCGCCGCTCCAGCTCGCGGAACTGCCAGACGACGTCCTCGACCCTGCCCTCACCCGAACCGGTCGGCACCGCGAGCACCACGTGCGGGGCGCTCCACCCCATCAGCACCGACGCGGAGTCCACTCCGGACACCCACGTGTGCACCGCGGTGAACAGCAGGACCGGCCTGCCGAGCCCGCGCAGCGCCTGGACGACCGGAGCGGTGTCCCAGGCACGCGTGTCGTGCAGCGCCACGACGTCACCGGGCACGTCCGTGATCGACGGCAGCTGAGAGGCGGACGGGAAGTGCCTCAGGTCCAGCACGGCGAACTTGAGCGCCCGCACCCGTGTGGCGACCGTGGTGGACGCGGCGTGACCAGGGACGAGACCCTTGCTGACCAGCGCCCATCCGCCCGGATCGGTCAGGACCAGGAGCGACTTGCCGGGGACGAAAGCGGCGGCGAAGTCCAGTGGTGAACCTTCACCGCCGGTGACGGTGAACTCAACGGGCGCCACAGCCGTACGCCTGGAGGTGCAGCTAGAACGGCCAGCCAAGCACCGGCAACCCGACCACGGCGTCCACGGCGAGACCGCAGAACACGAGCATCAGGTAGAGGTTCGACATGTGGAAGAACTTCATGGTGTTCGTGGACCCGCCACGACGCACAACGTTGTGCAGCTTGTGCGCGAAGACGGCGAACCACACGCCGGACAGGGCCGCCACGGCCACGTAGATCCACGAGGTGACGGGAGCGAGAGCGAGCGTGCAGACGACGGTGATCCAGCTGTAGATCACGATCTGCCGCGTCACCTGCTGAGCTGTGGCCACCACCGGCAGCATCGGCACGCCTGCGCGGGCGTAGTCCTCCTTGAACTTCATCGCGAGGGCCCAGGTGTGCGGCGGCGTCCAGAAGAAGATGACGCCGAACATGACCAGCGCCGGCCACTCCACGGTGCCCGTCACCGCGCTCCAGCCGATGATGACCGGCATGCAGCCCGCCATGCCGCCCCAGATGATGTTCTGGGAGGTGCGGCGCTTGAGCACCAGCGTGTAGACGAAGATGTAGAAGAGGATCGTCGCGACGGCGAAAGCGGCCGACATCAGGTTGACGAAGATCCACAGGAACGCGAACGAGACGATTCCGAGCACGATGCCGAAGATCAGGGCGTTGCGCGGCGGAATGGTGTTCTGCGCGAGCGGCCGGGCCGTGGTCCGCTTCATGACCGAGTCGATGTCGGCGTCGACGAAGCAGTTGAGGGCATTTGCCGACCCCGCGGCGAGGGTGCCGCCGGTGAGCGTGCAGGCGATCAGCCACAGCGGCGGGAGGCCGTGCTGGGCCAGCAGCATCGCCGGGATCGTGGTGATCAGCAGGAGCTCGATGACCCGCGGCTTGGTGAGTGCCACGTAGGCGCCGACAACCTGGCGAGGCGACCTGGTGGGGGCCTCGGCAACGAGACTGTCAGCACTCATCGCGGGAACGCTCCTGGCAGTGGAAGTGGTGGGAATTCCAGCGACTGATGGTAACCGCGCACAGAATTCACAGCCCGTTTGGGTGCTGGTGTGCCTGGGCACACACCCAGCTGGGACCTTTCAGAGCAACATCCTCAACTGTCAGGACTAGGCTTGGCCCTGGACGTGGGAGACACGCGGGTCAGGCCTTTCGGTATCGATACACCTGGCCCGTCCGAGCGACAAGAGTGGAGCTGTAAGTCCGTGACCGTCACCGACGACATCACCCGGCTCACGAAGGCCGATCTGCCCGACGACTGGACGGAACTCGACAAGCGCGCCGTCGACACCGCACGGCTGCTCGCGGCGGACGCGGTGCAGAAGGTCGGCAACGGGCACCCCGGCACCGCGATGAGCCTCGCGCCGCTGGCCTACACGCTGTTCCAGCGCGTCCTGCGGCACGACCCCGCCGACCCGGACTGGATCGGCCGCGACCGGTTCGTGCTGTCCGCGGGCCACTCCAGCCTGACCCTGTACGTGCAGCTGTTCCTCTCCGGCTACGGCCTGGAGCTGGACGACCTGAAGGCGTTGCGCACGTGGGGTTCCCGCACCCCCGGCCACCCCGAGCACGGGCACACCAGGGGCGTCGAGATCACGACCGGCCCGCTGGGCTCCGGTCTCGCCTCCGCCGTGGGCATGGCCATGGCCGCCCGCCGCGAGCGCGGCCTGTTCGATCCGGACGCACGCCCAGGTCAGAGCCCGTTCGACCACAACATCTACGTGATCGCCTCCGACGGTGACATCGAGGAGGGCGTCACCTCCGAGGCCTCGTCGCTGGCCGGCACGCAGCAGCTGGGCAACCTGGTCGTCTTCTACGACGACAACAAGATCTCCATCGAGGACGACACCACGATCGCGCTGTCCGAGGACACCGCGGCTCGCTACGAGGCCTACGGCTGGCACGTCCAGGTCGTGGAGTCCGGCGAGAACGTCAAGGGCATCCTCGAGGCGATCGAGAAGGCCAAGGCCGTCACCGACAAGCCGTCGTTCATCCTGCTGCGCACGATCATCGGCTTCCCGGCGCCGAAGAAGCAGAACACCGGTGCCGCGCACGGTGCCGCGCTGGGCGAGGACGAGGTCAAGGCCACCAAGGAGATCCTCGGGTTCGACCCCGAGCAGACCTTCGAGGTCTCCGACGAGGTCCTGAACCACACCCGCGAGGCCGTCAAGCGCGGCGAGCACGCCAAGGCGCAGTGGCAGCCGACGTTCGACGCGTGGGCGCAGGCCAACCCGGAGAACAAGAAGCTGCTCGACCGTCTCATCGCCCGTCAGCTGCCCGACGGCTGGGCCGACGCGCTGCCGGTGTACCCGGTGGACGCGAAGGGCGTCCCGACCCGCAAGGCCTCCGGTGAGGTCATCAACGCCCTCGCCGCCGCGCTGCCCGAGCTGTGGGGCGGTTCGGCCGACCTGGCCGAGTCGAACCTGACGACGATCAAGGGCGCCAAGTCGTTCGGCCCGGAGTCGATCTCCACCGGCATGTGGAAGGCCGACCCGTACGGCCGCGTGCTGCACTTCGGTGTCCGCGAGCACGCCATGGGCGCGATCCTCAACGGCATCGCGCTGCACGGCCCGACCCGCCCGTTCGGTGGCACGTTCCTCGTGTTCTCCGACTACATGCGTCCGTCCGTGCGACTCGCGGCGATCATGCAGGCGGCCGTCACCTACGTGTGGACGCACGACTCCATCGGCCTGGGCGAGGACGGCCCGACGCACCAGCCGATCGAGCATCTCGCCGCCCTGCGCGCGATCCCGGACTTCTCGGTCGTGCGCCCCGGCGACGGCAACGAGACCGCGTTCGCCTGGAAGGCCGTGCTGGAGCAGCTCGGCCCGGTCGGCCTCGCGCTGACCCGGCAGAACGTCCCGACGCTCGAGGGCACCTCGGCCGAGGGCGTGAAGCGCGGTGGTTACGTGCTCTTCGGTGACGACAACCCGGAGGTCGTGCTCATCGGCACCGGCTCCGAGCTGCAGATGGCGTACGAGGCTGGAAAGGTTCTGCAGGGCGAAGGCGTTGCAGTGCGTGTGGTCTCCATGCCGTCGATCGACTGGTTCGAAAAGCAGGACGCGGAGTACCGCGAGTCGGTCATCCCGTCGTCGGTGAAGGCGCGCGTCGCGGTGGAAGCCGGTATCGCGCTGCCGTGGTACCGCTACGTCGGCGACGCGGGCGAGATCGTGTCGATCGAGCACTTCGGCGCCTCGGCCGACTACCAGACGTTGTTCAAGGAGTTCGGCTTCACGACGGAGAACGTCGCCGCCGCCGCCCGCCGTTCCCTTGACCGAGTGAGGGGTAACAAGTGAGCAAGCCGAATCTCGCCGCTCTGTCCGGCGCCGGTGTCTCCATCTGGCTGGACGACCTGTCCCGCGAGCGACTCACCAGCGGCAACCTCGACGAGCTGATCCGCGACTGGAACGTCGTCGGTGTCACCACGAACCCGACGATCTTCGCGGGAGCGCTCTCGAAGGGCGAGTCCTACGACGAGCAGGTGCGTGAGCTCGCCAACCGGGGTGCCGACACCGAGGCGACCATCCGCGAGGTCACCACGACCGACGTGCGCAACGCGTGCGACAAGTTCCGCGACATCTACAACTCGACCAACGGTGTGGACGGCCGCGTCTCCATCGAGGTCGACCCGCGCCTGGCGTTCGACACGGACAAGACCGTGGCCGAGGCGCAGGACCTGTGGAAGACCGTGGACCGGCCGAACCTGCTGGTGAAGATCCCGGCCACCGAGGCCGGTCTGCCCGCGATCACCAAGACGATCGCCGAGGGCATCAGCGTCAACGTCACGCTGATCTTCTCCACCGAGCGCTACCAGGCCGTCATGGACGCCTACATCGCCGGTCTCGAGCAGGCCAAGGCGAACGGCCACGACCTGCGTTCGATCCACTCGGTCGCGTCGTTCTTCGTGTCCCGGGTGGACACCGAGATCGACAAGCGGCTCGACAAGATCGGCACGGACGAGGCGAACGCGCTGAAGGGCAAGGCCGCACTTGCCAACGCGTGGATCGCCTACGGAGCGTTCGAGAAGACGTTCCAGGGCGAGCGCTGGGAAGCTCTCAAGGCGGACGGCGCCAACGCGCAGCGTCCGCTGTGGGCGTCGACCGGAGTGAAGGACCCGAGCTACTCCCCCACCCTCTACGTCGACCAGCTCGTCGTCGCCGACGTCGTGAACACGATGCCGGAGAAGACGCTGCACGCGGTCGCCGACGGGGGCAAGATCGTCGGTGACACGGTCACCGGACGCGCCGCAGAGGGCCAGGAGGTGTTCGACAAGCTCGCCGCCGTGGGAATCGACCTCGAGGACGTGTTCAAGGTCCTCGAGACCGAGGGTGTCGAGAAGTTCGAGAAGTCCTGGGAAGAGTTGCTCGAGACGGTGACGAACCAACTGGCTCAACTGAAGGGCTGATCACGAAGTGACCTCCGTCGAAATCGTGAGGTCACCGAACGCCGACCAGGTCAGCATCATCGCTGCTGACCTGGTCGCGGATTCGGTGCCGAGCAAGCTGACCGCGCAGGACCCGACCCTGTGGGGGCCGGAAGCCGAGTCCGAGGCGAGCATCCGCCTCTCGTGGACGACGTTGCACGAGACGTCCCGTTCTTTGCTCCCCGAACTCGTCGCCCTGCGCGCCGATCTGCACGCCGAGGGCGTCGACCGCGTGGTGCTCGCCGGAATGGGTGGCTCGTCGCTGGCCCCCGAGGTGATCACGCGGACGCAGAACGTGCCGCTGATCGTGCTGGACACCACCGATCCCGCCCAGGTCGCCGACGCTCTCGCCGGTGATCTCGAGCGCACGGTGATCGTGGTGTCGTCCAAGTCCGGTGGGACCGTCGAGACCGACAGCCACCGGCGCATCTTCGAGAAGGCTTTCACCGACGCGGGCATCGACGCCGCGTCGCGAATCGTGGTGGTCACCGACCCCGGCTCGCCCCTGCAGAAGGCGTCCGAGGAAGCGGGCTACCGCAAGGTGTTCCTGGCCGACCCGAACGTCGGTGGCCGCTACTCGGCGCTGACCGCGTTCGGCCTGGTGCCGTCCTACCTCGCCGGCGCCGACGTCGAGTCGCTGCTGGACGAGGCGGCCGAGGTCGCGAAGCTCGTCTCGCAGGACTCGGTCGAGAACCCCGCCGTGATCCTGGCCGCGATCTTCGGTGCCGCGCACGCGCACGGCGCGGAGAAGATCGTGTTCGCCGACACCGGTTCCGGCATCGTCGGGTTCGGTGACTGGGCGGAGCAGCTGATCGCCGAGTCGACCGGCAAGAACGGCACCGGCCTGCTGCCGGTCGTCGTCGAGGGTCCCGGCGCTCCCGGTTTCGTGGACGCCCGCTCGGACGCCACGACCGTCGCGATCGGACCGGCCACCGGGTCGGCGAACGTGGCCGTCGAGGGCAAGCTGGGCGCGCAGATCCTGCTGTGGGAGTACGCGACCGCGCTCGTCGGCAAGGTGCTCGGCATCAACCCGTTCGACCAGCCCGACGTCGAGGCCGCGAAGAAGGCCTCCCGCGCGCTGCTCGACGCACCGGCCGCGGCGGCGACCATCCCGTCCTTTGTGGATGGACCGGTCGAGGGTCACGGCACCGACTGGGCTCCGCGCAAGGTGAACACCATCGCGGAAGCGCTTGCGGCGCTGGTTGAAGTGGCGCCCGACCACGGCTACATCTCGGTTCAGGCGTACTTGGACAGGATCGACGACGCGTCGTTCGCGTTGCTCCGGGCGGAGATCGCGAAGCGGACGCACCTGCAGACCACGTTCGGCTGGGGTCCGCGCTTCCTGCACTCGACCGGCCAGTACCACAAGGGCGGTCACCAGAACGGCGTGTTCATCCAGATCACCGGCGAGTCCGGTGACGACCTGGAGGTGCCCGGCCGTCCCTACACGCTGGCGCAGCTGCAGCTCGCGCAGGCACTCGGCGACGGTCAGGTGCTGGTCGAACACGGTCGGCCGGTTCTGCGGCTTCACCTCGAAGACCGCATCGCAGGTCTGGCCCAGCTCGTCGAGGCAGTCCAGGAGGACGGCTCGTGACCGCATCCGACAAGTGGCGCAACCCGCTGCGGGACGCGCGCGACAAGCGCATGCCCCGCATCGCGGGCCCGAGCGCGCTGGTCATCTTCGGCGTCACCGGTGACCTGTCGCGCAAGAAGCTCATGCCCGCGATCTACGACCTCGCGAACCGGGGTCTGTTGCCGCCGGGCTTCGGTCTCGTCGGCTTCGCCCGCCGCGACTGGGCCGACCAGGACTTCATGAAGGTCGTGCACGACGCGGTGAAGGAGCACGCGCGGACGCCGTTCAACGAGGCGGTCTGGCAGCAGCTCGCCGAGGGCATCCGGTTCGTGCAGGGCACGTTCGACGACGACCAGTCGTTCGACAACCTGGCCTCGTGCCTGGCCGCCCTGGACGCCGACCGCGGCACGGGCGGCAACCACGCGTTCTACCTGTCGATCCCGCCGGGCGCGTTCCCGACGGTGATCAACCAGCTCAAGCGCGCGGGCCTCGCCCAGACGGCTCCGGACCAGTGGCGCCGGGTCGTCATCGAGAAGCCGTTCGGTCACGACCTCAAGTCCGCCAAGGAACTGAACCGGACGGTCAACGAGGTCTTCCCCGAGGAGTCGGTGTTCCGCATCGACCACTACCTCGGCAAGGAGACCGTGCAGAACATCCTGGCGCTGCGGTTCGCGAACCAGCTGTACGAACCCATCTGGAACGCGAACTACGTCGACCACGTGCAGATCACCATGGCCGAGGACATCGGTCTCGGCGGCCGCGCGGGGTACTACGACGGCATCGGCGCGACGCGGGACGTCATCCAGAACCACCTGCTGCAGCTGCTCGCACTGATCGCGATGGAGGAGCCCGTCTCCTTCAAGCCGACCGATCTGCGCGCGGAGAAGGTCAAGATCCTCTCGGCGACGCGTCCCGCGGAACCGTTCGAGGATACCACCGCGCGCGGTCAGTACTCCGGTGGCTGGCAGGGCGGTCAGAAGGTGCCCGGCCTGCTGGAGGAGGGCGGCTTCTCGCCCGAGTCGAAGACCGAGACGTTCGGCGCGATCACCTGCGAGATCAACACCCGTCGCTGGGCGGGGGTGCCGTTCTACCTGCGCACCGGCAAGCGCCTGGGCCGTCGCGTCACCGAGGTCGCCGTCGTGTTCAAGCGGGCGCCGCACCTGCCGTTCGACGACACCGCGACCGAGGAGCTCGGCCAGAACGCCCTGGTGGTCCGGGTTCAGCCGGACGAGGGCGTGACCATCCGGTTCGGCTCGAAGGTGCCGGGCAACACGATGGAGGTCCGCGACGTCACGATGGACTTCGGCTACGGCCACTCGTTCACCGAGTCGTCGCCGGAGGCCTACGAGCGGCTGCTGCTCGACGTGCTGCTCGGTGAGCCGTCGCTGTTCCCGAAGAACGACGAGGTCGAGCTCTCCTGGGAGATCCTCGACCCGATCCTCGACTTCTGGGCGCGCAAGGACGAACCCGCGCTCGAGAAGTACAAGGCTGGAACCTGGGGCCCGCCGTCGGCGGACGCGATGACCGCCAGGACCGGAAGGCACTGGAGGCGTCCGTGATCATCGACCTGCCCTCGACCACCACGTCCCAGATCAACTCGCGGCTGGTCCGCCTGCGGGACGAGGGTGGCGCCACGACGCTGGGCCGCGTGCTCACGCTCGTGATCGTCACCGAGGACGGCCAGCGCACCGACGCCGCGATCGACGCGGCCAACGACGCCTCGCGCGAGCACCCGTGTCGCGTGATCGTCGTGGCCCGCGGCGCTCGCCAGGCGGCACCTCGCCTGGACGCGCAGATCCGCGTCGGCGGCGACGCGGGCGCCTCGGAAGTCGTTGTTCTTCGTCTGTACGGAGAACTGGCCAAGGAAGGCGCCTCGTGCGTCATGCCGCTGCTGCTGCCGGACACCCCGGTCGTGGCGTGGTGGCCGTTCGACGCGCCGGTGTCGCCGTCGAAGGACCCGATCGGCCAGCTCGCCCAGCGCCGCATCACCGACGCGGCCGCCGAGAAGAACCCGATCAAGGCCCTGGAGTCCCGCCGCGCGCACTACGCGCCCGGCGACACGGACCTGGCGTGGACGCGTCTGACGTTGTGGCGCGCCATGCTGGCGGCCTCGCTGGACCTGCCGCCGTACGAGAAGATCATCGACGCCGAGGTGACCGGTGAGGCCGACTCGCCGTCCACCGACCTGCTGGCCGCCTGGCTGACGGATCGCCTGAAGGTCCCCGCGAAGCGCTTCAAGGCGACCTCGGGCGAAGGCATCGTGCAGGTCAAGCTGGACCGCGCGTCCGGTGCCGTCGAACTGCTCCGCCCGGACGGCAAGGTGGGCACGCTCGCGCAGCCCGGCCAGCCATCGCGCCGGGTGGCGTTGCAGCGCCGTTCGATCCGCGACTGCCTCGCGGAGGAACTGCGTCGTCTCGACCCGGACGAGGTCTACGCCGCGGCGCTGAAGTCGCTGGCGAAGGTAACCAAGGGCCGCACGCATTCCGCGTCGAAGCCCGCGGACGAGGCTTCCGCCGAGGAGTCCGCCAACGGCAAGGCCCCGGCCGCCGCCGCTGCGAAGAAGTCCAAGGCGAAGGCGAGTTCGTGAGCAATCCACAAGTGGTGGTCCACCGCGACGGCGACCTGCTGGCCGCCGCCGCGGCGGCCCGCCTGGTCACCCGCATGGTCGACGCCCAGGCCGCCCGCGGCTACGCGTCCGTTGTGCTGACCGGGGGCCGCACCGGCACCGCCGTCCTGGACCACCTGAACCGCAACGCCGCCCGCGACGCCGTGGACTGGTCCCGCGTGGACCTGTACTGGGGCGACGAGCGCTTCCTGCCGTCCGGTCACGCGGACCGCAACGAAACGCAGGCCCGCGCGGCTCTGCTGGACCACGTGCCGGTGGACCCCTCACGCGTGCACGTGATGGAACCGTCGGACGGCAAGTTCGGCGACGACCCCGAGGCCGCCGCCGAGGCCTACGCCTCACTGCTGGCGTCCCTGGCCCGGCCGGAGGACCACGGCGACGTGCCCACGTTCGACGTCTGCATGCTGGGCGTCGGCGAGGAGGGCCACGTGGCCTCGGTCTTCCCCGCTTCGCCTGCCGTGTACGAGAAGGAGCGGACCGTCGTCGCCGTCCGCAACTGCCCGAAGCCACCACCCACACGCGTGTCGCTGACGTTGTCGTCGGTGCGCCGCGCCCAGGAGGTGTGGCTGATGACCACCGGCGAGGCCAAGGCCGCCGCGGTGGCCATGGCGCTGTCGGGTGCCGGCGAGGTGCAACTGCCGGCCGCCGGTGCCTCGGGCAAGCGCCGGACGTTGTGGCTGCTGGACACGGCGGCCGCGTCGAAGGTGCCCACCCTGTTCAAACCACCACTGGCGTGATCAGGCCCCCGGTTCACGCCGGGGGCTTTTCAGTTGGCTGGTCCGCCGCACGCACGACGGGATGTGAGATCGGCATCCCCGCCAAGAAGCGCGCCAGGGCCCGGATCTCGCCGTAACCCCTCGTTGATCCACCACTGCAACGCCTCCAGCAACTGCGGCCCGTACCCGAGATCGGCCGCGACCCGTTCCGCGTGCAGCTCCGCCGCCTGCTCGTCAACGCCGTTAACAACGCCATGACCGGCACCAACAACAACCACGGGCTGGCAGCCCAACGCTACGAGGACGAGCCCACTCCCACACGTGCGGCTGGTGACCGGGCTGAACCGGGTGCAGGCGCGGGAGTTCTACGCCGCCAACGGGTACGAGGTGCGCAAGGAGCAGACCAACCTCATCAAGTGGTGGAGCTGAACAGGTTCTCCATCACGTGCACCGGCAACGACGGGTTCGCCGCCGCCGCCTCACCGGCGTACGGATCGGCGACCAGCTCGACCAGCGCCGCCACCGGAAGATCCGGGCGGGCGGCGGCGAGGCGGCGGGCTTCGCGGTCTCCCCGGCACAACAGCACCGTCTCGACGGAAGCGTTGGGGTGCTTGGCGATCACGCGGTAGGCACGTCCTGTGGTCCGGGCGTCGCGGGCCAGGAGGTCCAGCAGTTCCGGTGTGCAGTTCGGGTTCTGCGCGACGCCGGCGAACACCTTCGGGCCGTGGCGGTCGACCAGAGTTTCGAGCCGCGAGGCGGTGACCGCGGGGTTGGCGGCAACGACCGCGGCCACGTCGGGTTCGGGGTCGCCCAGGAGCAGGTCGAGCACGTCGCCGGGCAGGTCGTGACGCCACGCGGCCAGCAGCCGGACCGGTGTCGCGGCAGAGGAGGCAAGTGCGCGGAGCTCGGCCTCCGAAGCCACGGCCACACGCGGCACCGGCGAAAGGGTCGTCAGCGCGACGAAGGAAACGAGCAGGTCCAGCGGAATCGAGCGGTTCCTCACCACGACGCGCCGCGTCTCGCGGTCCGACTTGGCCGCCAGTTCCCGCAGAACCGCCTCCGGCGCCGCGGGATTGCCCGCGACGATGTGGCGGACACCGTCGTCGGCGTCCTTGGCCAGCCGCTCCCACGCCCACTGCGGCAGGTTTCTCCGGCGGGCCACGACGTGGCGGATCGACGAGTTCGGGTGGCGCATGAGTTCGGCCAGCACCGAGGGCGCGACGGTCTCGTCAGCAGCCTGCTGAAGTGCCGCATCGAACTCCGAGGTGGGCGGTTCGAGCTCGCAGTCGGTCTCGATCAGCGTCCGCTCGCTCCTGGCCGCCAGCACGCCCGCTTGCTCCGGGGACAGGTCGCTTCTGCTCGCCAGCACCAGGTCCAGGTGGTGGTCGCCCACGGCGATCAGCCGCTCCAGCAACTCCGTTGGCAGCGACGGATTCCGCGCGAGTCCGTGCAGAGCGTTCACGAGAGCAGTTCCGCGGCCGTCTCGGCCACGCCGGGATCGGCGTCCGCTGCCAGCGCGCGCAGCAGACGTTCTGGCGTGGCGGGGTTGGCGGCCACCGGCAGGCGCACCACGCGTTCGGGGTCCGCGGCGAGCAGTTCGTAGGTCTCGGGCGGCAGGTCGGTGCGGAGGGCGGCGGCCCGGCGGACCGTGAACGACGGGTGCGTGGCCAGGCGGGCGACGACCTCGGCGGGTGTGGCCGGGTTCGCGGCCAGGGCGAACGAGACGTCGTCGTCGGCGCTCATCTCGGCGAGCAGCTGTGGTGGCAGCGAAGTGTTGCGCGCCAAGCCTCTGCGGACGCGGCGGTCCGGGTGCCGGCTCAGTTCGGCGGCCAGGTCGCCGGGGAGCCGCCGGTACTCGGCGAGCGCGGTCACGATGAGGACGTTCGGGTCGTGCGCGAGTGAGTCCAGCAGGTCGGCGGGCAGGTCCTCGGCTCTCACCAACAGGTAGCGGAGGCTGGGATCAGCGGCGAGGGCGTGCAGGCCGGCGGGGTCGACGCGGCCGCGGGACAGCAGCGGGCCGATCACCTTCGGATCGCCGGTGCCCACCAGCGTGCGCACCTGGTCAGGCGAAAGGTCATCGCGCCGCGACAGGGTCATCCGCACCCGCGGGTCCTCCATGGCGGCCAGCTCGTCGAACCGCGCGGGCGGCAACGCGGGATCGCCCGCCAACGCCCGTATTGACGCCCAATCCATTGAATTGCCCCCAAGTAACGAGCCCAGCATTCCCCCCGACAACGCGTATCATCCCGAATCGCGTTGAGTAGCGGGGGTTTTGTGGCAGACGGCAGTGCGAAGCGACGTCCCACCATCGGGATGATCACCGCGGGTCCGCTCATCGAGCTCGCGGGCGAGCAGTGGCGTGGTGTCAGCAACGGCGCTCAGCACCTCGGCTGCGACCTCGTGTGCTTCGTGGGCAGCGAACTCAACCATCCGGCGTTGCACAAGCGCCGGGCGAACACGGTCTATGACCTGATTTCGCCGAACAGGATCGATGCGCTCGTCGTGTGGACTACGCGCGTGGGGCAGCTCATCGGGTCCGACGGCATGGAAGAGTTCGTCAAGCAGTACGCGCCCATGCCGATCGTGAGCGTCGAGACGAACCTCGCCCAGTGGCCGACCATCCTGATGGACAACCGCGACGGGATGCGGCAGGCCGTCGATCACCTCATCGAGGTGCACGGCAGACGCAGGATCGCGTTCGTCCGGGGGCCGCAAACGCATGCGGGCGCCCGGGACCGGTTTCTGGGCTACGCCGATTCGTTGCGCAAGCACGGGATCCCGTTCGATCCCTCGCTCGTCACGATGCCGGGGTCGTTCATCTGGGAACCGAACGGCGCGGCCGAGTCCGTGCGCAAGATGTTCGCGCAGATCAAGGAACCGCCGGACGCCGTCGCCGCCGCGAACGACGACTACGCGATCGGCGTCGTGTCCGCGCTGGAGGAGCTGGGCTTCCGCACGCCGGAAGACATCGCGGTGGTCGGCTACGACAACCACACGAACGTCCGCACGCACGACCTCGGCTACGGCAATCCGGTGTCGCGGGTGCAGCGCGAGGTGAACATCGACGCGGCGACGCCCGCGTTCACGACCGTGCGGGCGCCGTTCCTGGAGATGGGTTTCCGGGCCGCCGAACTGGCGGTGGCGCTGGTGCGGGGCGAGCCCACCCGCCAGCAGCAGATCATGGCGACCGAGTTGATCGTGCGGAGGTCGTGCGGCTGCCTGCCGTCCGGGCTGGGTGACCACGCCCCCGCGCACGACCGGTTGAACATCAACGAGTCCGCGACCGCGTCCACCGTCGCCGACCACCTGCGCGACTCGCTCGGGCCGCCGTCGGCCAAGCTGCCGGAGGGCTGGGCCGAGCAGCTGGTCGTGGAGCTGATGGCGGCGGGTCGCGGTGAGGTCGAGGGCGCGGAGTTCCTCGAGCTGCTCGCCGAGTACATCCGCACGAGCGCGCGCGCCGGGTCCGAAGCGGCACAGTGGTGGCCACCGCTGTTCGACCTGCATCGGTTCGTGACGGCGCGAATCAGTGACGCGACGATAATCAACGACCTGTGGCTGCGCGTGCAGTTGCTTCTGGGCGATGCGTTCGCCACCGACGCACGCTTCAAGTACCTCTCGCACGAGCGCCACGACCAGACGGTGCGTGAAGCAGGGCAACGACTCATAGCGTCACGGGACGTGGACGAGCTGACCAACGCCCTCAGCGAGGAACTCCCCCGGCTCGGCATCCCCGGCTGTCACGTCATGGCGTACGACACGCCAGGCACGGCGCGCGCGCTCGTCCGGTTCGAGGGCAACGAGCTCAAAGACGTTCCGGACACCCCGTTCCCCACCATCAACCTCACGCCGTACCCGTTCCGCCGCGTCACCCCGTTCAGCGCGCTGGTCGCGCCGCTGTACACCGACGAGGACCACCTCGGATACGTGATCTTCGAGGAGGGCCCGGAGCCCGGCTGGATCTACGAGGCCGTGCAGCAGCAGCTCAGCAGTGCGCTGCGCACGATCCGTCTGATGCAGGAACTGAAGGACGCGCGCGCACGGTTGGAAGAGCGCGTTGGCGAGACCGAAGCACAGCTGCGGCACGCGCAGAAGATGGAAGCCATCGGCAGGCTGACCGGTGGCATCGCGCACGACTTCAACAACATCCTCACGGTCGTGAACGGCAACAGCGAGATGCTGCTGCGACGCACCCTTCAGGACGATCCGCGCCGCGCGGCGATCGAGGACATCCGGCACGCGGGCGAACGGGCCGCGAACCTCACGAGGCAGCTGCTCGCGTTCACCCGCCAGCAGGTCCTGCACCCGGAGTCGTTGGACCTCAAGCAGAATCTCACCAAAGTGCACTCGATGCTGCGCACGCTCGTTGGCGACCACATCGAGTTGGAGATGCATCTGCCAGAAGACGTCGCACGGGTGTGGGCGGACGCGGGCCAGGTCGAACAGATCCTGTTCAACCTGGCGGTCAACTCACGGGACGCGATGCCTGACGGCGGCACGCTCGTCGTGTCGATCGAGGACGCCACGCTCGGTGCCGGCGACACCGGCCGGATCGTCGGCGTGCGGCCGGGCGAGTACGTCCTGATGCGCGTCCAGGACACCGGCGCGGGCATGGCACCGGACGTGCGGGCGCAGGTGTTCGAGCCGTACTTCACCACCAAACCGGTCGGCAAGGGCACCGGGCTAGGCCTGTCCACGGTGTTCGGCATCGTGCAGCAGTCCGGCGGGCAGATCGAGGTGATCAGCGCGCTCGGCAGCGGCACGACCGTCGAGGTCTATCTGCCCGTGCCGCACGAACGCGACGGTACGCCCGAAGCACCGTGCGCGCGCCGCACCACCTCACACCAAGGTGCGGGCACCGTGCTGCTGGTGGAGGACGACGCGCAGGTGCGGATCATGACCCGCCGGTCGCTGGAGACCGCGGGCTACGCGGTGATCGAGGCGAGCGACGGCCAGGAGGCGCTGCAGCTCGCCACGGCGCACCGCAGCACGATCGACCTCGTGCTCACCGACGTCGTGATGCCGAAGATGGGCGGTCCGGAGCTCGTCCGGTTGCTGCGCTCGACCGGCGCGGCGCCCGCGGTGATCTACATGTCGGGCTACACGACCGACGAGGTCCTCGACGACGAGGTGCTGATCACCAAGCCGTACGTGGAGAGCGACCTGCTGGAACGCGTCCGTGAGCTGCTGAACCAGAACGCCTGAGCCCCTGAGTCAGGACGCCTGGGCCCGCTTCGCGACGGCGAGACGGACCGCCGCGTCCAGTGCCTCGATGCGGAACGGCTTCTGCAGGTACTCGGCGATCTCGTGGCCCGCGAACCGGCGCTCCAGCGACGTGCGGTCGTAGCCGCTGGTCAGCACGACCGGCACGAGCAGGTCCTCGCGCTCGACCTGGGCCAGCACCTCTTCCCCGGAGAGCCCCGGCATGCTGTGGTCGAGCAGCATCGCGCCGATCTCCGCGCTGCGGTCGCGCAGGATCGCGATCGCCTCGACGCCGTCGCTCGCCTGCAGCACGGAGAAGCCGAGCTCCTCGAGCAGGCTGACGGTGTACCTCCGCACGGGGTCCTCGTCCTCGACCACGAGCACCAGTCCGGCTTGCGACATGCGCGTCAGTATGCCGGAAACTATTCGTTCCCTCAGCACCAGGTCACCATCTATTTCTGGTAATTCTTCACGAACTGCTCCATCAGGATGACATGGGCCATTTGGATCACACCAATGGTTGAGGGTCTGCGCTAATCTTCGCGGCACCGCCGCCGCGCCACGCCGAGAAAGAGGCACCAGGAAAGGCCAACTTCATGCGTAAAGCGACGGCAGCAGCCGCTCTGGCCGTGCTGTTCACATTGTCGTCCACACCCGCACACGCAGCGACGGTTCCTTCGGAGCGCGTGACGATCGACGTGGTGACGGTGAACGGTTCCGGGTGCACGCAGGGCACCGCAGAAGTGATCGTCTCACCGGACAACACCTCGTTCTGGGTGATCTACAGCGACTACCTCGCCCAGGCGGGCAAGGGTGCCGGCGGTACCGACTTCCGGAAGAACTGCCAGCTCAACCTGCAGATCAACGTGCCACAGGGCTTCACGTACGGCATCGCGGAAGCGACCTACGGGGGCTTCGGGCACATCGAGCGCGGCGCCATCGGGTACCAGTCGGTGAATTACTACTTCCAGGGTCAATCGGCCACCACCACGTGGAAGCACGCCTTCAACGGGCCGTTCGACGACAACTGGACGATCACCCACAAGACCGAGTTCTCAGAGATCGTCTGGGCGCCGTGCGGCGAGAAGCGGAATCTCAACGTCAACAGCGCACTGCGCGTTGACAAGGGTACCTCGGACGCCAATACAAACAGTTTCATGACGATGGACTACCAGCGTGGAGAAGTGCGCACCCTGCATCACTTCTCGTGGAAGCGCTGCTGATTTTTTCAAAGGCCGCCGCCACCTTCTCCGCCACCGCCGCCACCCCCACCCTGCGAGACGCGTCGGAAAGGTACCCCCATGCTCAACGTGGTTGCCGCTGCCCTGCTGGCCTCGTCCATCATCATCCCGCCCGGCGCCCCCAACGAGACGCCGCCGCCCGACCACATCACCATCGACGTCGTCACGATCAACGGCTCCGGCTGCCCCGCCGGCACCGCGGCCGTCGCGGTGTCCGAGGACAACAAGGCGTTCACGGTCACCTACAGCGACTACCTGGCCCAGGTCGGCGTCGGCGCACGACCGACAGACCTGCGCAAGAACTGCCAGCTCAACCTGCGGGTCAACGTGCCGCAGGGCTTCACCTACGGCATCGCTCAAGCCGACTACAGAGGTTTCGCGCACCTGGAGCGCGGCGCCTACGCGATCGAGAAGGCCAACTACTACTTCCAGGGCATGTCTCAGACCGAGTCCATCTCCCACCGGTACAACGGCCCCGTCAGCGACGACTGGCAGGCCACCGACACGACCGAAGTGGCCGCGATCGTCTACTCCCCGTGCGGCGAGAAGCGGAACTTCAACATCAACACGGAGCTCCGGGTCTACGCCGGCTCGTCCAACACCGCCACGACGACGAGCTTCATGACGATGGACTCGACGGACGGCAACCTCGAGACGACCTACCATTTCGCCTGGAAGACCTGCTCGTAGCAGTGCTGTGACTACCGCACGCGCCTGCCGTGGCGTGTGCGGTAGCACATATGTGAGCCGACAGCCGTACAGATTCGCGTGTGAGGACGTCTTACCCCTTGACGGGGCAGGTCGGGGTAAAGGGGCAGCCAATGCCAACCGCCGCATATGCGCAGTACGGTGAGGATCGAACGGCTCACAGGGGAGGTCGGATCCTGACCACGACGCTGCTTCCGGCGAGACGGCCGGAGGAGACCGCGGCCGGTTCGCGCTGGCCGCGCGTCGGCGACATCCGGCTGATTCTGGTCGACGCGGCGCTGATCTTCTTCGCCGTGCTCGACGTCTGGCTGTACGGGCTGTGGCTGGAGGCCGATCCGGTCCCCGGCTTCCCCGCGGTCGAGAGCTACCAGGTCTGGCTGAATTGGGTCGCGGTCGGCGCGCTGCTGCTGCGCCGGCGATTCCCGTTCATCACCCTCGTGCTGACCATCCCCGGTTTCTTCGTCGGCTGGGCCCAGCTCGCCGCGATGATCGCCCTGTACTCGGTGGCCCGCCGGTACGTCGGCGGATGGCAGACCGGGCTCGCGGCCGCCCTGGTGTGGCTCTGCCGGTTCGTGGCCTGGCCACCGCAGGAGCTGATCGACCGGCCCGCGTCCGGCCACTTCCACTCGGCCATCTACGGCTTCCTCGTGGCGGGCCTGCCGATCGCGATCGGCCTGCTGGCCCACGCACGGGTGGAACTGTCGGACCGCATCTCTGAGCTGGCCGAGTCGCGCGAGAGAGAGCGTGTGCTGCACGCGCACGCCATCCGAGCGGACGAACGGGCAAAGCTCGCCCGCGAGATGCACGACGTCGTATCGCACCAAGTCAGCCTCATCGCCATGCAGGCGGGTGCGCTGCGGATGGCCGTGGTCGACGCCGAACACAAACAGGTCGCCGGCACCATCCGCACGTTGTCCACCCGCACGCTCGACGAACTCCGTCAGCTCGTGTCGGTCCTACGCACCACTGAGGACACCCAGCCCAGCCTCGACGAGCTGCCCGAACTGGCCGCCGACGCGGGCTTCGAGGTGTCCGTGCAGGTCAAGGGGCCGATAGAGGACCTCGACGCACCGGTGTCCGGCGCCGTCTACCGGACGGTGCAGGAGGCCCTGACCAACATCCGCAAGCACGCCGTCGGGGCGAGCGCGACCGTGCTGATCGACGCGCACGAGGAAGACGTGCTCGTCGAGGTGCGCAACACGGCCGCGTCCAGCCCCTCATCGACCCTGCCCAGCGGAGGCCACGGCCTCGTCGGTCTCCGCGAACGCGCCACCCTGCTCGGCGGCGAGTTCTCGGCGGGACCGACCGACGAGGGCGGCTTCCTGGTGTCAGCGTCGTTCCCGAAACAGCGAACGGTGTCTGACTAGCGGTTGTGCCGCTTGAACGCGTGGAAGGACTGCTTGGGCTCCAACCGGTACCGCGAGTTGTCGTCGTCGAACCGCTCACGGATCGGCCTGAGCAGTCCGTACGAAGCCATGTCGTAGTCGCGGTCGCGGCACGTCGGGTGGTGCGGTGCGTCCGGCGTGATGACCGAGTACAGGTGCGCGCCCTCCATGTCGCGTTGCGCGCTGAACACACGCAACATCCGTGCGATGTGCTCGGCCTGTTCGCGTTCGTTGCGCTCGTAGCCCGGCTTGATCACCGGCGGGTCGGCTTCGTAGTCGACGATGTCCCAGCCCATGCCGCCGGCCGTGGCCGCGCCGGTGAACGTGCAGCTGCCGAACTCCAGGACCATCAACGGCTTGTTCCAGCGCCGGTACTGGTCGAGGTCCTTCGTGTACTCGTCGTCGGTCGCGAAGTACGGGTAGTAGTCGAGGCCGACGATGTCGAACAGCGACCAGTCGTTCCACTTCGCGTCGGCGCCCGCGGCGGCGCCGTAGGTGATGCGGCCGTGGAACTCGCGGCGAGTCACCTCGACCGCGCGGACCATGAACTCGCGGAACCGCCGGACGATCGCGGGCCACTCGGCCTGCGGGATCGACTCGATGTTCTCGATCCGCTCCAGGAACGTGGCGCCGGGGATGATGCCCGGCGTGAACAGGAAGTGCTCGCAGCCGGTGACGAACTTGACGTTGTCGCCGCGCCGCTTGCGCTCGGCGGTGCGGGCGGCCTCCGCCAGGTGGGCGAGGATCTCCTCCTGAGGGTGGTCGTAGAGACGGGGCTGGACGAACACCTGCATGCCCCGGCGCAGGGCCGCGTCCGTCGTCTCGGCGAGGCGGCCGAGGTCGGTGCCGAACGCGGTGATGGACGGGCAGCGCAGCTCGTTCGCGATCATGGCGATCTCGCGTTCCAGCTGCTGGCGGCTCCACCGCACCCGGCTCAACGGGTTCCCCACCGCGTGCAGGACGCCGGTGTCGTAGCAGACGCCCCCGCGCAGCTTGCCCGCCGCTGACGCGGTACCTGCACCCAGTCCCACCAGCGCCGCAGCGCCTAAAGCGGACTTCAGGAACACCTTTCGACTGAACATCGTTCCCCCTGACTAGTTGCTCAACTAGGCTACTGGTCATGCAACCAGAAAATGAGTCGAGCGGCCAGGGGAGGCGAAGCTTCATCGAACAAGCCCGCCGCGGGCAGATCGTGGCGGCGACGATCGAGACCATCGCCGAGATCGGGTACGCCAAGGCGTCGTTCGTGCAGATCGCGCGGCGGGCGGGCATCAGCCCGGGGCTCATCACGTACCACTTCGCCAAGCGCGAGGAGCTGATGAAGCAGGTCATGCTGACCGTGCACGACTCGATGGAGCAGGCGCTCAGCTCACGCGCGGAAGGCTCCGAGAGCTACTGCGCCGCGTTGCGCGGCCTGATCGAGGGGTTCGTGCACTACTGCGCCGAGCACCCGGCCGAGCTGGTCGCGATCAGTCAGATCGCGGCGGCCGCACGGGACGCCGAGGCCGCGCGGGCGTGGTCGAAGGAGCAGAACGCGAGCACGCTGACCGAGCTGGAGGACATGTTCCGCGAGGGCCAGGAGTGCGGGGAGTTCCGGGACTTCGCGCCACGGGTGATGGCGGTGTCGGTGATCGCCGCGATGGAGGCCAGCCCGGCCGAGCTGTGGGCCCGGCCGGACACCGATGTCACCCAGTACGCGAAGGAGCTCGCGGACCTGTTCGAACGGGCGGTCAAGCGCGCTTAGAGGCCAGCGACGCACTGATGGACGCCGCCGCCCCGAGCACACCGCACGTGAGCGCGATCGGCAGCGTCGGCTCGTGTGTCAGCAACACGGACGCGAGCAGCCACACGGCCAGACCAAGCCCGAACCCGAGCGGTACCGACGCGATCACGGCGGCCACCCCGGTCTGCCGCTTCCGCAACGCCCTCAGGTTCGACTCCAGGTACGCCAGCGTGAAGAGCAGCAACAGCGCCGAGCCGGTACCCATCAAACTCAGCCACGGCGTCTGGTTCGAGACGAGCAGGAACTCACGCCCGTCCACGGACGCCGTCACCGCCCCGCCGACGATCCACCGCGTGGCGCCGGGCAGCACGAACCCCTCCGGTCCACCCTGGACGTTCGCCAGTTCGAGCCCGGCGAGGCTCACCACGAGCTGGGTTCCCTGCTCCTTGACCGGATCCGCGAGGCTCTGGCTGACCTCGGTCAGCTGCCGGCCGGACACGACGAACGGCAGGACGACCATCGCGATCAGGGCGACCGCCGCCACCAGCCACAGCGCCCACGGCGTCGACGGCGGCCTGATCACCGACGCGGCCGGCACCAGCGTGCTGCTGCCGCTGAGCCGCGCGGCGGGGACCGGGTCCACCAGCGTCGCCCGGATCGGCTGCTGCGAGAGCGAGACCGTGTCGCGGTCGACCGGTCGCAACGACGGGCGGGTGGACGACGCCGACACCTGCGGTGCGAGGTGCACGGGGATTCCCAGGCGCGTCAACCAGTCCGGCCCGAACAGGTGGCCCGCCGCGGCCGACAGGTCGATCGCGAACCTCTCGGCGTTGCGGTACCGCGCGTCCGGCTCCCGCGCGATGCTGCGCATCACCACGCCCGCAAGGGGTTCCGGCACGTTCTGCAACGGCCGCGGGTCCTGGTAGACCCGCTTCTGGATCATCGCGATCGGGCCGCCACCGCGTTCGAACGGCAGATCGCCGCACAACAGCTCGTAGAGCACCGTGCCGGTCGCGTAGACGTCGGCGGCGGGCGTAAGTGCGTTGCCCATCGCCTGTTCCGGCGCGATGTACGCGGGCGTGCCGAGCACCGCACCGCCGTGCGTCACGAGCGTCGCACCCTCCGACACCACCTGTGAGATGCCGAAGTCCGCCACCTTCACCACGCCGTTCGAGGTGAAGAGCAGGTTCTTGGGCTTCACGTCGAGGTGCAGCACGCCGGCCTCGTGCGCCGCGTGCAGGCCCGACAACGCCGCCAGCACGATCCCGCACGACTGCTGCGCGGTCAGGCCGTCCGTCGCGAACCGCGACCAGACCGTGCCCCCGTCGAGGCGCTCCATCACCAGCAGGTGCTCGCCCTGCTGCCGCACGTAGTCGTACACCGGCACGATGTGCGGATGATCAAGGCGGGCAAGGAGTCTCGCCTCGTGCTCGAACCGCTCGCTCATCCGCGGGTCCTCGGCCACCGCGTGCGGCAGCCGTTTGATCGCGACGGGCCGGCCCAGCTGACGATGCATGCCGCCGTACACGACACCCATCCCGCCCTCGCCGATCTGCTCGCCGACGGCGTACTGAGGCAGGGCGGCGACCACACTGGACAGAGTCACCGTTGAATCCTCACGGTATCCACTTCGGACGGTGGCCGTTGTTCACCAGGATGTGGTGTCACATAGCCAAGAACAAACGCGGCGGCCGCGGCCCCCACGATGAACGGGATCTCGGCCGTCGGCGACGGCGCCACCAATCGCAGCACTGACAACGAGATCACCGCCACGAGCCCGGTCCCGATCCCGGCGGGCAGGAACCGCATCGCCCGCTGCCAGCGGTTCGCGGGCAGCCGCCGCCGGGCCAGCGCGATCAGCGCGCCCGCCCACGACAACCCCGTCAGCACGAGCACGCCCAGCCCGAACGCCCCGTACACGGACCACAGCGAGCCTCTGACGTCCCCGGTCGTCTCCACGGACGCGATGGTGTCGCGCTGGACGTCGATGATCTCGACCGTGACCGGAAGGAGACCGATCGCCTGCGAGCCGAGGTCGGTGGGCTCGAGCGGGAACGACCGGGTCTCCGAGGACTTCGCCGGCACGTCGAACGGAACCGTTGTGTCATAGGCGAAGAAGGTCAACGCGAGCGCGGTGCCGCTGATCCGGACGGTCTTCACGCGCTGCAGGGTGTTCGTGTTGTTGCGGACCGTGACGGAGACTCGCGCGGTGTTGGAAGGGTCCAGCACCAGATTCCCTACTCCAACCGGCCTACCGTCCACATCGGCCTCGAGCACAACCGACCCGTCCTGTGCGGAGGCTGTTGAGGGAAGCAGCATAATTCCGCACCACAGCAGTAAACCTGCACCGGCCATGCGACGTCTCACTAGCACACCTTAGGTTCGATCCGGGGAGTTGGAATGCGGTCTTTAGGCTTACTCGTGGCTGTGACAGCCGGTGTTACGGTGCTGGCCGCCACACCCGCGGCCGCGCAGACGACCACGCCGCCGCCCCCTCCCGTGCTGACGGCGGCGCCGCAGCCTGCCACAGCGGGCGGGGGTGTCACCATCTCCTGGAAGAACTTCACGGCATGTCGCGGTGTAACGATCAGCTTCACGCTGGACGGCGCCCAGATCGCCAGCGCGGCGTCGTCCGCGAACGGCTCGGTCGGGGCCACCGTGCCGGCGAACACGACGGCGGGCAGCCACAAGCTCGAAGGCCGTCAGTCGAACTCGAAGTGCGCCGGTGCGGGCACCGCGTTGCGCGTCATCGTGCCGCCGCCCGTCACCACGACGACAAAGCCGCCCGTGACCAATCCCCCGGTGACGAACCCTCCGGTCACCAACCCGCCCGTGACGCGTCCGCCGGTCGTCACCACGACGACCACGCCCCCGACGACCACCACGACCACGGACACGCCCTCGTCGTCCTCGCAGCCCTCGTCCACCGACGCGCTGACCAACCCGGATGACGGCGTGCTGGTCCTGGACAAGGAGTACATCCAGCCCGGCGAGGACCTGACCGCGACGGGCACGGGCTGCCCCAAGGGCGCGAACGTGACGCTGAAGTCGCTCGGTCAGGACGTCGGCAAGACGACCGCCGACGACAAGGGCGAGTTCAAGTCGCCGGTGAAGTTCGCGAGCATCGAGCCGGGCCGGCACAAGGTGCGCGCCGAGTGCGGCATAACGCTGGTCGGCAACGTCGACGTGACGCTGTCCAGCTCGTCCGGCGGCACGACCAGCACGCTCGTGGTGCTGCTGTTCTTCCTGCTCGTCGGTGCCGCGATGCTGCGCCGCCAGTTCACCGGCCTGCGCAGGTAGGTCCTCAAGGCACGCGAAAGGCCCCCTCTCCGCAGGTGAGGGGGCCTTTCGCGTTTGAAGCTGTTCTCTGCGCCTACGGCTCTTCGCGCTGACGGCGCAGCTTGGCGAGAGCCTCTTCGAGGATCGCCTCGCCGTCCGCGTCGGAGCGCCGCTCCTTCACGTACGCAAGGTGCGTCTTGTACGGCTCGTTGCGCGGAGGCGCGGGTGGCGTCTGCTCGTCACGACCTGCCGGCAGGCCGCAGCGCGGGCAGTCCCAGTTCTCCGGAACATCCGCTTCGACCGCGAAGGAAGGACGAGACTCGTGACCGTTCGCGCACCAGTACGACACCCGACGGCGGGGCGCGGACTCGCCGCGCTCCGATTCGCCCATCGGGCCTGCGCCGACGCGGGTACCGCGAATCGCGTTACCACCAGACATCGACCGTTACACCCCCACCAAGTGGTTACCCCAAGCCCCGAAGGGCTTCTGCCGCTGAACGGTTGATCAGGCTGACGGAGGCAGCTTGATCAACAGTCCGATGCCCACGATGGCGATGACCCAGACCGCGCCGACGAACAGCGTCAGGCGGTCGAGGTTTTTCTCCACGACGGAGGAACCGGACAAACTCGACTGCATGCCGCCGCCGAACAGCGAGGAAAGGCCGCCACCACGGCCGCGGTGCAGCAGCACCAGCAGCACCAGCAGCACGCTGGAGACGATCAACAGGATCTGCAGGAACAGGATCATTTCTTCCTCGCTGTCAGGCAGTCGACGCCATAGAGTACCTGTTCGACTGCCGAACGTGTGCAACCAGTTGGGGATACGGACGGGGAGATCGACTTAGGGTAGAGGTCCACCCGCGGCGAGCGCACACAGCTTGGTGAATTCGTCAGCCTGAAGGCTCGCACCGCCGACCAACGCGCCGTCGATGTCCTTCTGCGCGATGAGCTCACCGATGTTCGACGACTTCACGGAACCGCCGTAAAGCACCCGGACGACGGCCGCGGTCTCCTCGCCGTACTTCTCCGCCACGAACGAGCGGACCAGCGAGCACACCTCCTGCGCGTCGGCCGAGGAAGCGGTGCGACCGGTGCCGATGGCCCAGACCGGCTCGTAGGCGAACACGATCTTGGCGACCTGCTCGGCCGTGAAGCCCTTGAGGCCGTCCTCCAGCTGCTGGCGAACCAGCTCCAGGTGACCCTTGGCCTCGCGGACGTCGAGCTTCTCGCCGAAGCAGAAGATCGGCGTGACCTCGTGCTTCAGCGCGGCCTTGACCTTCGCGTTGACGATCGCGTCCGTCTCGCCGTGGTACTCGCGGCGCTCGGAGTGGCCGACCACGACGTAGTGGCAGGCCAGCTTCTTCAGCATCGCGCCGGACACCTCGCCGGTGTAGGCGCCGGACTCGTGCTGCGAGATGTCCTGCGCGCCGTACTTCAGCAGCAGCTTGTCGCCGTCGACCAGCGTCTGGATGCTGCGGATGTCGACGAACGGCGGGAGAACCGCCACCTCCACCTTGGCGAAGTACTTCTCCGGCAGGGAGAAGGCGATCTTCTGCACCAGGCCGATCGCTTCGAGGTGGTTGAGGTTCATCTTCCAGTTACCCGCGATGAGCGGGAGCCGGGCTGCCATCAGGACTCCAAAACACTGATACCGGGGAGTTCCTTGCCCTCGAGGAATTCGAGAGAAGCACCGCCACCGGTGGAGATGTGCGAGAAACCGTCCTCGGGCAGACCCAGCGCACGCACGGCGGCGGCCGAGTCGCCACCACCGACGACGGTGAACGCGTCCGACTTCACAAGCGCCTCGGCGACGGCACGGGTGCCGCCGGCGTAGGTCTCGATCTCGAACACGCCCATCGGACCGTTCCAGAACACGGTCTTGGCGTCGGCGAGCTTCGAGGCGAACAGCTCGCGCGACTGCGGGCCGATGTCGAGGCCCATCTTGTCGGCGGGGATCGCGTCGGTGCCCACGACGTCGTGTTCGACGTTGCCGAACTCGGCCGTGACCAGCACGTCGACCGGCAGCACGAGCTCGACGCCGCGCTTCTCGGCCTCGGCGAGGAAGCCCTTCACCTGGTCGAGCTGGTCTTCCTGCAGCAGCGACGTGCCGACCTCGTGGCCCTGGGCCTTGAGGAACGTGTACGCCATGCCGCCGCCGATGAGCAGCTTGTCGACCTTGGCCAGCAGGTTCGCGATGACGCCGAGCTTGTCGGACACCTTCGCGCCGCCGAGCACCACGACGTACGGGCGCTCCAGGTCGTCGGTGAGCTTCTTGAGGACCTTGAGCTCGGCCTCGACGAGACCACCGACGTACGCGGGCAGCTTCTGCGCCACGTCGTAGACCGAGGCCTGCTTGCGGTGCACGACACCGAAGCCGTCGGAGACGAACGCGTCCGCGAACGACGCCAGCTCGTCGGCCAGCTCCGCGCGTTCCGCGTCGACCTTCGAGGTCTCGCGGGCGTCGAAGCGGACGTTCTCCAGCATCACGACGCCACCGTCGGTCAGCGCCTCGACGACGGCCTTGGCGGACTCGCCGACCAGGTCGTTCGCGAGGGGGACCTCGGCGCCGAGCAGCTCACCGAGGCGAGCGGCGGCCGGGGCGAGGGAGAACTTGGGGTCCGGCTCGCCCTTGGGGCGGCCGAGGTGAGCGGTGACGATCACGCGGGCACCCGCGTCGGCGAGTGCCTTGATCGTCGGCACCGACGCGCGCACGCGGCCGTCGTCGGTGATCTTGCTTCCGTCGAGGGGGACGTTCAGGTCGGCGCGCACCAGGACGCGCCGACCCGCGACACCCTCGGCGAGCAGGTCGCTGAGAGTCTTCACTGACTTTTCGCTCCTGCTCAGATCTTCGAGGCGACGAGCTTGACCAGGTCCGCGAGGCGGTTGGAGTAGCCCCACTCGTTGTCGTACCAGCCGACGACCTTGACCTGGTTGCCGATGACCTTGGTCAGCGGCGCGTCGTAGATGCACGAGTGCGGGTCGGTGACGATGTCGGCCGACACGATCGGGTCCGTCGAGTACTTGAGGATGCCGGCCAGCGGGCCCTCGGCGGCGGCCTTGTACGCGGCGTTGACCTCGTCCACGGTGACCTCGCGCTTGAGCGTGACGGTCAGGTCGGTGGCCGAGCCGGTGGGGATCGGCACGCGCAGCGCGTAGCCGTCGAGCTTGCCCTTGAGCTCCGGCAGCACCAGGCCGATGGCCTTCGCGGCACCCGTGGAGGTCGGCACGATGTTCAGCGCGGCGGCGCGGGCACGGCGGAGGTCGCTGTGCGGCGCGTCCTGCAGGTTCTGGTCCTGCGTGTACGCGTGGATCGTGGTCATGAGGCCCTGCTCGACGCCGAAGCTGTCGTTGAGGACCTTGGCCAGCGGCGCGAGGCAGTTGGTGGTGCAGGACGCGTTCGAGATGATCGTCTGCGAACCGTCGAACTTGTCCTCGTTCGCGCCGATGACGACGGTGAGGTCCTCATTCTTGGCCGGCGCGGAGATGATGACCTTCTTGGCGCCGCCCTCGTCCACGTGCGCGCGGGCCTTGGTGGCGTCGGTGAAGAAACCGGTCGACTCGACCACGACGTCGACGCCGAGGTCCTTCCAGGGCAGAGCGCCCGGGTTGCGCTCGGCGAGGGCCTTGATGACCTTGCCGTCGACGGAGATGCCCTCGTCGGTGACCTGCACGTCCGCGTCCAGACGACCGAGGATGCTGTCGTACTTCAGCAGGTGCGCCATGGTGGCGACGTCACCGAGGTCGTTGAACGCGACGATCTCGATGTCGTGGCCGCCGGCCCTCACGGCGCGGAAGAAGTTGCGCCCGATGCGACCGAAACCGTTGACACCTACACGAACCGTCACGACTGACTCCTTGCGTTCAGCTTGGTAGGAACAAGCCCACCCTATCTGCCGAACTGCGTCCCTGGTCACAGGGATAGTGCGTATCTCTTGATCGAGCCAGAAAAACCTGCCCTGATTAGGCCGTTCGGCGGCGCAGCGCGCGGAGCATCCAGAGGTACGCGCTCAGCTCCTCCGCGGCCTCCGCGGCGGTGCGGCAGGCCTCCGGGCTGTCGTCTTTCGCGTCCCTGCCGACGACGGCCGAGATCCGCGCGAGCCACTCGTCGACCACCTGCCGGTCCTGCGGCGGCACGAGCGACGGTGTGCTTCCCGATCTGGTCTGCGCTGTCATGACGGGATCCTGTCCACGCTTCGAAGGACCCTTCAATACCCCGAAACAGCGGGTGTTACGGACCGTTACGCGCCGGTACGGTCAATCCTCATGACGGCCAATGCCGCCTGCGTGACATGTGGAAACCCGCTCACCGAAGCGGTCGCGGGCCGACGCTACTGCTCCAACGCCTGCCGTCAACGCGCGTATCGCGAACGCACTTCGGCACGCGACGACTCTCCGCATGACTCGGCATTTCCCGCCCCTTTGGACACCTTCGTGGGCCGCCGCGAGGAGCTCGCCTCGCTGGCGCGGCTCAGTTCGGAGCACCGGCTCCTCTCGCTGGTGGGCCCCGCCGGCGCGGGCAAGACCAGGCTGGCCGTCCGGCACGTCAGCAAACGCGCAGATCAGGCGTGGTGGACCGCGCTGGCCCCGGTGTCCGACGTCGTCCAGGCGATCTACCAGTCGGTCGGCGCCCACCCGCTGCCGAACCGCTCGGTGCGTGACGCGGTGATCGCCGAGATCGACCAGCACCGCCGCCCGCTGCTCGTGCTGGACAACTGCGAGCACGTCCTCGCGGACGTCGCCGACGTGGTCTCCGAGCTGCTGGCGTGCTGTCCCCGGCTGCGCGTTCTGGTCACCTCGCGCGAGCCTCTCCGGCTGGCCGGAGAGCAGGTTTTCGCGCTCGGCGAACTCGACCTGCCGCCCGCGGATTCCGATGCCGCGGAAGCCCTGCGTTACGACGCGGTGGTGCTTTTCCGCGATCGTGCCGTCTCGGTAGACCGCTCGTTCGAGATCGATTCCTCGAACGTCTCGGACGTCGTCGCCGTCTGCCGTTCCCTGGACGGCATGCCGCTGGCCATCGAACTGGCCGCGCGCCGCATCACCGTCCTGTCCCCCGCCGACGTGCTGGCGCGGCTGGGCGACCGGCTGGCCCTGCTGACCGGCGGCCCGCGCGCCGCCGACGACCGCCACCGCACCCTGCGCGCCGCGATCGGCTGGAGCTACGACCTCCTCTCCGCCGCCGAACAGGCTGCCTGCCGCCACCTCGCTGTGCTGGGCGTGCCGTTCGACCTGGAGGTCGCCAGCGCTGTCTGCGGTGTCGACGACGCCCTGGAACTCCTCACCAGCCTCGAGCAGAAGTCACTGCTGGTCGTCGACCGCGTGGGCGGCCACACCACGTTCCGCCAGCTGGAGTCGATCCGCCTCTACTGCCGCGAACGGGCCGTCGAGTGCGGCGACCTCTCGCTGGTGGCCGACCGCGTGGTCGACTGGGTGTGCTCCGTGGTGGAGCCGGAGATCTCGTCCTTCTTCCCGGCGCCGCCCGTGGTGCTCCGGCTGGACCGCAACGTGGGTCTGGTGGAGCTGGCCGTGGCCCGCACGGCCGAGGCGGGCGACTGGCCCCGGCACGTCCTCACCATCATCGCCACGGCCTGGACCTCCACCCCGCGCGGCCCGCGCGGCGCTCCGACCGAACTCCTGCACCACGCGCTGACCCAGCCCATGCCCCCGCCGCACCGCAGCGTCCTCACCGCTCTGGCCGCCATGCACCACCGCGTGCGCGGCGGCTGGCACGTGACCCGCACGTTCGCCCAGGAGTCGCTGGAGATCGAACGCGCCGACGCCGGCCGCCCCGGCACCCTGGCCCGTGCCCTGGAGGTCCTGGCCTCCGCCGAAGCCCACACCGGCAACCCCGCGCTGGCCTGGCAGCTGTACGACGAGGCCGTGGAGCTGCTGCGGGCGTCCGACGACAAGCTCGCGCGCGGCGTCCTGCTGAACTCGTACGGCTGGACGCTGCTCCAGCACGGCGAACCGGACCAGGCCGCGCCCCTGGTTCGCGAGGCGCTGACTTTGGTGCGTCTCCTGGGCCTGCCGCACATGCTGAACCCGGTCCTGCACAGCGCGGGCGCCATCGCGTTGGCTCGCAGGAGCTATCCCGAAGCCGTGGACCTGTTCCGCGAAAGCCTCGAAGTGGGCTCCGAACACCCCATGGACCAGTTCTACGACCTGGAGGGGCTGGCGCTGGGCCTGGTAGGCGTCGGATCGGACGACGAGCGCGCCCTGTCGCTGCTGACCGCGGCAGCCGTGGTCCGCACCCGCTACGAGTTCCGTGCCGAGCCCTACTGGCAGGCCCAGCTGGACGAGGCCCGTGCTCTCTGCCGCGACCGCATCACCGCGGGCCGGTTGCGTGCCGCCGAGTCGACGGGCGAGCGAATGTCGTTGGCGCAGGCCATTTCCTACGCCCTGACCGCCCAGCCGTCGGCGGGCGACGACGACGGCCTGGTCTCGGCACGCGAACTGCACGTGGCGACGTTGGTGGCAGAGGGCCTCACCAACCGCCAGATCGGGCAACGGCTGGGGATCTCCCCTCACACCGTTGCCCGCCACGTGACACACGCACGAACCAAGCTGGGATTGCGGTCGCGCGCTCAACTCGCGGTGTGGGCAGGACGCCACACGCCGTGAGGCCGGTCAGACCTCGGCTTCGAGCATCTCCGCCGTGACCGCGGACTCGGTGTCCGGCAGCCCCAGGTCCTTGGCCCGCTTGTCCGCCATGGCCAGCAGACGCCTTATACGACCGGCCACCGCGTCCTTGGTCATCTGCGGGTCGGACAGCTGCCCGAGCTCCTCCAGCGAAGCCTGCCGGTGCGCCAGCCGCAGCTGCCCTGCGGCAGCCAGGTGATCGGGCGCCTCCGGGCCGAGGATCTCCAACGCCCGTGCGACCCGTGCAGCAGCAGCGACAGCCGCACGCGCGGACCGCCGCAGGTTGGCGTCGTCGAAGTTCGCCAGCCGGTTGGCGGTGGCGCGGACCTCACGCCGCATCCGGCGCTCTTCCCAGGCCAGCACGGAGTCGTGCGCGCCGAGCTTGGTCAGCATCGCCCCGATGGCGTCGCCATCCCTTATCACCACGCGCTCGGCCCCGCGGACCTCGCGGGACTTGGACGCGATCCCCATCCTGCGCGCCGCACCGACCAGTGCCAGTGCCGCCTCCGGACCGGGGCAGGTGATCTCGAGCGACGAGCTGCGACCGGGTTCGGTCAACGAGCCGTGCGCGAGGAAAGCACCACGCCACGCGGCTTCCGCGTCGCACACACCACCGGACACGACCGGCGCGGGCAGGCCGCGGACCGGGCGGCCGCGCGGGTCGAGCAGACCCGTCTGGCGGGCCAGCCCCTCTCCGTCCTTCACCACGCGGACGACGTACCGGGTGCCCTTGCGCAGGCCGTTCGACTGGATCGTGAACACCTCGGCGTGGTGGCCGTAGAGCGCCTGGATCTCCTTGAGGAGCCTGCGGGCGGCGGAACCGAGATCGAGCTCGGCTTCGACGACCACCCGGCCGGACACGATGTGCAGGCCGCCGGCGAACCTGAGCAGGGAGGACACCTCCGCGCGGCGGCAACAGGTCTTGGATACCGCGAGCCTGCTCAGCTCGTCCTTGACCGCCGACGTCATCGCCACGGGCGTGTCCCTCCCACTCCGGTCTCATCGACCACTTGCCTCAGGCAACCGGCCAGTGCCTCCGGATCATGCCGCTCGGCGGCGTCCGGTGCGGCGATCTTGGCCAGATGCGTCTGCGCTCCCAGTGCCGAGGCGGCGCGCGTCAGCCGGTCCGGGGTGGGGACCGAGTCGACGTCCGCGATCACCGCGTCCACCTTCAGCTCGGGTGCGTGTTCGCAGACTACGTCCAAATGGCGCTCCGGAGAGAAACCGGCGGTTTCACCCGGTTGGGGGACGAGATTGAGCACGAGGACCTTTTTGGCACGCGTACGTACCAACGCGTCGTGCAGTTCGGGCACGAGCAGATGCGGCAACACGCTGGTGAACCATGATCCGGGGCCGAGTAACACAAGATCGGCGTCAAGTACAGCCTGTACTGCTTCCGGACAGCCGACAGGTCGCCCGTTCGGGGCGGTCAGACGGATGCGCTGCACGAGCCCCGGCGTGGTCGCGATGGCGACCTGCCCCCGAATGCGGCGGACGACCTTCTCGTCCTCGTCCAGCCCGGTGACGTCGGCCTCGATGTCGAGCGGGTCGTTCGACATGGGCAGCACCCTGCCCTGGACGCCGAGCAGCCTGCTCGTGAGGTCGAGCACCGCGACCGGGTCGCCGAGCTGCTCGAGCAGCCCGGCGATCACCAGATTCCCGACCGCGTGGCCGGCGAGGGCACCCGTGCCGCCGAACCGGTGCTTGAACAGGGACGTCCACAGCCTGCTGGCCTCGTCCTCCCCCGCCAGCGCCGCCATGGCCTTGCGCAGGTCACCCGGCGGCAGCAGGTCCGAGAGCTCGCGCCGGAGCCGTCCCGACGAGCCCCCGTCGTCCGCGACGGTCACCACGGCCGTCACGTCCTCGGTCACCCGCCGCAACGCCGTCAGCGTCGCGTGCAACCCGTGCCCACCACCAAGAGCAACAGCTTTCAACTTCGTCACTCGCGTCCCAGATCCCTGTGCACGACCTTCACGGCCATGCCGTCCTCGCTGGCCAGCCTCGCGGCCAGCTCTTCGCTCAGGGCCACACTGCGGTGCTTGCCACCCGTGCAACCGATCGCGAGCGTCAGGTAGCGCTTGCCCTCACGCCGGTACCCGGCCCCGATGAGCCGCAGCAACTCGTGGTACCGATCAAGGAACTCGTCCGCCCCTTCCTGGGACAGCACGTAGTTGCGCACCTCACCATCGAGGCCGGTCTGCTCGCGCAGCTCCGGGATCCAGAACGGGTTGGGCAGGAACCGCACGTCCATGACGAGGTCGGCGTCCATCGGCAGCCCGTACTTGTACCCGAAGCTCAGCACCGTGACCCGAGTCCGGCTCGCGGCCTCCGTGCCGAACGTGTCCTCGATCTTGGCCCTGAGCTGGTGGATGCTCAGCGCCGACGTGTCGAGCACCAGGTCGGCTTCCTGCTTGAGCGGCGTGAGCAGGATCCGCTCGGCCTCGATGCCGTCCTGCAGCCGCCCGTCCCCCTGCATGGGGTGTCCGCGCCGCACCGCCTCGAACCGGCGGATCAACACGTCGTCGGTGGCCTCGAGAAACAGCACGCGCGGCTTGTACCCACGCGCGTCAAGGTCCTTGATGATGGCGGCCAGGTCCTCGGTGAACGCACGACTGCGCACGTCCATGACGACCGCGACCCTGGTGATCGCCCCACGCGCCTGCGCGCCGAGCTCGACCATGGTGGCGATGAGTTCCGGGGGCAGGTTGTCCACGACGAACCAGCCGAGGTCCTCCAGGCACTTGGCCGCGGTACTGCGGCCCGCACCGGACAGCCCGGTCACCACGGCGACTTCGATGCCGGACTTCTCCGCGTTCACGACTACGACTCCGTTACCTGTTCATGAGCGCACTGGCGCTCTCGTGTGGGCAAGCCCAGTTGGGGCAAGCTCGGTTGCTCGGTCGGGCACGCTCGGTTCGGGCAAACCCGGTTGAGCGAGCCCCGTCGGGGCGTGCTCGGTCGGGCATGCTCGGTCCGGCAAGCTCAGTGTTCGGGCCAGGCCACGACCCGGCGCGCCCGGTGTGAGTCTCCACTGGAATCACCCTCGGGCGCGGCAGATTCGGCAGTTGCGCCGGGCGTGCCGTGGCCGCGGTCACGATCCTCGCCCGGTCCGCGGGCCACGCGCAGGGCGGGCGGGACGAACGTGACCGCTGCGGCACATGAGACCGGTGCGGCAACGCCAGCGGCCACCCGGACGGGTGAACCTCGTCCGGATCCACGCCTGCCGCCGTCTGGTAGATGTCCTGAAAACATGATCGTCCACCTCCCGCAGGAGGAAGGGGCGGGCGGCGGCGGACAACGGTTTCACCACTTCGCCTCCGTGGTGGACGTGCGGACGCGACAGAAGACCGTCACGACACCGGCTTTCCGTCGGCCGCCGAAGCCGCGGTGGCGACGCTCGGCCCGGCAACCCCCGGCCCGGCGACACCGGCCCCGGCCCCGGCCAGGGTCGCCACGACCGCTTCGGCGGTGCGGCGGCCCACGCCCGGGACCTCGCTCACTTCGTCCACTGTGGCCTGCTTGAGTTTGCGGACCGAGCCGAAGTGCTTGAGCAGTGCGGCTTTGCGGGTTTCGCCGAGGCCTGGCACGTCGTCCAGTTCGGAGACCGTCATGCGCTTCGAGCGTTTTTGGCGGTGGTAGGCGATGGCGAAGCGGTGGGCCTCGTCGCGGACTCGTTGCAGCAGGTACAGGGCGTCGCTGGTGCGAGGCAGGATCACCGGGTCGGGCTCGCCGGGGACCCAGACCTCTTCCAGGCGCTTGGCCAGGCCGACGATCGCCACGTCGGTGATGCCCAGTTCGGCCAGGACGTCGGATGCCGCGGCGGCTTGGGGGCCGGCGCCGTCGACGACCAGGAGGTTGGGCGGGTAGGCGAACTTGCGGGGTTTGCCGGTGTCCGGGTCGATGCCGGGGTTCGGGCCGCCGGACGCGGTTTCGCGCAGCATGGCCTGGAAGCGGCGGCGGACGACTTCGGCGATCGAGGCCACGTCGCCTTCGGTGGCGGCCTCGCGGATGGCGAAGCGGCGGTACTCGGACTTGCGGGCCAGGCCGTCCTCGAAGACGACCAGGGACGCCACCACGTCGGTGCCCTGGACGTGGCTGATGTCGATGCACTCGATCCGCAACGGCGCGGTGTCCAACCCCAGCGCGTCCTGGATTTCCTGCAGGGCCGCGGACCGCGCGGTCAGGTCGCCGGCGCGGCGGAGTTTGTGCTGGGCGAAGGCTTCGGCGGCGTTGCGTGCGACCGTTTCCATCAGAGCGCGCTTGTCGCCACGCTGCGGCACCCTCAGCACCACGCGCGAGCCGCGTTGTTCGGACAGCAGGTCTTCCAGCGCCGGGGCGTCGTCCGGCAGCACCGGGACGAGCACCTCGCGCGGGGTGTTCTCGGTGTTGTCGCCGTAGAACTGCATGATGAACTGGTCGACCAGGCCGCGGTCGTCCAGCGCCTCCACCTTGTCGAGCACCCAGCCGCGCTGCCCGCGCACCCGGCCGCCGCGCACGTGGAAGACCTGGACCGAGACCTCCAGCTCGTCCTGCGCGAACGCCATCACGTCCGCGTCCGTGCCGTCGCCGAGGACGACCGCCTGCTTCTCCATCGCCCGCCGCAGCGCACCCAGGTCGTCACGCAGCCGGGCCGCGCGTTCGAACTCCAACTCCTCCGCGGCAGCGGACATCTCGCGTTCCAGGCGGCGGATCATGTGATCCGTCTTGCCCGCCAGGAAGTCGCAGAAGTCCTCGACGATCTCGCGGTGCTCGTCCGCCGACACCTTGCCCACGCACGGCGCCGAGCACTTGTCGATGTACCCGAGCAGGCAGGGACGCCCGATCTGGTTGTGCCGCTTGAAAACCCCCGCCGAGCACGTGCGCGCGGGGAACACGCGCAGCAGCAGGTCCAACGTCTCGCGGATTGCCCACGCGTGCGCGAACGGCCCGAAGTACCGCACGCCCTTCTTGCGCGGACCGCGGTACACGTGCAGCCGCGGGTAGTCCTCGAACAACGTCACGGCCAGCACGGGATACGACTTGTCGTCGCGGTACCGGACGTTGAACCGCGGGTCGTACTCCTTGATCCAGTTGTACTCGAGCTGCAGCGCCTCGACCTCGGTGGTGACCACGGTCCACTCGACGGAGGCCGCCGTGGTCACCATCTGGCGCGTGCGCGGGTGCAGCCCGGCGAGATCGGCGAAGTAGGAGTTCAGCCTGCTGCGCAAGCTCTTCGCCTTGCCGACGTACACGACCCGGCCACCGGCGTCGCGGAACTTGTAGACGCCGGGAGCCTCAGGAATCGTGCCCACAGCGGGCCGGTACGTCGAGGGATCTGCCACGCCGTCAAGACTATCGACGAGGTCTGACAAAAACAGAAAGGGTCACGTCAGGACGATCTGGTCGCCGTCCACCTTCACCGCGACCGCACGCAGACCGGACGTCGCCGGCCCCTTCTTCACCGCGCCGTCCGACGTGCCGAACTGGCTGCCGTGCGAAGGACACGTGATGGTGGTGCCGGAAGGCTCCGCGACGATCGACCCCTGGTGCGGACAGGTCGCGTCGTAGGCCTTCACCTCGGTCGCGGAGATCCGCGCGACGACGATCTTCTTACCGCCGGGGGCGTCCACGACGGCACCGCCGCCTTCGGGAACGTCAGCCAGGGCAACGAGAGCGGTGCCTGTGGAGCCGGTGGAACCCGTGGGAGTCGAACCACCCTGTGTGGGTGTGGATCCGGTGCCAGTGGACGGGGTGGTGGAGCTGCAGGCGGTCACGAGCCCACTGGGCACGGCGAGGGCCACCGCGATTCCGCACAGTGCCGCTCGCCTGTTGACCAGGCTTTCGGTGTTCACGACCGTTCCTCCGTGGTGGTGGGTGTCCGGGGTCACACCACAGCATTACGCGAACGAGTCACCGGAAGTTCAGCGCGAACACCAATGCACAGCAAATGCACAGGTCCTATGCGAGCACCAAATCCTCACCCGAAAGCGTGATGGCAACCTCAGTCAACCCGGAAGTCGCAGGTCCTTTGCGGACCGCGCCGGTCGACGGGTCGAAAGCGCTCCCATGAAGCGGGCAGGTGATGACTCCACCGGCAGGCGGGTTAACCAATGAACCCACGTGAGGGCAGGCGGGGTTGAACGCCCGGAATTCACCTGATTGAGGCTGCACGACCAGCAGCTGGGCGTTGCCGGGCATGTCCACCAGCACGCCGGAGCCGACCGGGACCGCGGAAACGGCACTCACGCGATCCCCGGTCCGGGCGGTCCCGACACCACCCGTCTTGCGAGGAACAGGCTCGCCACACGCGGCGGCAGCAGCAGCGACGAGCCCGCACAACAACACTGAACGACGATCCACGAGCACCGATTATCGGCGCTGGTCCTCCGCGGCGGCCGTCCGGGCCAGTGCCAGCACGGCGGTGAACGGAGGGAACCAGTGCCGCGAGTGCGACGGCGGGTTCGCCCAGCGCAGCGATCCGTACCTGGTCATCGTGGGTGGTAGCGCGATCCGGTGTGGCGAGCGCACGAACTGGACTTCCGGCGGCGCCTTGAGATGAGTCGGCAGCAGCGCCACCAGCTCGGCCAGGAAGATCCAGTGCTCGCGGGGGCCGGGGATGACGGTGACCGGCCCGGCGAGCATGCGCGACTTCAGATCCGCCAGGACGCGCGAACCGATCCGCGCCGGCATCGCCAGCGCGGTGGTAGCGGGCCCCAGAGGGAGGAAGACGCCCTGCTCGGTGACGGTCACCTGCCAGCCGAGCAACCGGTAGCCGGCGACTGCCTCGCCGATCGCCCGTCCGTGTCCCCTGTTCTGTGGGATCCCGGCACTCCCTGTGCCGGTCTCCGCGGTCGTGATGCTCATCGGCGTTGTCCTCCCCGGTGGTGGGTCAGGCACTGGCAAGGCCACGGGGATCGGCCCGTCACCTGCGAAGTGCAGGGTGCGTCCCACATCACGCCAACACCACTCGCCGGCTGCATGAGCCTCATGCAGCGGACGTATGAAGCTCATCCACCGCACGGGGGTACCGGGACTGCGACACGCGAACTCATTACGTCTTATGCATGAGATGGATGGACTGACGATCACGTCTCCGTACACTGGGTGAACGCTCAGTGACGGGAGCGATGCCGATGGATACCGCGAGACCCAAATCCAGGCGCGCTTGCCCGTGTGGGGCGTTCATCGCCGCCGACAACGCCGATCGGCTGTGTCACCGGTGCCGCCGCAACGCTCGTTCCGGCGTGCACGGCCCACCCGAGGTCCCGAACGACTTCTGGGACCACCCCGCGATCGCGGCGGCCTGCACGGACCGCGACATGGGTGCGCTGATCTCCGCGTACCGCCACCACCCCCAGCACCTGAGCCGGGTCACGCAGGACCGCATGGCGGCGTGGCTCGGCATCAGCCAGGCGCAGCTCTCGCGTTACGAGTCGGGCGAGAACCAGATCGACCGGCTCGACCGGTTGCGCCACTTCGCGCTCGTGCTCGGAGTACCTGGCGAACGACTGTGGTTCGACCGAGTCGTCATCCCAGCTCAGGTGGGCCCCCCGGAAAACGGCCCACCAGATGTGCTCGCAGCCCCCTGGGAGGCGACGAGCATTGCCCGTTCGGTCGAGGAGACGGCGAGGAGCGACTTGGCGATCAGCAGACGAGCGGCGCTCACCGGGGCTGCCGCGGTGACGGTGGGATCCGCACTGGTCGAGCCGCTGCAGCGGTGGTTGCACCCCCTGCAGAACCTGTCGAAGTGGTCGTCGCACTCGGCGATCAGCGAGGAGGAGCTCTTCGCCCTGCAACGCGTGGCCGACGGCCTGCGCGGCTGGGGCGGCCGGGGCGGCTACGGACTGGCCCGCAAGGCCGTCCTGGGTCAGCTCGACGAGCTGGCCGAACGACTGGGACGCGCTCCCTCAGGCCCAACGACAGAACGCGCGTTCTTCATCGGCGCCGAACTGTCCAAGGTGGCGGCGAGCATGTCGTTCGACGCGGGCCTGCACAACGCGGCCCAGCGCTACTACGTGCTGGCCATCCGCATGGCCAAGGCCGGCCACAACGACGGCTTCGCAGCCCTCTGCCTGGCCGCCATGGCACGGCAGATGTTCGACCTGGGCCGCCCGGAAGACGGCCTGGAACTCGTTCAACTGGGCCAGTACGGCACCCGCCGCACCGGCACCCCAACACTCAAGGCCCTGCTCCTAACGCGCGAGGCCTGGGCCTACGCCCAAATGGGCAAGACCCGCGAGTTCCACCAGGCCGTGGGCATGGCCCAGGACAGCTTCTCGCAGCGGAACGCGGACAACGAACCGCGCTACCTGCACAGCTTCGACGAGGCCGAACTAGAAGGCGTGATAGGCGCCCGATGCCGCGACCTCGCCATGCACGACCCAGCTCAAGCGGTGTTCGCCGAACAACACATCCGGCGAGCCCTTGAACTGCGAGACCCGTCGAAAGTGCGCAACCGCGCGTTCGACGTCATCGGACTGGCGCGCACCAAGATGGTCGCGGGAGACCCGGAGGCAGCGTGCGGGTTGATCAACGAAGTCCTGCCGACAGCGGCGAAGCTCTCCTCGGGCCGCGTTCTGCGCAAGCTCGAGGATTTCGCCAAGGAAGCGGCACGGCACCGCCACATCCCCGCCGTGCAGGACACCCGCGACGCGATCAGAGCGATCCGGACGGCTTGATGCGCATCGGCATCACCGGGCACACCAACCTGGTACCCGAGTGCATCCCAGCCGTCCATGCCGCCATCACCACCGTCTTGGACGACCTGGACCGCCCTTTGGTCGGCGTGACATGCCTGGCCCCAGGCGCCGACCAGGTGTTCGCCAGAGCCGTCCTAGATCTCGGCGGCCAAGTAGAAGTCGTCCTCCCCGCCCTCGACTACCGCGACCGCCTGAAACCACACCAGGTGGCCGAGTACGACGAACTACGCGCAGCCGCCACCGTGGTCAGCGTGCTACCTCTGATGTCGAGCGGACGCCTGGCCTACGTAGCCGCCAACGAACGCATGCTCGCCTCAGTAGAGATGCTCGTAGCGGTGTGGGACGGCGTGCCGTCCCAGGGCAAGGGCGGCACCGCAGACGTAGTAGAACAGGCACGGGCCAGCGGCGTACGCATCGAGGTCGTCTGGCCCCAGGAAGCTCGCCGCAAGTCCTAACGCACCGGGCCTCGGCAAAGTCGGCCGCTGGCCGTCGGGCCTGCGTTGATGGCGTGTGCAAGTACCACCTGCTGAGTTGGGTGTAGGTAGCGGCGGTTCGATCATGAGTTGGTAGTACTTGCACACGCCAACCAGCAGAAGCCGGCGCACACCACTGCTCCAACAGAGGGAAGTTCGTCGGCAACCGGACCAACTCCGCCCCCAGCCCTAGCCCCACCCACCCCCCTTGATCACGATTTCGGGGCATGGCAGCCGAACCGCACGCCCGCCTGGCCGACCGCCAGCACGCGCTGCGAACAGCCCTACGAGCCCTCCAAGCCGCAGGCCCCGGCAGCCCCGACTTCCCGTCCTTGCTCTCGGACACCGACAAGGAAGTCGAAGCCGTGATGCAGGCCCGCAGGGACGTCGAAGCCGCCCGCCTGACCACCCCGAACCGAGCCATAGCCGCCGCCACCACGACAGCAGCCTTGATCGTGGCAGTCGGCTGGTTCGACGCCTGGTCCCTGCTCTCCCTCCTCCTGGCCGTAGCCACAGCCGCAGCCGTCCTGGTCGACCCAACCGGCAGCAAGATCTGGGAACCGCGAGCCAGGACCGCCGCGATCACCGCAGCCCTGGTAGCCACCCTCCTAACCCCGATAGCCAACGGCTGGGCAGCACTGGTCGTGCTAGCGGGAGTCGCCTGGTGGGCCTGGAGGACGCTCCGATGAACATCGACCCGGTCAAAGCCCTGGACGACAAACTCGAGCGCCTAAAACGAGACCTGAACTCCCTCACCACACGAATGGACAACGCCGAAACCGAGGCAGCACAACAAAAACTGAGCACCACCAACCAGTTCCGCGACACCTCCCGCAAAGCCACCAAGACCAACGACCGAATCACCGAACTGGCCGAGAGCGTCCACCGCCTGGAACGACTCCTGGTGGCCCTCAACCGGAAAGTCAGAGCAGGCGAAACCCAGAAAGCCGACTTCGACACCTGGCCAGAAGTCCCCAAGCCTCTGATCGCCAGGATCCTCGCCGGCCAGGAAGCCTACGCCCGCAAGACCTTCACCCAGCAGGAAGCCAAAACCACCCGCAAGTCCATCGCCGAGTACGACAAAGCCGCCCACGAAGCGATCGACGCAGCCGAAGCCCTGACCCACCTACCCCCGAACGCAGAAGCTTTGTGGCGCAAGAAGTACAAGCAATGGCATGCGATCACCAAGCAGGAACGCCCCATCGCCCCAGACGAAAACACGCACGCCAGAGACACCGCCACCAAGGCAGCGGGCAACGAGGCCGTCGCGGAGGTACGCCAGAAGATCCGCACCCGCATCGAGGACGCGGTCGCGCGAGATCTGCTGTTCCCGGCGTGGTTCGAGAACATGCTCGGACCGGCCGCACCGCCCGGCAAGGCGGACGATTGGCTATACACCGCAACGGATGTCGTGTTGTACCGGCTGCTGCACGACGTCACGAGCCCGGCGGACGCGCTCGGTACGGCACCCCAGGAACAAGGGCACCGCAGAACGCTCCACGACCGTCTGATCGTGGAGTGCGCTGAATACCGCAAGCCTTGAACACCACAAGCCCTGAAGGACACAAGCAGTGACCACGTGATGCAACTCGGGCAGGGCGCCTCTGCCCGAGCACTCACATCACGCCAGCTCCAGGCTGAATCGCTGCTGCTCGGCGTCCACCGACAGCACCTTCACCTGCACCGAGGAACCCACCTCGGCCTGCTGGCCGTGCAGGAGCCCGTGTGCACCGGCGGGGTGCTCGACGAACGAGCCGAAGGGAACGGTCGAGACGACCTTCCCCGAAAAGACATCACCAACGTTGGGAAGCATTGCGCATCACCTCCTCTCCCTGTGCGCGTATCCCGAAATCACGGATAGGCGCGGGGATGGAGGGGCCCTGATCAAGTCAGGGCCGGGCAACCGTTCCGCTCACGGCACAAGGCCGACCCGGCAGTCATGACGCAAACCCTAACCACCGCAGGCCGTTGTCCGCAACGGAATCTAATATCCCTCACATGCTGGAGACGTCCGCACGGCTGCTGAAGCTCCTGTCCTTGCTGCAGGTGCGGCGAGACTGGACGGGCCCGGAGCTCGCGGACCGGCTCAGCGTCGACGTCCGCACTATCCGCCGTGACGTGGACAAGCTCCGCAGCCTCGGTTACCCCGTCACATCACTGCCCGGCGCGACCGGCGGGTACCAGCTCGGCGCCGGCGCGGAACTCCCGCCGTTGCTGCTCGACGACGACGAGGCGGTCGCCGTCGCGGTGGGCCTGCGCACCGCCGCCAACGGCACGATCGCGGGCATCGAGGAGACGTCGGTCCGCGCGCTCACCAAGCTGGAACAGGTGCTGCCGACCAGGCTGCGCCGGCGCGTCCAGGCGTTGCAGGCGCACACCACTCCCCTGATCGCCGCGGGCCCGACCGTCGACCCGGAGACGCTCACGATCATCGCCGCCGCCTGCCGCGACCACGCGCAGCTGCGGTTCACCTACGCCCCAACGCAGGGCGAGCCCGCGAAAAGGCTCGTGGAACCGCAAGGTCTCGTGCACACCGGCCGCAGGTGGTACCTCGTCGCCTGGGACGTGTCCAAACAGGACTGGCGGACGTTCCGCGTCGACCGCGTCACCACCGAACCCACGCTCGCCGCCCGGTTCCCGCCGCGCGAACCACCCGCGGAGTCGTTGGGCGAGTTCGTCTCGCGTCAGGTCGCGTCGAGCGTCTACACCTACCAGGCGGTGCTGACGATCAATGCGCCACTGAGGGAAGTCGCGGAACGCACCTCCCCCATGTCGGTGTCGCTGGAACCGATCGACGACAACTCGTGCCTGATGCGCACAGGCGCGGAATCGCTCGACCGGATCGTGTTCTACCTGCTGTTCATCGGGCTCGACTTCGAGGTGCGGGAGCCGCAGGAGCTCAAAGACCACATCGGAATGCTCGTCACCAGGCTGCGGAACGCGATTACAGTGCAAGAGTGACAGTGGAAGTGACAGCGGACTTCGCCACCGCCGCGGACCCGTTCCGGCGGGAACTGCTCGCACACTGCTACCGGATGCTCGGCTCGGTGCACGACGCCGAAGACCTGGTGCAGGAGACGTACCTGCGCGCGTGGAAGGCATACGACAAGTTCGAGGGCCGTTCGTCGGTGCGCACCTGGCTGTACCGGATCGCGACGAACGTCTGCCTCACCGCGCTCGACACCCGCACCAAACGACCGTTGCCGTTCGGGCTGTCCACGAGCGCGACGGAAACGGATTCGCTGACCCAGGACCACGAGGTCCCGTGGCTGGAGCCGTTCCCGACCGACCCCGCCGCCATCGTCGGCGAACGCGAGTCCACCAGGCTGGCCTTCGTCGCGGCGCTCCAGCACCTGCCGCCGCGGCAACGCGCGGTGCTGATCCTGCGCGACGTCCTCAGGATGACCGCCGCGGAGACCGCCGACGAGCTCGACATGACCGTGGCGGCCGTCAACAGCGCTCTGCAACGGGCCCACGCGCAGCTCAAGGACCTCACCGAGGAGCAGATCACCGAGCCCGCGGACGCCAAGCCGCTGCTCGACCGGTGGGTGAAAGCGTTCGAGGCCAAGAACATCCCGGAGATCATCGGGATGTTCGCCGAGGACGTCGTCTGGGAGATGCCGCCGTTCCCGCAGTGGTACCAGGGGCCGGAGATGGTCGCGTGGCACCTCACGAACCAGTGCCCCGCTGTGCCGGACGGCGCGCGCATGATCGCCGTCGAAGCGAACGGCCAGCCTGCTTACGGGCTGTACCTGCGAGAAGAGGACGGCGTGTTCCGGCCGTTCAACCTCCAGGTGCTGGAGGTACGCGACGACCGGATCACGCGCGTCTCGTCGTTCTTCGACCTCAGTCTGTTCCCGCGGTTCGGGCTGCCTTCGACCGCATGAACTCGGAGCGGTCCAGCGGCCGGTCGACCACCCGCATGTCACCGATCCAGCCGTGCAACGACTTCTCGACGATCTTGTTGTACGCGTAGGCGCCGACGAGCCACGGGTCACCGGCGGTCGAGATGCCGCGCGCCGGCGTGGAAGGGTTGCGCAGCAAGGGAGATCCGTCGACGAACATCGTGGTGTGCACGCCGTCGTTGACCACGGCGACGTGCCACCACGTCTCGAAGTCCATCTCGTGGCCCCAGTTGGTGGACAGCCCCGGCAGGTTGCGCGGGAACACCGCCCACTGCAGCCCGCCGCCGCCCGCGAGGTTCAGCGTGGCGATCGGCTCGCTCGGGTCGTCACCGGTCTTGCCCGCGGCTGAACCGGGCGCGAGCTTGGTGAACAGGCCGCACCACGGGTGGTTGAAGTCCTTGGGCAGCTTGAGGAACAGCTCGATCGTGTACCCGCGCTCGAACGTCTCGCGGTTGATCTGCGCGGCATCCACAGTGGACAGATACCCGTTCTTGCCGAAGTACAACGACCGGTGCGACGGCGCGAACCGGTGGTGGTCGTCCCCCGCGGTCAGCTCACCCGTCTGCTTGAGGTCGTTCCCGTTGCCTGACAGGTCCTTCAGGCCCTCGCCGAGCCGCCAGTACGCGACGGTTCCTCGCACCAGCACGTCGCGAACCGGCTGCGCGCCCGGCAGCACCGGCGGGTCGAACCGGGCGAACCGCTGCTCGAAGTCGATCGGCACGCTGAACCTGTCGACCGGCCCGGTCAGCTCGATCTCCTTGCGCTCCAACGGGTTGAGCGCGCGCTTGCCCAGCAGCCACGGCGACAGCGTGCGCACGTCGATGGTCTTGCGGTCCAGGTCGAAGTGGTACAGCCGGATCATCGCGCCGCCGCCGTAGTAGCGGTCCTGGTAGTTCGTGATGTGCACGTGCACGTCGTTGCCGGCCGTGTTCCGCATGGTCGCCCGCGCCGGCGGCCAGAAATGCCCGTTGAGCGTGAGGAAGATCTGGTCGTTGTCCTTGATCAGCTCGTCCCACAGCTTGCGGCCGTAGTCGGACATGGCGGCGGCACCGTCACCCCCGTCGTACACCAGCTCGTGCGTGGTGAGGATGACCGGCAGCTTCGCGTGCTGCTTCAGCACCGAGCGCGCCCACTCGAAACCCTTGGCGGACATGCGCCAGTCCAGCGCGAGGACCAGCCACTCCTTGCCGGCGGCCCGGAACACGTGGAACGAGTTGTACCCGTCGGCGCTGGAACCCCGGTACGTCGGCGAGTTCCGGAACCGCCGCGGCCCGAACTCGTCGAGGTACGGCGTGCGGCCGCGCTGGTCGTCGGTGCGCGAGTCCGGCAGGTCGTGGTTGCCCGCGAGCACGCTGTACCCGACCCGGCGCCGGTCGAGCACCTCGAACCGCTCGCCGATGTCGTCGATCTCGCTCTTCCGCCCGTTCTCGACGAGGTCGCCGAGGTGGCTGACGAAGACGATGTTCTCCGACCTCTGGTGATCGATCAGGTACTGCAGCGTCGCCTTCAACGGCGCCGAGTCGCCCCGGTCGAGATCGAACATGTACTGCGTGTCCGGGATCACCGCGAGCGTGAACCGCCGCGCCTCGGGGTCGGGCCGGCCACCGCCGACAACGATGTCAGCATCGGCGACACCGGGCGTGACCAGGGCGGCAGCGGCGGCGGTCGCACCGGTGCCGATGAGGAAGGAACGGCGGGACGCAGTCATGGCGCGGAGCGTAGGTGCGCTCGGCCAACGCCAGGCGAACGGCGGGAGAAACCTGGTGACCCCAATCTGTAGCCTTGCTAACCATGTCCTGGGGGTTGCTCACGATCGCGGGCGTGGTCGTCGCGCTCGGAGGTCTGCTGCAAGGCCTGATCGGCTTCGGCCTGGCACTCATCGTCGTACCGATCCTCGCGCTGCTCGACCCCGCGCTGCTGCCGGTGCCCGTCCTCATGGTCGCCACCGCACACGCGTCGATGTCGCTGGCACGCGAGTTCACCCACGTCGACTGGCGCGGCGTCGGCTGGGCGATGCTGGGCCGCCTACCGGGCACGGTCGTCGGCATCCTGATCGTCGACGCCCTGGACCCGAAGGGCTTCGGCCTCGTCGTCGGCGGCTCGGTGCTGGCCTGCGTGCTGCTGTCCATCACCGCCTGGCGCCCGCAACCCGAGCCGAAGGCACTCGTCACGGCCGGGTTCGCGAGCGGCTCGTTCGGCACGGCGACGGCGGTGGGCGGCCCGATGGTCGCGCTGCTGTACCAGAACCAGGCGGGCCCCCAGGTCAGGGCGACGCTCGCGGCGTTCTTCGTGCTCGGCTCGGGTGCGTCGATCGTCGGGCTGCTCGCGGCTGGGCAGGTGCACGCGCACCAGCTGTGGACGGGGCTCGCGTTGATTCCGTTCCTGGTGGCCGGGTTCCTGTTGTCCGGGCCGTTGCGCAAGCGGTTCGACGCGGGCGGGATCCGCAGGCCGATGCTGATCGTGGCGGGGGCGAGCGCGGTGGTGCTGATCGTCAGGAGCGCACTGCTGTGATCTATTGGTTCTTGGGTGCAGTGGTGGCGGCCCTGCTGCTGATCGCCCTGGCGCCACGGCCCGCGTGGGTGGCGCTCGTGATCGCCGGCGCCGGAGCGTTTGCGGCCGTCGAGACGAGGCCGAGTGCGCCGTCGTGGTGGCAGGGCTGCCCCGGTGGCGTGAGTGCCTGCTTGGTCGCCGTCGAGGAGGACCCGTACGAGCCGAGCTTCATGAGGTTCATCCTCGACTGGCCCACGATCCCGGCCTGGCTGGTCGTCGCCGGCGTGCTGGGCTGGGCGATCCGCCGCCGCAGCTGGCGAACCGCGATCGCCGGCGCGGTGTACGGCGCAGCGGTGTTCGCGATGCCCCACGAGGCGCCGATCGTGCTCGTCGCCGCCGCGACCGCCGCGTTGGGGCCGCGCAAGGACGCCCATTTCCTCGCCGGCGTCGGGCTTTTCGCGCTCGCGTGGGCGGACCTGCCGTGGACTTTGCTGGTCGCGATCGCCGTCCCCCTCGCGCTCGCGATCTGGGCCGCCGCAACGAAAAACGGCGTCAACGTGGCCGTGGCCCTGGTTTCCCTGGCCTCGGCCCCGCTGACGCCGTTCCTCAGTGCGGGAGTGCTACTGGCAACCGCGTTGATCAGGCGAACGGCTGCAGGTTCGGCTGGAACACCTGACCGTCGGCCGGCGCGACCAGATCCACCAGGTATTTAGCCACGGCCGCGTCAGCCCCGGCAGCCCGGCCCAGGATGCAGTGGCCGAACGAGTCGACGCTGATCAGCCGCGCGTTGCCGAGCTGCTTGGCCATGCGCTGCGAGAACAGGTACTGCGTGGCCGGGTCGTAGTAGTTGCCCACCACCACGATCGGGTTCGCGGTCTTGCGGTTCCACGGGCCGATCCAGCGGTCCGGGTTGCGGGTCGGCCAGGTCGGGCAGGCCAGCAGGTCCGAGGCGGCCTGGTAGCGGCCGAAGGTCGGGGACTGCTTCTCCCACTTCGCCGCCGTCTGCTCCCACATGCGGTTCGTGCGGGCGAACGGCTTGTCGGTGCAGTTGACCGCGAAGTACGAGTCGTCCGCGGTGTACGGGGTCTCCGGCAGCGGGTCGACGTCGAAGCGGCCACCACCGTTGTTCAGCGGCGCGGCGAGCTCCACAGTGGACTGAACGCTGAAAGCCGCCACAGCACTGGGGTTCAGCGCCACGTGGATGGACTGCAGCCACGCCACCAGAGCGGCGAAGCGCGGCACCGAGTACAGGTCGCCGGCGACTCGGCCCACGACGTCGGCCAGCGTGACCTTGGTGCCGTTCGGCAACGTGACCGGGCCGACGGCCAGGGCCTTCTTCATGGCCTCGAACTTGGCCCGCGCGTCCCCGGCGAAGGCGCACTTCGCCACACCCGCGCTGTCACAGCGCTTCAGCATGGCGTCCAGCGCGATCTCGAAGCCCTGGGCGCGCTGACGGTCGTACTCGGCGCCGTTGGTCAGGCGCAGCTGCGGGTCGACGTTGCCGTCGATCACGATCGCCCGCGCCTTGGACGGGAAGATGTTCGCGTAGGTCGAGCCGATCAGCGTGCCGTAGGAGAAGCCGACGAAGTTCAGCTGCTTGTCGCCCACGGACTCGCGCATGATGTCGAGGTCGCGCACGACGGCCTCGGTCGACATGTGGTTGAGCAGCGGGCCGGCGTTGATCTTGCAGTAGTCCGTGTAGGCCTTGGCGGACGAGATCGAGCTGGAGATCTCCGCCTTGGTGATGGGCAGGCTGTACCAGCCGCCGTTCACCGCGTCCGACTCCTCCTGGGTGCGGAAGCAGCGCAACGGCGCGCTGCGGGCCACGCCGCGCGGGTCGAAGCCGATGATGTCGAACCGGTCCAGCACCTGCGCCGGGAAGTAGTTCTTGGCGATGGCGCCGCGGATCAGGCCGGAGCCGCCGGGGCCGCCGGGGTTGAGGAAGATCGACCCGATCTTGCGGGACGGGTCGTTCGCCGGGCGCTTCATCATGGCGATGCCGGTCTTCTCACCGCGCGGGCGCGAGTGGTCGACGGGCACTTCCTGGGTGGTGCAGGAAAGCCGTGCGCGCTCCTCGGGCGTGACGGTGGCGGGCAGCGAGGCCAGGACGTCTGCGGCGCACTGCCCCCAGGCAGCGGGTCTGACGGCGGATGCGTCGGTCTGGGCGGATGCGGTGCCCAGACCGGAAACGACGGTGCCGAACACGAGCGCGCTCGTGATCAGGACACGCAGAGATGCGGAAGATGACGTCACGCGTGCAGCCCATCACTGACGGTGCACCGTTTGTACCCGTCGTTCGGAGGGTTGTGTCCCGACATCGCGGGGCACAACCCTCCTTCTACCGGACGAATCAGGCGAACGGCTGGACGTTCGGCTGGTACACCGAACCGTTCACCGGCGCGGTCAGGTCGACCAGGTAGCGGGTCACCGCCGCGTCGGCACCGGCCGAGTCACCGAGGATGCAGTGACCGAACGCGTCGACGCTGATCAGGCGCGCGTTGCCGAGTTCCTTGGCCATGCGCTGCGAGAACAGGTACTGCGTCGCCGGGTCGTAGTAGTTGCCCACCACGACGACCGGGTTCTTGGTGTGGCGGTTCCACGGGCCGATCCAGCGGTCCGGGTTGCGCGTCGGCCAGGTCGGGCAGGTCAGCAGGTCGGAGGCGGCCTGGTAGCGGCCGAACGTCGGCGACTCCTTCTCCCACTTGGCCGCCGTCGAGGCCCAGTTGCGGTTCGACTTCGTGAACGGCTTGTCGGTGCAGTTCACCGCGTAGTACGAGTCGTCCGCGGTGTACGGCGTGTCCGGCAGCACGCGCACGTCCGCGCGGCCGCCGAGGTTGTTCAGCATCGGAACGTCCACAACGGACTGAACGCTCAGCGAGGCGGCCGACGGGTTCTGCGCGGCGTGGATCGACTGCAGCCAGGCCGTGAGCGCCTTGAACGTCGACGGGCTGTACAGGTTGCTCGACGTGCGGCCGACCACGTCGGTCAGCGTCACCTGGGTGCCGCCGGGCAACGTCGTCGGGCCCTTGCGCAGCGTCTCGCGGATCTTGTCGAACTTCTTGCGGGCGTCACCGGCGAACGCGCACTTCGCCACACCGACCGTGTCGCACCGGCGAAGCATCGCGTCCAACGCGATCTCGAAGCCACGCGCGCGCTCGCGGTCGTACTGCGCGCCGTTGGTCAGGCGCAGGTGCGGATCGACGTTGCCGTCGAGGACCAGTGCCCGCGACTTCTGCGGGAAGATGTTCGCGTAGGTCGCGCCGAGCAGCGTGCCGTACGAGAAACCGACGTACGTGAGCTGGCGGTCGCCGACGGCCTCACGCATGACGTCGAGGTCACGGGCGACGGCCTCGGTCGACATGTGGTTGAGCAGCGGACCGGCGTTGATCCTGCAGTAGTCCGTGTAGACCTTGGACTGCCGGATCGAGCTCGCGATCTCGTCCTTGGTGATCGGCAGCGCGAACCAGCCCTCGTTGACCGCGTCCGCCTCCTCCTGGGTGCGGAAGCAGCGCAGCGGCGCGCTGCGGCCCACACCGCGCGGGTCGAAGCCGATGAGGTCGAACTTCTCGAGGATCTCCGGGGTGAAGAAGCTGGAGCCGTACGCGCTGTAGATCAGGCCGGCGCCACCGGGGCCGCCGGGGTTGATGAACAGCGAGCCGATCTTCTTCGCCGGATCCAGCGCCGGGCGCTTCATCATGATCACGCCGGTCTTGTCCCCGCGCGGCCGCGAGTGGTCGACCGGCACTTCCTGGACGGCACAGCTGACCTTGTCGCGCTGCGCGGCGGGGATCTCGGCGAGCACGTCGGCCGCGCACGGCCCCCACGCGGCGGGTCTGACGGTTGAGGTGGCTTCAGGCTGACCTGAGGCGGTACCCAGGCCGGTGATGACGGTGCCGAGCGCGAGCGCACTGACAAGCGCCACGCGCACGGCACGCGCAGATGCAGGAGTCATCGACGCAGCCCACCACTGTCAGCGGACCACGAGTACCCGCCTATCGGAGGGTGTTGGCCCGGTTACACCGCTTGGGCGAGCGAGACCGCGAACCTTCCCTCGGAATCGGTCCACCACCGGTGCAACGCGAACCCGCCGTCTTCCAGTTCCTCGCGCACGCCGTCCTCGCGGAACTTGGCCGACACCTCGGTGCGCAGCTCCTCGCCCTCGCGGAAGTCGACGGTCAAACCGAGTTCCGCGAGCGTCACTCGCATCGCCCGCTTGGCCCGCAGGCGCATCTCGATCCATTCCTGCTCGGCGTTCCACAACGCCACGTGCTCGAACGCCTCGACGTCGAAGTCTCCGCCGACCTCGCGGTTCAGGACGTTCAGCACATTTCGGTTGAACTCCGCCGTGACGCCCTGCGCGTCGTCGTACGCGCGCACCAACGTCTGCTCGTCCTTCACGAGGTCCGTGCCGAGCAGCAGCCACTCCCCCGGCTCCAGCACGTCCCGGACGGTGCGGAGGAACTTCTCCCGCTCCTCCGGGATGAGGTTGCCGATCGTGCCGCCCAGGAACGCCACCACCCGCGGCGACTCACCGGGCAGCAACGACAGGTGCTGGGTGAAGTCGCCGACCACACCGTGCACCCGCAGTCCCGGGTAGTCCGCGATGATCGCGTGCGCCGCCTCGGTCAACGCCGACACGGACACGTCCTGCGGCACGAACTCCTGCAGCGTGCCGTGCTCGCGAAGCGCGCTGAGCAGCAGCCGGGTCTTCTCCGACGACCCGGAACCCAGCTCCACCAGCGAGTGCGCGCCGGTCGTCGCCGCGATCTCGCCGGCCCGCTCGGCGAGCACCTCGCGTTCGGCACGTGTCGGGTAGTACTCCGGCAGCCGCGTGATGTCCTCGAACAACTCGCTGCCCACCGCGTCGTAGAACCACTTCGGCGAGACCCACTTCGGGTCCGCGGTCAGTCCGGCTCGCACGTCGGCACGTAGCGCGTGTGCGGCGTCCTCCGGTTTGAGATGAACGTCCAGCACCGGCTCGGTCATCGGAAGTCCTCCAAGGAGACCCCGTCCGTCAGGGCGGGGAGGAATCGGACCCTTGTGGGGCAGGGCAGGAGTAGTGGTGTCTCCGGCTGGGTGTGACAGCGTGCGCCACCCGGCCGCGGGATTCCACAGTGGATTGATAGGTTGTGATGATGGATGGGTTGGTGAAGCGGGCGTTCAAGTTCCGCTTCTATCCGTCCGAGACGCAGGCGGCGGAGTTGTCGCGCACGTTCGGTTGTGTCCGCAAGGTGTACAACCTGGCGTTGCAGGCCCGCACGGAGGCGTGGAAGCAGCGTGGGGAACGGGTCGGCTACGACGCAACGTCGGCGCTGCTGACCGCCTGGAAGCGCACCGAAGAGCTGGCGTTCCTGAGTCAGGTGTCGTCGGTGCCGCTGCAGCAGGCGTTGCGCCATCTGCAGATGGCGTTCTGTCACTTCTTCGCCAAGCGTGCGCGATATCCGCGGTTCAAGTCGCGGAAGAAGTCGCGTGCCTGCGCTGAGTACACCCGTTCGGCGTTCCGCTGGCGTGACGGGGTCCTGACGCTGGCGAAGATGACCGAGCCGCTGGACATCCGCTGGTCGCGGCCACTGCCCACAGGTGCGGTGCCGTCGACGGTGACCGTGTCGCGAGACGCTGCCGGGCGTTGGTTCGTGTCCCTGCTGTGCGAGGACCCCGGAGTGATCCCGTTGCCCGCGGTCGATTCGGCGGTGGGCATCGATGTCGGCCTCGATCACCTGCTGACCCTCTCGACTGGGGAGAAGTTCAACAATCCCCGGCACGAACACCGGGAGCGGACGGCACTCACGAAGGCTCAGCGGGCCTTGTGCCGCAAGCAGAAGGGCAGCAGCAACCGGGCCAAGGCCCGCATCAAGGTCGCTCGCGTGCAAGCCCGGATCGCCGACCGCCGCACGGACTATCTGCACAAGGTCACTACTCGACTCGTGCGTGAGAACCAAACGCTCGTGATCGAGGACCTGGCCGTGTCGAACATGGTCGGCAACCGCGGCCTGGCCCGCGCCATCAGTGATGCGGGCTGGCGGCAGTTCCGGCAGATGATGGAGTACAAAGCGAGCTGGTACGGACGGCAAGTGATCGCCGTGGATCGCTGGTTCCCGTCGTCCAAGCTGTGTTCGGTCTGCGGCGCGCTCGCGGCGGAGATGTCGCTGCACGTGCGTACCTGGACCTGTGCCTGCGGTACGACCCACGATCGGGACGTGAACGCGGCACGCAACATCCTGACCGCCGGGCTGGCGGTGACAGTCTGTGGAGCCGATGTAAGACCTCAACGGAACACTCCGAGCGGGCGGTCGGCGACGAAGCAGAAAACCCTGCGGCGCGAGCTGTAGGAATCCCCTCGTTCACGAGGGGAGGAAGTCAAATCGGGTGAACCTCCACAGTGGATGGATTGGCGAGGACCACGTGGTTGTCGGGGATCTCCCGCCACGCGTCGTCACCCCAGAGCGGTTCGGAGGCGAGCGTGACGCCCTCCTCGTCGTGATGGACCCACAGCGAGTGGGTCCACGTCGTGCCGACGATGACCGAACCGTTGGTCATCAGGAAGTTGAGGCGCGACGCGGGTGCGGCCGCCACCACCTCTTTGGTCAGTTCAACGAGCACGTCAACGGGATTCTTCCCGGTCTCCAGCCTTCGCCGGACCAACGTCCACAGCAGAGCGGAGTCGGTCAGCGCGTCCATGGTGAGCAGGTCGGTCACGGGAAGCGTCTTCGCGAGGCCGGCGACGGACTCCGGCCACTCGGAGATACGACCGTTGTGACTGAACAGCCACGTGCCATCGGTGAACGGCGCGCACGCCGCGTCCACCACCGGCATGCCGATGGTCGCCGACCTCACCGCGGCGAGGACTGCGGTGGACGACGTCGTCTCGGACAGCTGGCGCAGGTTCGCGTCGGCCCAGATCGGCCCCGCGCGGCGGTACCTGATCGGGCCGGGGAACCAGCCCACGCCGTACCCGTCGACGTTGATCGTGCCACCGCCGTGCATCTGCTGCGGCGCGTAAGCCTGCCGCTCCAACGAGTCCGGCGCGTCGAAGAGCAGGTAGTCCAGGGGCATGGCGGTGCCCAGGTAAGCCAGATGGCGGCACATCGGGCTAGGCGTCCCTGGCGCAGCGGAACCCGGAGAAGATCTGCCTTCTGATCGGGTAGTCCCAGTTGCGGAACGTCGCCCGGATCGCGGACTTGTCGGTGCCGAACGAGCCGCCGCGCAGCACCTTGTAGTCCGGTCCGAAGAAGACCTGCGAGTACTCGGCGTACGGGAAGACCTCGAAGCCCGGATAGGGCTGGAAGTCCGACGAGGTCCACTCCCACAAGTCACCGATCAGCTGATGCACGCCCGCGGCCGAGACCCCCTTGGGGTACGCACCGACCGGCGCCGGGCGCAGGTGCCGCTGGCCGAGGTTCGCGTGGATCTCGGCGGGATCCTCGTCACCCCACGGATAACGCCTGGTCGTGCCGGTCTCGGCGTCGTAGCGGGCGGCCTTCTCCCACTCCTGCTCGGTCGGCAGCCGCTTGCCCGCCCACGTCGCGTACGCCTGGGCCTCGTGGAAGCACACGTGCACAACGGGTTCGTCCGGCACGATCGGCTCGGTGACGCCGAACGCGGTGCGGCTGAACGAGTTGCCCTCGCGGTGCCAGAAGCGCGGACCGGAAAGCTTCGCGGTCGTCCGGTGCTGCCAGCCCTCTTCGGTCCACAGACGACGGTCGTCGTAGCCGCCTGCCAGCACGAACTCGGCGTACTCGGCGTTCGTGACCGGCGTGGTGTCGATGAAGAACGAGTCGACGTGCACGGCGTGCGCGGGACGTTCGTTGTCGAGCGCCCACGGTTCGTCTGACGTGCCCATTTCGAACTGTCCGCCCGGAATGAACGCTTCCGTTGCGGGAACGAGGTTTCCGGTGGGTGGCGGCGGCGCGTGCAGCACCGGGTCGCCGGTGCGCAGCTGGTGCGTGGCGAGCATCGTCTCGTCGTGCTGCTGCTCGTGCTGCACGATCATGCCGAACGCGAAGGCGTTCTCGACGAGCCTGCGGCCCTCCAGCGGCACCTTCTCCAGCACGTCGAACACCTTGCCGCGCACGTCACCGACGTACTGGCGGGTCTCACGCGGGTTGAGCAGCGGTAACTCGGGCCGCACGCTCCTGGAGAACTTGAACGCGTCGTAGTACTCGTCGATGTCGCTGCGGACCGGTTCGCGGCCACCGACGTCGCGAACGAGCCACAGCTCTTCCTGGTTGCCGATGTGCGCCAGGTCCCAGACCAGCGGCGACATCAGCTTCGAGTGCTGCCGGACGAGGTCGTGCTCGTCGACGGCGTCGGTCAGTGCGGTGGAACGCGCGCGCGAACGCAACAGTTCCTCCGCCACGCGCTCGCGGAGTTCTTCTGTCACAGCTTCCCCTCAAGCTCTCGGCTGATAGCGCTGATCTGGTCATGAGAGAGACCGGTGCGGTGCAACGACTCGATGCCGAGAGCCACGACGTCCTTCGCCGCTCTGGCAATGCGTTCGTCCGCCATCCCGTGCCGTGCGGCGGTGAGCCACCGCCCGGCCGCCCGTTCCGTCGCCGCCAGCACACCGTCCACAACGGACGGGTCGCTGAACAGCGCGACGAGCAGCGCACTCGGCGCGATCCACCCGCCGGGCGCGGGTGTGTCGAGGTATCTGATCTCGATGTACCCGCGCGGCCGCACCGGCGGGAACATGGTCGTCATGTGGTAGTCGAGGTCGTCGCTGGTGGGGCTGCGGTCGAGTGCCCCGTTCATCCAGTCGGCAAACGTCAATCTGCGTGGCGGAATCCAACTAGGACTCGGCCCGCGCACGACGATCACCGGTGTGTCGAGGACTCGCCGTGCATAAGCCTGTGCCGGATCGGCGCACACAGCACTTGGCCTGGTGCGCACGGGATCCGTGCCGTAAAGCGTCCGCATGCGGGCCGACGCCCAGCCCTGGTGCATGCCGCCAGTGCTCGGCGAGTTCGCGAACAACGCGATGAGCACCGGCCCGAGTTGGTGCACGGCAGCCCATCTGTCTCTGAGGTGCTTCTCCTCACCGAAGTCGAGGCACACCTGGAGACCTGCGGTGTTGCACATCATCGAGATGCCGTCGGAGCCGAGCGGGTTGAACGCGTGCTCCATCGCGGCGTACCGGGGCACCTGCAGCAGGCGCGTGGGGCTGCGGTGCTGGTCAGCGCCCCGATCGCCGAGCACGAGACCGTGGTCCGCCAGCATGGCGGTGAGATGGGAGATGTCCTGGGAGACCGTCTGGAAGAGGTCCGGGAGGCTGGTGCAGGGAGGTGTGGAGATCTCGACCTGCCCGCCCGGTTCGACGGTCAGCGGGGTGCCGCTGGGAAGCGGCCGCTGGGGGCTGTCCGGAACCAGCGTGGGCGGCGCGTGCTCTCCGAGAGCCGCGGCCAACCGGTTCCTGTCTAGCTTCTGACCTGGGTCTTCGGCGTGGTGAACGGTCCATTCGAGCTCCACGCCGTACAGCCTCGGTGGGCCGTGTTTGAAACAGACCGAGGCCACGTAAGCCTCGGCCTCGGCGCGGTCGGCGAACCTCGCCGGCGCCGGTTGATTACGCAACGCAGTCACGCTGCCACACTCCCCGTGATCGTCTGGCGCGTTCGACGCTACACGCGGGGTCTGACAGTTGCAGCCCTCAAATCCTTACGAAACAAGTGATGTGCCCGTACGCACGCGTGCACACGGGCACATTTCCCGCCAGCTGACTACGCCGACGACCGGGAGTCCGGCACTCCGGCGAAGTCGGGCAATTCGACACCGTTGATCGCACGGTCGACCACCGCCATGAGCGCCTCCATGTCGGGCTCCGGGCTCGGCTCGGCGTCCGGCGCAGGGGCGCGGCTGGCCACGTGCAGGCGGCCGATCTCCTGGTTGGCCTCGACGAACGGGCGCATCCGCGCCTCGTAGGCGGCGAACCCGGCTTCGGGGTCCCAGTCGGCGGCGGCCAGTTCCCCGGCCAGCAGGTAGGCGCCGACGAGGGCCAGTCCGGTGCCCCCGCCGGACATCGGCGACGAGCTGAACGCCGCGTCGCCGATCAGCCCCACCCGTCCGGCAGACCAGCGGTCCATCACGACCTGGGCGACCTGGTCGAGGTAGAAGTCCGGGCTGTCGTCCACGTGCGCGAGGATGCGCGGGGTCAGCCAGCCGAGGCCTGCCATCTGCTCCCGCAGCAGCCGCTTCTGGCCCTCGACGTCCCGGTGGTCGATGTCGAATTCGGCCGCGGGGAAGGAGACCATGGCCATGGTCTGCGAGGCGTCCTTGAGCGGCCGCAGACCGGCGGAGCGCCCGGACGCCTGGTCCTGGTAGTCGATCATCCAGCCGTCCACGCCGAACTCGTTGGGCACGGTGCAGAAGGCCAGCACGAGCCCGAGGTGGCGGAGGAACCGCTCGCGCGGCCCGAAGACCATCCCGCGCAGCGCCGAGTGCAGCCCGTCGGCCCCGACCACCAGGTCGAAACGCCGCCGCACACCGCTCGCGAAGGTGACGTCGACCCCGTCCGCGTCCTGGGTGAGCTCGGCGATCCGGTCGTCGAAGAGGTACTCGACACCGTCACGGGTGTCGTCGTAGAGCAGCTGGGAGAGATCTCCGCGCAGGATCTCGATGTCCGCGATGAACCCGTCGCCGTCGTCGTCCTCGGCGCTGTAGGTCTCCAGCACGTTCCCGTCGACGTCCACGGTGTACGCGCCGGCGGTGTCGGTGCAGGCCGCGCGCACCGTCGCGTCCAGACCCATCCGCTTGATGACCTCCTTGGCCACCCCGCGCGCGTCCACCGCCTGACCGCCGGGACGCAAGCCAGGGGCCCGCTCGACCACGGTCACCTCGGCACCCCGCCGATGCAACCAGTGGGCCAGGGCGGGCCCCGCGATGCTCGCCCCTGTCACCAACACCTTGCCACCGCTCACCGCGAACCCCAGATCGCTCGTTCGGACAACGGTCCGGAGTGTACGGTGATCAACCATTTTCGCTGGTGAATTGGCGACCTTTTAAGGCTTCGCGGTGGAGAAGCCGGTCAGCTTCGCCTGGCCCACGGCCGCCTTCTTCGCCGCCGCCTCGACATCGGCGGGCTTCGAATTCTTGTTGAGTCCCGGCAGGTTCTTCACCTTCACCGCGAACAACGTGAACTCGTACTTGTGCTTGGAGCGCGGGCAAGGTCCGAAGAACATCTCGTTGACCGATTTGTCGCCCATGGCGCGTTGGTGGGCACCCTTCAACTCGGGCTCTACGATGTCGTAGCCCTTCTTCAACCCCTCGGGCAGGCCGGTGGCCGCGGCCGGGATGTCCCAGGCGACCCAATGGATCTTGTGCTGACTGCCGGAGCCGGTGTCGACGAACACCAGGGCGTACGACTCCGCCTTCACGTCACCGCCGGTCCAGGCCAGGGGCGGGGAGATGTCGTTGCCGGGCTTGTGGTCCTGGGCGCACGAGAACTTGTCCGGGATGGCGCCGTTGTTCTTGTACGCCGTGCTGGTCAGGGCCAGCGGCGCCGGGGCGGCGAGAGCCGGTGCCGCGAGTGCGAAGGCCGCGGCGAACGAGAGCGCGACCATTGCTGATTTACGCACGAAAGAACCTCCAGGTAATGGGCGGCGGAGGTTTCTGACGAACCCATGTGACCACAGGTGCACTACTGTGCGCAATGCGTTCGCGTATCCGCCGCGCGTGAACCGTTCGAGACGTGTTCACAAGGGAGAACAATGCGGAAATTTCGGCTCGGATTAACCGCGGCGATGGCGTTGACATTCATCGGCACACCTGCGCAGGCCACCGCCGAGGACACGTTCGTCGTCGTCCTCAGGGAGCACGTCCTGAGCGCCAATGTCGTCGGCCAATACGACGTGAGCGTTCGTCACACGTATTCAGCGGCACTGAACGGGTTCAGCGCCACGATGACCGCGCAAAAGGCCGCGGACCTCGCGAAGGATCCCGGTGTCGCGCTCGTTCAGCGCAACCGGACGCACCACGTCAGCGACGCGCAGAACAACCCTCAGGCGTGGGGGTTGGACCGGATCGACCAGCGCACGCTGCCCTACGACCAGACCTACTACTACTCGACGGACGCGGCGAACGTGCACGCGTACGTCGTCGACACCGGTGTCCGCGCCACGCACCAACAGTTCGAGGGCCGCGTCAAAGAAGGCTTCGACGCCATCGACAACGACACCAACCCGGACGACTGCCACGGCCACGGCACGCACGTCTCGGGCACGGTCGGCGGCAAGGACTTCGGCGTGGCCAAGAAGGTGACGCTGCACGGCGTCCGCGTCCTCAACTGCAAGGGTTCCGGCACCACCGAGCAGGTCGTCGCGGGCATCGACTGGGTCACCAGGAACGCCGTGAAACCCGCTGTGGTCAACATGTCGCTCGGCGGTGACGCGGACGCCGTGCTCGACGCGGCGGTCGAGAAGTCGATCGCCGCGGGCCTCACCTACGCCATCGCCGCCGGCAACTCCAACGCCGACGCCTGCGCGGACTCGCCCGCTCGCGTGCCCGCCGCGATCACGGTGGGTGCGACGGCACGCGACGACAGCCGCGCGTACTTCTCGAACTACGGCACGTGCGTGGACATCTTCGCCCCAGGACTGGGAATCCTCAGCAGCTGGAAGGACTCCGACACCGCGACGCTGGTCGCCGGCGGCACGTCGATGGCCTCTCCGCACGTCGCCGGCACGGCCGCGCTCTACCTCGCGAAGAACCCCGCGGCCACCCCGCAGCAGGTCCGCGACGCCCTGGTGACCGCGGCGACCAGTGACAAGGTGACCAACCCAGGACCCAACTCCCCCAACAAACTCCTCTTCACCGACCACGGCATCGAACCGTCGGCGCCCACGCCCGGCTGCGGCCGCAAGGTCAACGACAACGACGTCGAGATCCCCGACGCCGGCGAGTACGTCGGCACGGCGATCCGGTACGCGGGCTGCCAGGGCAACGCCCCCAAGGCCGCGAAGATCGAGGTGAAGATCAACCACTCCGCGCAGAGCGACGTGCGGATCGAACTCGCCGGACCTAGCGGCCGGACGTACCTGCTGAAGGCGAACGGCACGGGCACGAAGTTCCAGCCGGTCTACACCGTCGATCTCTCGAGCGAGACCAAGAACGGCACGTGGCAGCTCCTCGTGCGCGACCGTTCCGAAGGTGACGCCGGCACTCTCGACAGCTGGGCCATCACCCTGCCCAAGAAGTAGACGAAAGCGGGGCCTCCGCAACGTTGCGGAGGCCCCGCTCACTCAAATCGCGGTTTACGTCGAAGCGTTCGAACGCCCGCGCAACACCGTGTTGGCGGTGGACGCGTTCTTGATGGCCGTTTCGATCTGAGCCATCGTCGACGAGGAAGTGATTCCCGGAACCGTCGCGGTGTTCAACGCGTACAACGTGAACGTGTACGGGTTCGTGGAACCACCGGGACAGGGCCCGAAGAACTTCTGCGAATTCGCGCCGGACCCCATCGCCTTCTGCTTCGCCCCGCCCTGGCCGGGCACGGTGAAGCCGGCACCGAGGTTCTCCGGCAACGACGACGTGGCAGCCGGGATGTCCCAGATCGCCCAGTGCAGCTTGTTGCCGTTGTTCACCCGGTCCGCGAACACGATGGCGTACGCCTGGGCACCGGTGGAGGCTCCCCACGCGAGCGGCGGCGACGGGTCCTGACCGGCGACACCGTCACCTGCGCACGTGTGCTTGGCCGGGATCATCGCGTCGTCCGCGAACGCCGAGGACGTCAGCTTGAAGCCGCCACCGCCACCGCCCGAGTACTGGATGTCGATCAGCAGGACGCGGTCGTTGTTCGCGGTGCCGTCCTTGTCCGTGCTGGTGGTCAGCCAGATGTCGCCGTCGTGGTCGACCTCGACCGTGCGCAGGCGGTTGTAGGTGCTCTGGAAGTACACCTTCTGGTCGACCAGCGTGTCACCGTCGATCCGCAGGCGGTAGACGCGCTGACCCACCGTCGTCGCCACGAACACGTGGTCGTTGATGATGGTCAGGCCGGAGGGCGAGGCCTGCGACGTCGACCAGGTCTTCTTCGGCGCGATGTAGCCGGAGCAGCTGCCAGAGGTGCCCTCACAGGCGGGATAACCGTAGTTGCCGCCCTTGGTGATCAGGTTGACCTCGTCCTGCGTGGAGTCGCCGAACTCGGACTCCCACAGGCGGCCCTTCGAGTCGAAGTCGAGGCCCTGCGGGTTGCGGTGCCCCTTCGACCAGACGGCGTTGCCGAACGGGTTGTCGGACGGGATCGAGCCGTCCAGGTTGATCCGCAGGATCTTGCCGTTGAGCGAGTTGTTGTTCTGCGGGTTGTTGTCCGGGTTCTGCGCGTCACCGACGGACACGTACAGCTTGCCGTCGACCGGGCCGTACCGCAGGCGTCCACCGTTGTGGTAGCGGTTCTTCGCCATGCCCTGCAACAGGATCTGGTACGTGTTCTGGACCAGCGCGCCGTTCTCGTACTTGATCCGGATGACGCGGTTGCCCTCGGAAGCGGTGTGGTAGACGTACAACCAGTGGTCGGTGTTGAACGTCGGCGCGACCTCCAGGCCGAGCAGACCGCCCTCACCGTTGGTGCCGACCGCCTGGCTGATCTTGCCGGCCAGCGTCTTCTGACCGCTCTTGGTCAGCCGGTAGATGTTGAAGGTGTTGCGCTCGCTGAACAACGCCGAGCCGTCCGGCAGGAACACGACACCCCACGCAACGTCGACGCCGGACGCGATCGTGGACACCGCACCGGGGTCAGGGGTACCGGTCGGGCCGCCGGCCGCCGGGGTCACCTTGATCTCGTTGGAGAACCCGGACTGGTTGCCCTTCGCGTCCTTGGCCAGGATCTTGAACGCGTACTCGGTGCCCGTGGTGAGGCCGGCGACGGTCGCCGAGGTGGCATTTCCGTCCGCGGACTGCCTGTTCTGGCCGTTGACGTAGATGTCGTAGCCGGTGACGCCCACGTTGTCCGTGGAGGCGTTCCAGGCGAGGTCGACCGACGTCGCGCCCTTGGCAGGCGACCGCAGGTTGCCGGGGACCGTGGGCGCCTGGTTGTCCGGCGGCGCGGGTTGCGTGCGGCCGATGACGTTGTTGGAGGCCTGCGAGACGTTGTTCGCGGCGTCCTTCGCGAGCACGGTCCAGTCGTAGTCCGTGTCAGGCTGCAGGCCGGTGGCGGTCGCCTCCAGCACGTTGCCGACGCTCGCGACGTGCTGGCCGTGCTGGTAGATCTCGTAACCCGTCACGGCGATGTTGTCCGTGGCCGCTTCCCACTTCAGCGACACGGAGTTGTGCGTCGAACTGACGAACTGCAGGTTCTTCGGCGGCGTAGGTGGCTCGTTGTCGACCGGGCCGAGCCGCACCGCGGTCAGCTTGTCGGCGTTCGGGCCGCCGTTCGCGGTGGTCGCGGTCGCCTTGATCTTGTTGGCGCCGGCCTTCAGCGTCACCTTCGCGGTGCGCGTCTGCCAGGTCGTCCACGCGCCGGTGCCGGGGAACGACACCGTCTGCGCACCCGCGCCGTCCACGGTGACCGAGACCGGCCGGTCCGCGGTCGTCCCGTTGGCGTAGCGGAAGGTCAGCTCGTGCTCGCCGGCTTGGTCGGCGTTGATCGCGTACTCGACGGACGAGCCGACCACGTTGTTGTAGTTGACGAAGCCAGTGCCGGAAAAACCCGCGTGGTTGGACTCGACAACACCCTGCGAGATGGTGGCGTTCTCCGCTTCCTGCTCGAGAGCGGGAACGGCGCTCTCCTCGACCTCGACGTAGTCGAGGTTCGGCCCGCCGGTGGCACCCGTGGACGTGAGCTTGATCTTGTTCTCGCCCGCGTTCAGGTTCACGGTGTTCTCGGCCGACACCCACGTCGTCCAGGCACCCGTGCCCGCGAAGGCGCGCTCGTCGACCGCGAGACCGCCGTTGACGCTCACGTCGACCGGGCGGTTGTCCGCGGTTCCGTTGGCGTAGCGGATGACCAGCTTCGCCTGGCCCGCCCGCGCCGCGGTCACGGTGAACTCGACCGAGCTCCCCGCGACGTTGTCGACGTTGACGAACCCGGCACCGGAGAACCCGGCGTGGTTCGACTCCACGACGCCCTGCGAGATCGTCGCGTTCTCCGCTTCGTACCGGACCGGCGCCGCGAGGGCCGACTCCGGTACCGACATCACTGCGATGGTTGTCGCGAACGCAACACCCATTGTGCCGAGCGCGCGTAACGCCCGACCTCTGCTCGGTGCCACTGTTGTGCCTCCCACAAGACGGGTAGGGGGATCACTCCATGCGGCGGCGGATTCAGTTATTGGATAGAAACTTTCCTAACTGTCGCGCAGATCACACCACCACGTGACATCTGGAGTCAACCCCTTCCCGGAACTGCTGGAAAGCGCTTACCAGCAACCCGGGACACTGTCCGTTACCGATCCCGGTTCTCGGCCAGAGCGGCGATGAGATCCGAGACCGTGCGGCTGAGCAGCAGATCGACCACGTGGACGCCTGTGGACTCACGCCGCTGCCACCCCAGGCGCTCGGCGAGCGTCGACAGCTTGATGATCTCCTGCGTGTCCATGGCGGTGGAGGATATTGGTGCCGCCGCGCGCGTTCGCGCAGGCCCGGCCGATGATCCACACGAAAGGGATCACCCGCAAAGATCACACCTTCAGACGTGTCCAATCCGTACGTACGGATTGGATTTCCCACCCTCGCCCTGCGACCATCTACCGGTGCCCAGGGTCAGTCAGGACCACCTAGACGCCCGCCGCCGTCAGATCCTCGACGGCGCGCGTTCCTGTTTCGCGCGCCACGGCTACGAGGGTGCCACCGTACGCCGTCTCGAAGAGGCGACGGGACTCTCCCGCGGTGCGATCTTCCACCACTTCCGCGACAAGGAGTCGCTCTTCCTCGCGCTGGCGGAGGACGACGCGCTCCGGATGGCCGACGTGGTGGCAGAGCAGGGCCTCGTCCAGGTCATGCGCGACCTCCTGGAAGAACCGGAGAAACGGGACGAAGCGCACGCGGCGGACTGGCTGGGCACCCGCCTGGAGGTCTCGCGCAGGCTCCGCACCGACCCGGACTTCCGCGCCAGGTGGGCCGAGCGCAGCGAACAGCTCACCGCGGCCACCAGGCAGCGCCTCATCCGCCAGCGCGAAGCCGGCAACCTCCGCGACGACGTCGACGTCACCGTCCTGACGAACTTCCTGGAGCTCGTCCTCGAAGGCCTCGTCTCGCACCTGGCCATGGGTCTCCCGGCGGACGACATGGAGCCGGTACTCGATCTAGTTGAAGAAACCGTGCGCCGCCACCGCCGCAGCTCTTGAAGCTTCTTCACGTAGGACGCAATGTGGACACATGCCGTCCACGCTGAAGACCGCCACACAGTTCTTCGCGCTGCGCACGCTCGTCCGCGGCTACGCGCTCCTAGGTGACCCGTACGCGGGTGTCATGGCCTCGCCGCCGGACCGCGACCCGTACCCGATGTACGAGAAGGTGCGCGCGAAGGGCGACATGGTCCGCAGCCGCATGGGCGCGTACGTCACGTCGTCCCGCGAGATCTGCGATTCGGTGCTGCGGGACAACAGGTTCATCACCGCCACGTTCGACGAGGCGTCGATGGTGCCGATCACGCTGGTCAAGGACGGCGAGAAGATCGTCAACCCGGTGCAGGACTCGTTCCTGATGATGAACCCGCCCACGCACACCCGGTTGCGCAAGCTCGTCCAGCCGTTCTTCACGCCGCGCGCCCTGAAGGACCGCACCGAGTCCATCAAGCGGATCGTCACGAACTACCTCGACCGGCTCGACGACCGGTTCGACGTCGTCAGCGAGTTCGCCTCGCAGGTACCGATCCAGGTGATCGCGGACCTGCTCGGCGTGCCCGACGACCACAAGGAGATCTTCGCCCGCTGGGGCAGTTCGCTCGCCGAGACGCTCGACGGCGTGTGGTCGCACAAGCAGCTGAAGAACCTGCACGCCACCATCATCGAGTACAACGACTTCATCGACGTCCTGATCGACGAGCGCCGCCGCAACCCGAAGGACGACATCGTCAGCCACCTGGTGACGCAGCACGACGACCTCAGCCGCGAGGATCTCGTTGCCACCACGGGGTTGTTGCTGTTCGCCGGGTTCGAGACGACGGTGAACCTGATCAGCAACGGCGTGCTGAAGGCGTTCGAGAACCCGCACACCGTCGCGCCGCTCGCGCAGAGCCCCGAGTACGCCGAGGGGTTCGTGGAAGAGGTGCTGCGGCTCGACCCGCCCGTGCAGTACACGATCCGCTGGCCGAAGGAACGCCTGGAGCTGGCCGGGGTGTCCCTCCCCAAAGGAATGCCGGTGATGCTCATGCTGGCGGCGGCGAACCGGGACCCGCGCGTTTTCGCTGACCCGCTCAAGTTCGACCCGACGCGGTCCAACGCGCGTGAGCACCTCGCGTTCTCCGCGGGCATCCACTACTGCATCGGCGCGGGGCTGAGCCGCATCGAGGGAGCGGTCGCGTTGCACGAGCTGTTCAAGCGGTTCCCGAACCTCGCGCCGGACGGACCCGTGGCGCGCAGGAGGTCGAAGCTCATCCGCGGCGCGTTGCGACTTCCGGTGCGGGCGAACGAAACCAAACGGTCACTGGCGGTGAAGTCGACCTGACGTGGGGCGAAAATCGTCGCAGCACGTGCTCGACTTCACCCGGCTGGAGCAATGTTCGTGCCCCAATGACACATCTGCGTAGTGCATCCTTGTAAGTGAGAGGGAGACCCGCCGCACCGCCGCCGCGACGGGCCTCCCTCTCACCTTCTCCCAGGGACTTACTCGACCCCGGACATCAGCTTCCGGATCGCCGGAGCCGCCAGCGCGAGACCGCCACCGAGCACCACGGCCGCGCCGCCCAGCGTGAGGAAGTACGCCGAGGGGCTCGTCGTGTAGAACTTCACGAGCTGCGCGGCCACACCGGTACCGGCCGAGCTCGCCAGGAACCACAGGCCCATCGTCTGCGACGCGAACGCCCTGGGCGCCAGCTTCGTCGTGACCGACAGGCCGACCGGCGACAGCATGAGCTCACCGGCGGTCATGATCAGGAACATCAGCACCAGCCACAGCGGCGTCACCTTGCCGTCGGCCGCCGAGTTGCTCGCGAAGTACATGAGCACGAACGACAAACCGACGAGCACGAGTGCACCGGCGAACTTGCGCGGCGTGGACGGCGCGCGGTCCTTGAGCTTCACCCACAGCAGCGCGAACACCGGCGCCAGCAGGATGATCATGATGGGGTTGATCGACTGGAACCACGCGACCGGGAACTCCCAGCCGAACACGTGGTTGTCCACGTGCGAGTCGGCGAACTCGGCGATGACCGAGGCGCTCTGCTCGAAGATCAGCCAGAACATGGCGGCCGCGACGAACAGCGGGATGTACGCGACGACCCGCGGGCGCTCCTCCGGCAGCGTCTTCTTGCTGCGCAGCATCACGGTGAAGTAGCCGACCGGCAGCACGATGGACATGATGCTGATCATCAGGATCACGCCCTCGACGCCACCGAGGAAGTACGAGAGCACGCCGAGGCCGACGATCGCGACCGCGATCAGTCCGATGAGGCCGTAGACGCGGCCCTTCTCCTGCGAGGGCAACGGGTTCGGCGCCACGGCGGCGGACCCGCGCAGGTTCTTGCGGCCGACGCGGTACTGGATCAGGCCGAGCGCCATGCCGACCGCCGCGACGGAGAAGCCGGCGTGGAAGCCGATCCCGTCCGCGAGCGCGCCGGTGATCAGCGGTGACACGAAGCCGCCGATGTTGATCGCCATGTAGAAGATCGTGAAGCCGGCGTCACGGCGGTTGTCGTGCTGCTCGTAGAGCCCGCCGACGACCGTGGAGATGTTCGGCTTGAGCAGGCCCGTGCCGAGCACGATGAGGACCAGGCCGAGGTACACGCCCGCGAGGCCGATCGGCAGGGCCAGCGAGATGTGACCGAGCATGATCAGCACGCCGCCGTAGAACACCGCCCGCTGGCCGCCGAAGACCCGGTCGGCGAGCCAGCCGCCCGCGACACCGGACATGTAGACCGCGGTGCCGTAGATGGCCACGACGGACAACGCGAGCGTCTTGTCGACGCCGAGACCGCCCTCGGCAGCTGCTGTCCACAGGTAGAGGCCGAGGATGGCCTTCATGCCGTAGAAGGAGAACCGTTCCCACAGTTCGGTGAAGAAGAGCGTGGACAGGCCCCGGGGGTGCCCGAAGAAACCTTTGTCCTGCTCGGAGATGCTGGCGCTAGGGGCGCTCAAGGCCATCGTCCTCTCGTGTCAACGATGTCACGGCGGATCGGTGCACATTACGCCGAACGCTCGTACGGCTGGAAATTCGGGTTGCGTCCAAGTGGCCCAACTCTCATCCCGGGGTGCGCTTTTGAGCGAGGTTTGATGCACTGCTGGGATGGACTTGATCCAGGCGCACGGAGTGGCGATGACCGAGTTCGACCGGCGGGTCCGGGAGATCACGCCCGACCAGTGGGTGCTCGGCACCCCCTGCCGGGAGTGGTCCGTCAGAGATCTGGTCGGCCACCTGGTCTACGAACAGCTCTGGGCGCCGGAACTGCTGGCCGGCTGCACGGTCGCCCAGGTCGGCGACCGCTTCGACCACGACAACCTCGGCGACGACCCGCTGGTGTCGTGGGTGATCGCGGCAGCGGCGGCGCGCGAGGCGTGGCTCGAGCCGGACGCGTTGACGAAGTCCGTGAGCGTGTCGTCCGGGACGCTCGACGCCGAGGAGTACTGCTGGCAGATGACCACGGACCTGGCCGTGCACGCGTGGGATCTGGCGCGTTCGATCGGCGCCGAGGAACGAATCGATCCCGAGCTCGCCTCGACAGTTTTGGCTTACGTCGAACGAAACATCGCGGAGTGGAGCGAAAGTCCGCTGTTTGACTCACCAGTACCGGTCGCAACGGACGCGGATGACCAAACGCGCCTGATAGGACTGTTGGGACGTAAGCCTTAAGCCCTTGACACCCATAACTTAAGTTGCGCAGAGTGATGCCACCGCTGCTTTTAGTCAGGAAACTTCCCTGTCGAAAGAGGTGGCAATGCGCAAGCTCGCCCCAGGGCTTTTCGCGGTGTCCGCGCTGGTGGCTTCCGTCCTGGCATCCCCCGCCGCCCAGGCCGCCGGTCCCAGCGCCTCGCAGCTGCTCGCCAAGCTGACGTCGTGCCAGCAGATCTCCAGCGGCAAGTACCGGTCCGACTCCGAGACGTCCGCGAACATCCCGGTCTGCGGCAAGAACGGTGCCGTTTGGTACAAGGCCGACCTGGACATCGACTGCGACGGCCAGCGCACGTCGAAGTGCAACGAGAACACCGACCCGTGGTTCCAACCCGACACCGCCTTCCACGACTCGAAGGGCAAGCCGCTGGTCGCGGACAAGCTCCCGTACGTCGTCGTGCCGTCAGCGAGCGGCACGTGGGACTACCGCAAGTTCGGCATCCAGGGCGGTGGCGTCGTCGCCGTCATCTACAACAACAAGGTCGAGTACGCCGTGGTCGGCGACACGGGCCCGACGGCGATCATCGGTGAGGCGTCCTACGCCACCGCGGTGAACCTGGGCATCAACCCGAACCCGGAGAACGGCGGGACCGACGGCCCGGTGCACTACATCTACTTCAAGAACTCGAAGGTGTCCCCGATCGAGGACCACGGCAAGGCCACGTCCCAGGGTGAGGCCCTGGCCCAGCAGTTCCTCAACGCGAACTAGTCGTTGCCGAACCGGTCTTGAAGCGCCCCGCCACGCATCCCCCTGCCTCCTGCGTGGCGGGGCGCTCCTCCCCCGAGCGCGATCCGCCTGATCCCCCCGGACTGGCTGACCGCACCGCATTTCTACAGGTTGATCGTTGTCCGGTGTCGAAGCACGAACACCGGACAACGACCTCCGGACAACGTTTCGGTCTCTTCCCGAGCCGCCGTCACAACAGCGTCGGCCCCGGCGCAGGC
>NZ_JBSGXZ010000045.1:0-76455 GCF_053610285.1 Lentzea sp. NPDC054927
GACGAAAAGCGTGTCGAGTTGACACCCCTCCTCGTGCGCGGCCAGAGCTGTGGCACGACTCGTGACGGGACCACCCACCGGAACCACACGAGAAGCCAAGGGCAGCTCGGCTTCGCCGTCGCCTCGGGCCTCGGCTTCGCCATCGGGTCGCCTCGCCTGCGGCATCGGCGGGGATGGGGCGTGCCCGGGGGTGGGGGGTGGTGCGAACTAGGGTGTGGGGGTGCGCATTCGTCGTGTTGTGACCACCCGCTCCGGTGGCGTGTCCAAGGCCCCGTACGAGTCGTTCAACCTTGGCGATCATGTCGGGGATGACGAGAAGGCGGTGGTGGCCAACCGGGCTCGGCTTGCTGAAGGTGTTGGGCTGGAGCCTGAGCGGTTGGTCTGGATGGAGCAGGTGCACGGGCGGACCGTTGCGACGGTTGACGGGCCGCAGGCTGAGCCGCTTGAGGCAACGGACGCGGTTGTGACGAAACAGGCTGGTCTCGGGCTGGTGGTGTTGACGGCCGACTGTGTGCCTGTGTTGCTGGGGGATCAAGAGGCCGGGGTGATCGGGGCCGTGCACGCCGGGCGTGTCGGGGCGCGTGTCGGGGTGGTGGTCGAGGCGCTCAAGGCGATGATGGCTCAGGGGGCTGAGCTGGAGCGCATCGAGGTTTTGTTGGGGCCTGCCGTTTGTGGCGAGTGCTACGAGGTGCCCGCTGAGATGCAGACGGATGTTGAGAAGCATCTGCCCGGTAGTGCGTCGAAGTCGCGGAAGGGCACGCCTGCGTTGGATTTGCGGGCCGGGTTGTGGAACCAGCTCGGCAGCGCTGGGGTGGGGAAGATCGGGGTCGACCCTAGGTGCACGTTCGAGGAGAGGGATCTCTTCAGTCACCGGCGGGAGGCGCCTACCGGGCGGTTGGCTTCGGTCGTTTGGATCGAGCCGTGAGCCGGGAGGAAGAGCTTCGGGAGAACCTCGCTGAGGTTGAGGAGCGCATCGCCAGGGCGTGTGAGGTTGCGGGGCGCGAGCGGTCGGAAGTGACGTTGCTCGCGGTGACGAAAACCTGGCCGGCCAGTGATGTCGAGCTGCTTTACGGGCTCGGGTTGCGAAATTTTGCCGAGAATCGCGATCAAGAGGCCGGTGCGAAGGTCGGCCAATTGAGACATCTCGCAGAGGCGCGCTGGCACATGGTCGGGCGGCTGCAGCGGAACAAGGCCAAGTCGGTTGTCGAGTGGGCCGATCAGGTCGACTCGGTGGACAGCGTCCGGCTGGCTGAGGCGTTGGCTGCGGCGGCGCGTGTGAGGGGTAAGACGTTGGACGTGTTGCTGCAGGTCAGTATTGACGGCGACACGTCGCGGGGTGGGTGTGCTGTTGCTGATGTGGCGGAACTGGCTGGCGTGATCACTCGTTCGGGTGATCTTATTCTCCGAGGTGCGATGACTGTCGCGCCTCTGACGATGAAACCTTCGCAGGCGTTTGAAGCGTTGGCGTCAGTGGTATCAGGGCTACGTGATGATCATCCCACTGCCAGCAGTGTGTCAGCGGGAATGAGCGCAGACCTGGAAGATGCCATCTCGCACGGATCGACCTGTGTGCGTGTCGGAACCGCGTTGCTCGGCAGCCGGCGACTAACCTCGCCGTAGGTTGTCGGGAACCTCGGGGCCGTCCGCACCGTCCCTAGGTGGGGAACTCGCGGAGGAGGGGCTTGGGATGAGCGCTTTGCACAAGCTGAAGGCCTACTTCGGGATGGTCCCCGCCGAGTACGCAGACGACCCCGGCTACGACGACGATCGCGGTCGCTACGGCGACTACCGGTCCGAGTACGCGGCCGAGGCCGACGACTACGACCCCTACCCGCGGCGCAACCGCGTGTTCACGCCGGGCCGGTCGGAGCTTCCTGGCTCCGGGTACCGGGCCGACATCGACGAGTCGGACGACTACGAGCCTGAGTCGCGGCGCGGGGGCAGCCCCTCGAGCACGCGGCGCTGGTCTGCTGACGCACCGGTGCACGGTGCGCTCGCCGTCGAGCCGCAGCGCGAGCCCGTGAGCAGGCTGCGTCCGGTCGCAGAACCGGTAGGAAACCCGTTGGCGCGCATCACCACGCTTCACCCCCGTACCTACAGCGAGGCGCGCACGATCGGGGAGCACTACCGCGACGGCACTCCGGTGATCCTCAACCTGACCGACATGGACGACGCGGACGCCAAGCGTCTCGTCGACTTCTCGGCCGGTCTCGCGTTCGCTCTGCGCGGGTCCATGGACAAGATCACCAGCAGGGTGTTCCTTCTCTCACCGCCGAACGTTGACGTCACGGCGGAGGACCGCAGGAAGCTGGCGGAGAGTGGGTTCGGGAACCACGGTTAGAGTTGACCCGTGGACCCGATCCGTCTCGTCATCTTCTACGTCCTCTTCGCGTTCTCCCTGTTCCTGACCGCGCGTGTCGTGGTGGAGCTGGTGCGGACCTTCGCGAGGGAGTGGCGCCCCGCGGGCGGCGTAGCCGTGACGCTGGAAACCGTGTACACGGTCACCGATCCACCGGTCCGTGCACTGCGTCGGGTGATCCCGACTGTGCGGATTGGTGGGGTCGGGCTGGACCTATCGATTATTGTGCTGTGGCTGCTCGTTATCATTTTGATGCAAGTGGCAGATCCCAGGCCATGACGGGGAAGCCGGGATGACCGCAGCCCAGGAGTGCGAGAGGTGATCCGATGCCGTTGACCCCCGCTGACGTGCACAACGTTGCATTCAGCAAGCCGCCGATTGGCAAGCGGGGCTACAACGAGGACGAGGTGGACGCGTTCCTCGACCTGGTTGAGGGCGAGTTGGCCCGCTTGATCGAGGAGAACAACGACCTCCGTCAGCAGGTCGAACAGCTCGACCAGCAGCTCGAGACTGCGCGTGCTGACCTCGACGATGCCCGTGTGAAGGCTTCGTCCGGCCCCGTGACGAGCCGTATGCCGGTGGAGGAGCCGCGCCGCCTGGCGCCGGTCCCGCCGCCGTCCGTGATGGAGCAGACGTCTCCCGGTGGTGGCGGTGACCACCACGTGCAGGCCGCCAAGGTCCTGGGCCTCGCCCAGGAGATGGCGGACCGGCTCACCGGTGAGGCCAAGGCCGAGGCGGACGGCATGCTGTCCGAGGCGCGCACGAAGTCGGAGCAGTTGCTCTCCGAGGCCCGTGCCAAGGCCGACACGATGGTCAACGAGGCGCGCACGCGTGCCGAGACCATGCTGAACGACGCGCGTACGCGCTCCGAGACGCTCGAGCGGCAGGCCCGTGAGAAGGCCACCGCGCTCGACCGGGACGCGCAGCGCAAGCACGCTGAGGTGATGGGCAACATCACCCAGGAGAAGAACACGCTCGAGAAGCAGATCGACAAGCTGCAGACGTTCGAGCGCGAGTACCGCACGCGACTGAAGACGATGCTCGAGTCGTCCCTGCGCGACCTCCAGGACCGCGGCCCGGCCGCTCCGTCCGAGGGGCGTTCCCAGGGCTACTCCTTCGGCGCACGCGCCGAAGCGGGCTGAACTACTGTCCACTAGGTGCTCTTCGTAGTTCTACTTCTGGTGCTGGCTGCCCTCGGCTTGCTCGTGCCCGCATTGACCACGTCCAACACGATCTGGGCGTGGTCGTCCGTGGGCGCGAGCGTGCTCGCCGCCCTGGTCCTGGCTTGGGACTGGTGGCGGCGACGGCCGGGGGACCCCGCTGCCGACGCGCAGAGTGTAGATCAACAAGCTGTAGCTGATGATCAACGGGTAGTGGTGTCGGCGACAGCCGACACGCCGCCCGCTGACGAGGAACCACCGGAAGAGGACACCGACGCGGCGGACCTGCTCGTCGTGGCCGATCTGGTGGACGAGGTGCGGGTGCTGGACGAACGGCCCCGATATCACCTGAGCACGTGCTCCTGGCTCACCGGGAGGCCCACGCTGGGCCTCCCGGTGCAGGAGGCACGGCAGCTGCAGTTCACGCCGTGTGACGTCTGCATGCCTGACGCGACGCTGGTGTCGCGGCACCGCGCCGGGAGGAAGTCTCCCGACGTGAGCGCGGACAGCTGACCTTCAGCCGAGCACTACCGGGCGGGCGCCGTGAGCGGTGACGAGGCCCGGTAGCCGTTCCCGGCTGGTCACGACCACCCGGCACCTCGGCGTTCCCGGTAGCAGCGGGACGACCTGAGCGGTGTCGGCGGCGTTGTCGAGCACGATCAACATCCGCCGGTCTGCCAGCAACGTGCGGTAGAGCGCTGTCTGCGCGTGTGGTTCCGGCGGGATGCCGTCCGGGGCGGTGCCCAGGGCGGTGATGAACTCGCGGACGACGTCGGCCGGGTCGCAGCCGTTCAGATCCACGAACAGCTGGCCGTCCGGGTAGTCGGCGGCGTGTTCGTGTGCCCAGTGCAGGGCCAGCCGCGTTTTCCCGGTGCCCGCGGGGCCGGTGATCGTGACGATCGGGCCTTCGTCCAAGGCCGCCAGCTGCGCTTCCATCCCGATGAAGCCCGACGGCGGCGGGGGAAGCTGGCGCGGGCTCCACTGTGGACGTTGGGTCAGTGACGCGTGCAGATCTCTCAGCGCGGGTCCGGGGTCCAAGCCCAGTTCGTCTGCCAGCCGGCGTCGGAGCTGCGAGTAGTGGGCCAGTGCTTCTTGCCGTTGGTCGGCGCCGATCAACGCGCGCATGAGCTGGCCCGCGAGGCGTTCGTCGAGCGGGCGTTCGGTCGTGCGCGCGGTCAGTTCGGCTACCAGGGTGCGGTGTTCGCCCGCGGCCAGCCTGGAGTCGGTGTGATCCAGTTCGGCGGCGGTGATCTCGCCGGCCAGCGTCTCGCGCAGTCCGTCGAACCACGCGCCGTGCAGGCCTTCGAACGGTTCGCCGCGCACGAGTGCCACGGCTTCACCGTGGTCGCCGTCGGCGATGAGGGCGCGGAAGCGGTGCAGGTCGATGGTCCCGGGGTCGGCTTCCAGCACGTACCCGCCGGAGCGGCGCACGATCGGGATGCCGTCGAGCGCGGTCCGCAGCCGGGACATGTAGCTGTAGAGCGCGGCTTTGGCCTGCCGTGGCGGTGCGTCGCCCCACACGCGTGAGAGCAGCTTGTCGACGCTGACGACCTGGTTGACGTCCACGAGCAGCACGGCCAGCACGCTCAGCTGGCGTGCGTGACCCACTTCGACGACGGCGGTGCCGCGCCGGACCTCTGGCGTGCCGAGGACGTGGAAGGAGTGCGTCACCGGTCCAGGAACAGCAGGGTGATCAGCAACGCCAGCAGCGCCAGGTCCACGACGACGCCGGTCGGCTTCGAGTCGTACCTCAGCCGGGTGACCGTGGCGCCGATCATCAGCAGCCCGAGCCCGACGGTGGCCGCGTGCGCCACCCAGTCCCACGTGACCAGGCCGGCGACCAGACCGGCCGCGCCCGCCCACTCCAGCGCGCCGATGGTGCGCCAGAGCGCGCCGTTCATGCGGAAGTGGTCACGGGCCTCGAGCGACGTCTTCGCCCCGAACAGCTTGCCCGCGCCTGTCGCCACGAACAGCAGGGCCAGCACGATCGACAACGCGATGGTCAACGTCATCCGGCGAGCATACGGTTTGCGCGCATCCGTACCCTGTAGCTACAGGCACCGATCCGGCCATCACCGGGGAGCCTTCGGAAGAACGGGCGAGAGCCTCAGTAGAACCGAACGGGACCGGCCCGTCACAGCCGAAGAACGAGAGGCTCACCCCCGAGGTGAGCAAGCGGGGTGGTACCGCGGCCCGCCGAGCCACATCGGCGTGTCGTCCTCGCGTGTCACATCTGACCGCGAGGAGCAGTGAAGATGGCCTACCCCAGGGCCGGACAGAACGAGGTCCCGGCGCAGCCGTCCTTTCCGAACCTCGAGCAGGACGTGCTCGGGTACTGGAAGGACGACGAGACCTTCCAGGCGAGCATCGACCGCAACCCGGTCGGCGACGACGGCGCGAACGAGTTCGTCTTCTACGACGGACCGCCCTTCGCGAACGGTCTGCCGCACTACGGGCACCTGCTGACCGGCTACGTCAAGGACGTCGTGCCGCGCTACCAGACGATGCGCGGCAAGCACGTCGAGCGCCGGTTCGGCTGGGACACGCACGGCATGCCGGCCGAGTACGAGGCCGAGAAGCAGCTGGGCATCACGCAGAAGCACGAGATCGACGAGCTCGGCATCGAGAAGTTCAACGAGGCGTGCCGCACGTCCGTGTTGCAGTACACGGACCAGTGGCGCGAGTACGTGACGCGGCAGGCTCGCTGGGTCGACTTCGACAACGACTACAAGACGCTCGACCTCGACTACATGGAAAGCGTCATGTGGGCGTTCAAGGCCTTGTGGGACAAGGGCTTGATCTACGAGGGCTTCCGGGTTCTCTGGTACTGCTGGCGCTGCCAGACGCCGTTGTCCAACACCGAGACCAAGATGGACGACGCCTACCGCGACCGGCAGGACCCGGCCGTCACGGTGGCGCTGCGCCTCGAATCCGGCGAGAAGGCCCTGGTCTGGACGACCACGCCGTGGACGCTGCCGAGCAACCTGGCCGCCGCCGTGCACCCGGACGTCGACTACGTGACGGTCGTGGGCTCCGACGGCGACAAGTACCTGCTCGCCGAGGCCAGGGTCGCGGCGTACGCGCGTGAGCTGGGCGAGGAGCCCGAGGTCGTCGCCCGCTACAAGGGGTCGGACCTGGTCGGCAAGAAGTACCTGCCGCCGTTCGACTTCTTCGTGGGCCGCGAGAACGCGCACCAGGTGCTCACCGCGGACTACGTGACCACCGACGACGGCACGGGCATCGTCCACATCGCACCGGCGTTCGGTGAGGACGACAAGGTCGTGACGGACGCGGCGGGCATCGAGGTCGTCGTGCCGGTCGGGCCGGACGGCAAGTTCACCGCGGAGGTGACGCCGTACGCGGGCGTGCACGTCTTCGAGGCGAACAAGCTGATCATCCGCGACCTCAAGGAAGCGGGCCTGCTGCTGCGTCACGAGACGTACGACCACCCGTACCCGCACTGCTGGCGGTGTGCGAACCCGCTGATCCAGCGCGCGCTGTCGGCGTGGTTCGTCGCGGTCACGCAGTTCAAGGACCGGATGGTCGAGCTCAACCAGGAGATCAACTGGGTGCCCGGCCACATCAAGGACGGCCAGTTCGGCAAGTGGCTCGAGAACGCGCGCGACTGGAACATCTCGCGCAACCGGTACTGGGGTTCGCCGCTGCCCGTGTGGACGTCGGACAACCCCGAGTTCCCGCGCACGGACGTGTACGGGTCGCTGGACGAGCTGGAGCGCGACTTCGGCGTGCGCCCGGACAACCTGCACCGGCCGTTCATCGACGAGCTGACCCGGCCGAACCCGGACGACCCGAGTGGTCAGTCGACCATGCGGCGCATCCCGGACGTGCTGGACTGCTGGTTCGAGTCGGGCTCGATGTCGTTCGCGCAGGTGCACTACCCGTTCGAGAACGCGGAGTGGTTCGAGAACCACTACCCCGGAGACTTCATCGTCGAGTACAACGGGCAGACGCGCGGCTGGTTCTACACGCTGCACGTGCTCGCGACGGCGCTGTTCGACCGGCCCGCGTTCCGCGACTGCGTGGCGCACGGGATCGTGCTCGGTGACGACGGCCAGAAGATGTCCAAGTCGCTGAAGAACTACCCGGACGTCAACGAGGTCTTCGACCGCGACGGCTCGGACGCGATGAGGTGGTTCCTCATGGCGTCGCCGATCCTGCGCGGTGGCGACCTGGTGGTGACCGAGCGCGGCATCAGGGACGCGGTGCGCCAGGCGGTGCTGCCGTTGTGGAACTCCTGGTACTTCCTCGCCTTGTACTCCAACGCTTCCGGGCGTGAGGGCACCTGGCGCGTCGACTCGAAGAACGTGCTGGACCGGTACGCGCTCGCGAAGACGCACGACCTGGTGCGCGACGTCCAGGCGTCGATGGACGTCTACGACATCTCCGGTGCGTGCCAGCTGGTGCGTGAGTACCTGGAGGTGCTGACGAACTGGTACGTGCGGCGGTCGCGGCAGCGGTTCTGGGACGGTGACCAGGACGCGATCGACACCCTGCACACCGTGCTGGAGGTCGTCACGCGCGTGACAGCGCCGTTGCTGCCTTACACGACCGAGGTCGTGTGGCGCGGGCTGACCGGTGGGCGTTCGGTGCACCTGACGGACTTCCCGTCGGTGTCGGACCTGCCCGCGGACGACGCGCTGGTGGCGGCGATGGACGAGGTGCGTGACGTCTGCTCGACGGCGTTGTCGCTGCGCAAGGCGAACAAGCTACGCGTGCGGCTTCCGTTGGCGCGCTTGACGGTCGCGTCGCCGGTGGCGGGCTCGCTGGAGGACTTCGCCGGGATCGTGCGCGACGAGGTCAACGTCAAGGAGGTGTCGCTGTCCACGGACGTCGACGCCTACGGGCAGTTCCAGCTGGTCGTCAACGCGCGTGCGGCCGGCCCGCGGCTCGGGCCGAACGTGCAGAAGGTCATCAAGGCCGTCAAGGCCGGTGACTGGTCCGAAGTGGACGGTCACGTGGTCGCCGCCGGTGTCGAGCTGTTCGAGGGTGAGTACGAACAGCGTTTGGTGGCAACGGATCCCGCTGCCACGGCCGCTCTGCCGGGCGGCGCCGGTGTCGTCGTGCTCGACACGGTGGTGACGCCGGAGCTGGAGGCCGAGGGCGTCGCGCGTGACCTGGTGCGCGTGGTGCAGCAGGCGCGCAAGGACGCCGCGCTGGACGTGTCCGACCGGATCACGCTGACGCTGGAGCTTCCGGACGAGGTGCGATCGGCCGTTGAGCCGCACCTGGAGTTCGTGCAGGCGGAGACGTTGACGTCGTCGGTCGTGTTCGGCGAGGGCGTTGCCGAGGGCACGGTCGGTGATGGCGCCAAGGTGAAGGTCGCCGTCGCGAAGGTCTGATCGGGTGAACGAGGGGCCGTCGTCTTCGGACGGCGGCCCCTCGTCGTGTGCGTTCAAGAAAATTGTCAGACCCCGTCGCTACGGTCGTTCCAAGACCAACAGCAAGGGGGATTGCGATGGTTTTCTCTGGGGGATTACGCGCCTTCGCGGGCGCACTGCTCCTCTCGGCCCTGGTGGTGGCGCCTGCCACGGCCTCGGCCGATCCGGGTGTGTGCAGATCCTGGGACGTCGTCGAGTTGCCGGTGCCACCTGCCGTGCGGTTCGGCGACGTGGCGGCAGCGGCGGGCTCGTTCTCGGTGGGCAACGGGTCGTTTTGGCAGCTGGACGGCTCGACCGTCCTGGTGTGGAAGGGCGGGCAGCAGGTCAAGCAACTGGTGTTCTCCCGCACCACCGTCTGGGCGTACGACGTGAACTCGTCCGGCACGGTGCTGTTGTCCTCGCCCTTCACGAAGGCGGCGTCGCGCTGGCACGAAGACGTCTACCAGGGGCTGCAGGGCTTACCGGGTGAGTTCGAGGTCCAGGCGGTCAGCCTGAACGAGCGCGGCGACGTGCTCGGCACGTCCCGCGGCAAGCCTGTCGTGTGGCCGGCGGGTTCCACTGTGCCGCAACAGGTTCCGGGAACCGACGCGTCGTGGCAGCCGGTGGGCATCGCGGACGACGGTTCGGTGCTCGCGAAGTCCGCTTCCGGTGCGCACTGGATCCGCCCGTCCGGTGTGGTGGTCTCGCTCGGCGACGTCCAGGTGCGGGCCGTGCAGGGCAACTACGCCGTCGGTGCCGTCGACTCGAAGGTCGTGCGCTGGGACGTGTCCGGTGCTGTGAGTGGTGCGTTCAGCTTCGCGGCGGACGCGTTGGCGGTGAACTCTCACGGTCACCTGCTGGGCAAGGCGTCCTGGGGCGACACCGAGTTGTGGGAGAACCCGGACCGTTCGGTTCCGGTGCCGGTCAACGCGTCGTTCGTGTCGGTGACCGACGAGGGCGACCTCTACGGCACGCTCGGCACCGAGCTGCGCACCCCGCTGATGCTCGACTGTGCGGGCGATGTGCGATGAAGGCGTTGCTGATCGCGGCTGTGGCCGCTTCGACCCTGCTGGCGCCCGCTCCGGCTTCGGCTGCGGCCTGTACGTGGACGTCCGCGGACCTGCCGTTGCCCGCGAACACGATCTTCTCGGCCATCACCGGTTCCGCCGCCGACGGCAGCTACGTGCTGGGGCTGGGTGTCGCTCAGCCGTGGCAGGACGTGGCGCTGTTGTGGCACAACGGTTCCGTGGAGTCGGTGCCGCTGGCGCCCGGCCAGTTCCCGAACGACGTGAACGCCTCCGGCACGGTCCTGATCAACTCGTCGGAGGGCTGGGCGCACCGGGGAGGAGTGGAGCTGAACCCGTTGCCGGGAGCCAACTCCGCGTGGGCCGCCGCCATCAACGCCGCCGGCGTGGCCGTCGGCCGCTCCGACAGCCAGATGGTGACCTGGCCGGCCGACTCCTCGGTGCCCCAGGCGGTGTCGGGCACGGACGACAACGCCAGCTGGACCATCGGGGGCATCGACGAGCAGGGCCGGGTGGCCGCCTGGCGCTACGGCTCGGCCGAGGAATCCACGCTGTCCTACGTCTGGGACCAGAACAACGTCCGCACCCTCTTGCTGCCGCTGCGGGGGCACAGTGAGACCAGGGTCAACGGCATCCGCAACGGCCGGATCGTCGGTTTCTCGGCCACCGACGGCTGGACCGACCAGGTCGGCGTGGAGTGGGACCTGCAGGGCAACGTCGTCCGCGCCCTGACCGGCTCGGCCGACGCCACGGAGATCACGTCGTCCGGGGACGTCTTAGGTCGCACCGCGGACGGCCCGGCCAACGTTTGGCGCGCCAACGGCGACGTCGAGCAGCCGCCGGGCAGCGCGGTGTACGAGGAGTTCGCGGACAACGGGTCGCTGTACGGCGGCTCGTACAGCGAGGGCACCTACACGCCGGTTCGCGCGAGCTGCGCCTGAGCGATGGCGGTGCGGCCGTGGGATCGACGACACGGCCATCGGGTCGTGAAGCCGAGACGAAGGCCACGGGTGGGACCTGGGTCGAGTGGAACCTCCAGGGCCAAGTCGTCCGCGCGTTGCGCAGTGACGTCCGGGGGTTCGGATGAGCTGCGGCTGGTGCGGCGCTCACAATCGCGCGCTGCACCAACCGCACCCAGAGCGACCACCGCGCCGAGGTGGAGGCCGCTGTCACGAGGGCGTGATCGGAATGTGAGCGCCGGTTCCTAGTCTCGTCGTCGCTCGAGAAGGGGGCAGCGATGAGATGCAGAGGACTGGCGGTCAGCACGGCGTTCCTGGCGGCGTGCGTGGTGGGTTCGCCCGCCGCGCACGCCGCCGCGTGCAACTGGGTCACGACGGACCTGCCGATCGGACCCGGTGTGACCTCAGCCGGTGTGATCGGCGGGTCGGACAACGGTGACTGGGTGGTGTCGTACGGCTTCCACCCATGGCTGAAGGACGGAACGTTCACCTGGTACAAGGGGCAGTTGCGAGGGCCCTTCCGATCGGCGAGGGAGACGAACGTCGCCGACGTCAACAACTCCGGTGTCCTGATGGGCAACGGAGGCCCCGGCGGGGTGGTCCGGATCACCAACGGCGTCACCGAGCGCATGCAGCCCGCGGCCGGTAGCACCGAGACGTGGGGCGAGAGCATCAACAACCGCGGCGACATCGTGGGTCTGTCGAGTGAGACGTCCCTGTACGGACCCGTGGTGGTGTGGCCGGCGGGGTCGACGACACCGAGGGAGCTCCCGGACACCCGCAACGGTCTCGTCCGCTTCGTCGCCGGCATCGACGACGACGGGAACGTGGCCGCGCGGGAGATCGGGGCGGAGAACCGCACCATCAGCCGCGTCTGGAACTCCGAGGGCGTGATGACGGAGCTGGAGCCGTTGCCTGGGCACTACTCCACCTACGCCGAGGTGATCCGCAACGGCCGGATCTTCGGCCAGTCGTTGCCCAGCGGATCGCACATCGGCGTGGTCGTCGAATGGGGGCTGGACGGCAAGATCGTCCGTTCGTTCCCCGAGTACCACTTCGTGCTGGACGCGAACGCGTCGGGGCACGTGCTCGGTGCGAGGCAGGGACAGGACGTCCGCAACGGCGTGTCGAGGGTGCCGGGTGAGATCGACACTCCCACCGGGATGTGGGCGACCTTGCTGGCGGACAACGGTGACGTCTACGGCTACGTGCCCGACTCGGCCCACACTGGTCACCCAGCGGTCTCCCGCTGCGGCTGACGGTTCGTCGCCATGAACGCGCGCCGCACCAGCCTGACCCAGAGCGACCACCGGGCTGGTGCGGCGGGTTCGCGGCCTGCCGCGCGTTCGCACGCGTCGAACAGGTCCTCCAGGCACGCGTCGTGCAGCCAGCGGACCACCAGTGCCCAGCGCAGCCGCTTGACGACGTCGAAGTCACCGATGAGCTCGTGGCGAAGGACGGTGCCCGAAGCCGACAGGGTGTGCGTGCCGTCGCCGTCGTGGAAGGCGAAGGTGATCGACTCGCCGGGGACGAACTCCGTGCAGTGGTAGCGGATCGGGCCGTGGCCGCCATCGGCTCCGACACCTAACGGGCGGTCGAACTCCTGCTTGCCCCAGGCGGGCGGCCACAGCTCCTGGACGCGGCCGACGAACGGGCCCGCAGGCACGCCGAGGTCTCGGGTGTGAACGTTCTTGATCATGGGATTCCCCTTCCATACGGTGCCGTATGTTCCTGAAACATACGGTAGCGTACGGACGCGTGGTGCGGAGAAATCAGGACGACTGGACTGAGATAGCGCTGAGAGCCCTGGCCGAAGGCGGGCTCGGCGCGGTCGCGATCGAACCGCTGGCGGCGAGCGTCGGCGCCACGAAAGGCAGCGTCTACCACCACTTCCCGAACCGGGAGGCGTTGCTCAAGGCGACTGTCGAGCGGTGGGAGCGGGAGCACACCGAGAAGGTCATCGAGCTGGTCGAGGCGGAGAAGTCCCCGCGGGACAAGCTCAGGACGTTGTTCGCGACGGTGCTCGACCGCACCCGCAAGGGCTCGGTGGAGATGGCGTTGCAGGCGGGCGCCGAGAACGAGGTGATCGCGCCGGTGCTGCAGCGCGTCACGAAGAAGCGGATCGGCTACCTGACTGAGTTGTTCGAGCAGCTCGGGTTCGACCACGAGCACGCGAAGAAACGCGCGTTGATCGCGTTCAGCCTCTACCTGGGGCAGGCGCAGATGTGGGTGACCCTGCCCGGCCTCGTCGAACCGGTGCTCGACGAGGCCGTGCAGGTGCTGACAGCCAGATGATCAGGCCGCGGTCGCCCACAACGCGTAGGCGATCACGTCCGCGTTGCGGTCGAGCGCCGTGGCGTTGACGTTCGACGTGGTGTCGCAGGAGCGGTGGTAGCAGCGGTCGAAGGCCTGGCCGGCCGTGCCGCCCCACTTCTGCGCCTGTGCCGAGGTCTTGGTCTGCTCGGCGCCGGTGAAGGTGCCGCCGGTCGGGATGTTCGCCCGCGCGAACGCCGCGTGGTCGGAGCGGCCGCCCACCTTGGTCAGCTCGGTCTGGACGCCGATCGAGGTGAAGCCCGCCTGCAGTCGCTGCTGCAGCGCCACCGAACCGGAGGGCTGGCCGTCGGCGCCGTCGTAGACGAAGTAGCCGGGGTTCGGCGAGCCGGTCATGTCGAAGTTCAGGTAGGCCTTGATCTTCGACTTCTCGGTGGTGGACAGCGAGTTCACATACGCCGTCGAGCCGCGCAGGCCGAGTTCCTCCGCGCCCCACCAGCCGAACCGCACGTGCTTGGTCGGCTTGAACCCGGTCGCCTTCATCTGGAGGGCGACCTCCAGGTTCGTCGCGGAGCCCGTGCCGTTGTCGTTGATGCCGGGGCCCGCCGTGACGCTGTCGAGGTGGCCGCCCAGCATGATGACGTTGTTCGCGTCGCCGCCGGGGTAGTCCGCGATCAGGTTGTAGCCGGTGGCGCCGCCGTAGGTGAACGACTGCACGCGCGTGGTGAAGCCGGCCGCGTCGAGCTTGCTCTTCACCCAGTTCACCGAGGCCAGGTACCCCGGACGTCCATGAGCGCGGTTGCCGCCGTTGGCGCTCGCGATCGACTGGAACTGGGTGAGGTGTGCTTGGACGTTGGCGACGTTGATGTTCGGTGCCGCCATGGCCGCCGGAGCGGCCGCTTGCGCTGCTGTGGTTCCGGTCACCATCAAGGCGGCCGCCAGCGCGATCAGGATCCTCATGGTTCAACTCCGTGCAGGGTTGGGATTGAGCCACTGATCAACATGCTCCACCGTGCATGAGCCCGGTAGGTGCGAACGGCTGGTGTTGTTAACGCGTCTGATTCGTCCAATTCGGTGGTGATCAACCAGAATGGTCCAGGTGGGTGACGTCACGGTCGTACTGGGCATCGGCGCGGCCGTACTGCTGGTCTCCGTGATCGCGGTGCGGGTGTCGATCCGCCTCGGCCTGCCCTCGTTGTTGCTCTACCTCGGCATCGGCGTGCTCCTCGGCGAGTCCGTGCTCGGGATCAACTTCGACGACGCCGGCCTCACCCAGTCCCTCGGCATCGCGGCCCTCGTGCTGATCCTGACCGAGGGCGGGCTCACCACCCGGTGGTCGGCGGTGAAGTCCTCGCTGCGGCTGGGCATCGCACTGTCCACAGTGGCCGTCGTGGTGAGCGTCGCCGTGACCGGAACTGCGTTGCACTACCTGCTCGGCCTCGACTGGCGGATGGCGCTGCTGTGGGGTGCGGTGCTGTCGTCCACGGACGCGGCCGCCGTCTTCAGCGTCCTGCGCTCGTTGGGTGTCGGGCCGCGGCTCACCGGTGCGCTGGAACTGGAGTCCGGCCTCAACGACGCGCCGGTCTACATCGCCGTCGTGCTGCTGGCGTCCTCGGACGCGATCTCGTGGACCGCGCCGCTGCTGGTGCTCTACGAACTGGGTGCGGGCGCGCTCATCGGCGTCGCGCTGGGCTTCCTCGGCGGGGCCGGGCTGAGACGGGCGGCGTTGCCCTCCACCGGTCTGTACCCGCTCGCCACCGTGGCGGTGTGCGTGATGGCCTACACCGCAGGCGATCTCCTGCACGCGTCCGGATTCCTCGCCACCTACGTCGCCGCGCTCGTTCTCGGCAACGCCCGCCTGCCGCACCGCGCCGACACCCTCTCGTTCGCCGAAGGTCTCGGCTGGCTCGCCCAGATCGGGCTCTTCGTTTTACTCGGCCTCTACGCCTCACCGTCGCGGTTGCTCGACGTGCTGTTCCCGGCGTTGATCGCGGGTGTGGTGCTGACGTTCGTGGCACGGCCGTTGTCCGTCGTGCTCGCCTCACTGCCGTTCAAGGTGCCGTGGCGGGAACAGGCGTTCCTCTCCTGGTCGGGGCTGCGCGGCGCGGTGCCGATCGTGTTCGCGCTGATCCCGTTGATCCAGGGCGTCGAGGGTGCGCGCGAGCTGGTCGACGCGGTGTTCGTACTGGTCATCGTGCTGACCGTGGTGCAGGGCACGACGCTGCCGTTCCTCGCGCGACGCCTCGGGCTGGTGCGCACGGGGGAGGCGCAGGAGGTCCAGGTCGACTCGTCGCCGTTGGACGAGCTGGGCGCCGAGTTGCTGCAGGTGCACATCCTGCGCGGGTCGAAGCTGCACGGCGTCTACATGACCGAGTTGCGGCTGCCGGTCGGCGCCACGGTGAGCCTCGTGGTGCGCGGCGGGAAGAGTTTCACGCCACAACCGACGACCCGGCTCAACACCGACGACCAGTTGCTCATCGTCACCACCGAAGAAGCGCGCGACGCCGCTGAGCGGCGCATACGTGCCGTGGACCGCGCCGGTCGTTACGCCCGGTGGAAGGGCGAGACCGGCGATTAGTCGGTCTCCGAGGCTTCTCAGCATGTGATCGGGTGTCGACGAGGCGGTCACCCTCCGCTAACGTCGTCGGCAGGTCATGAGAGCCAGCGTCAAGCCCAAGCTTGCTGGCCGGCAACCCTCCAACCGCGGTGGGGTGCCCTTGGTGAGGACCTGGTCCGGCGCGTGGGGCGCCGGTCAAGCGCGGGCCTTCGCGACACGGGGCCCCTGGCCTCGGAGGCAGCTCGATGACGCTCGCGATCACCCCCAGCACCGCCACCACCGTTCCGGCTGTCGTCGGCGTTGACCTGCGCGTTCCGCTCGTCACCGGAGAGCGCGTCAGCTACGCCAACCTCGACCACGCGGCCAGCGCGCCCTGTCTGCAGGAGGTCCGCGACGCCGTCGACGAGCTGCTGCCCTGGTACGCCAGCGTGCACCGCGGCGCCGGGTTCGCCTCCCAGGTCTCGACCCGCGTCTACGAGCAGGCCCGCGACCGCATCCGCAAGTTCGTCGGGGCGCACTCCTCCGACGCCGTCGTCTTCACCCGCAACACCACCGATTCGCTGAACCTGTTGGCGCGCAGCGTTCCCAAGAACACCGCCGTCGTCCTGTTCGACAGCGAGCACCACGCTGCTCTGCTGCCGTGGCGCGGCCCGAACGTTCAGCGCGTCCCCGCTCCGTCCTCGTCCGGTGCTGCGGTAGTCGCACTGGACCGGGCTCTGGCCGCCGCCCCGGTCGGCCCTCGGTTCGTGATCGTCACCGGGGCGTCCAACGTCACGGGGGAGCTGTGGCCGGTCGCGGAGCTCGCGAAGGTCGCCCGCCGGCACGGTGCGCGGATCGCGCTCGACGCCGCGCAGCTCGCCCCGCACCGCCCGATCAACGTCCGCGAGCTGGGCGTCGACTACATCGCGTTCTCCGGCCACAAGATCTACGCGCCGTTCGGTGCGGGCGTGCTGGTGGGCCGCGCCGACTGGTTGCAGCAGGCCCAGCCGTACCTGGTCGGCGGCGGCGCGACGTCGAAGGTGACCGACCACGGTGACCGCCTCGGCGTGGCCTGGTCCGCGGTGCCCGAGCGGCACGAGGCCGGCAGCCCGAACGTCGTCGGCGTGCACGCGCTGGCCGCGGCCTGCGAGATCCTTTCGCGGCACTGGGAGCAGACGGTCGCGCACGAGCAGGAGCTGCTGGCCCGGCTGCAGGACGGCCTGCGCACGATCCCCGGCTTCCGCGAGCTGGCCATCCTGACCGACGTCGACAAGGTCGGCGTCGTCAGCTTCACGATCTCCGGCTTCGACGCGGGCTTCCTCGCGGCGGCGCTGTCCGCGGAGTACGGCATCGGCGTGCGCGACGGCGCCTTCTGCGCGCATGTGATCGTGGGTCGCCTGGTCAAGCAGGTCGGTTCGCACGAGGAACGCGCTGTGCGGGCGTCGATCGGCCTCGGCACGACGGCCGAGCACGTGGATCGTTTGGTGGCGGCGCTGCGCACTCTGGTCACCGAAGGTCCGAAGTGGACCTACACGCAGCGCGACGGCCGCTGGGTTCCCGAGGACGACAACCGAACCCTGCCGCCGTTCCTCGCGTAGTCCCGTTAGTGGACAATGACGTGGTGAGTGACGAGTCCAAGGCCGCGGAGAAGGTCTCCGGCAAGGCCGCTGAGAAGCCTGCTGAAGAGCAGGTCAGCGAGCCTGCGACGGTCGAGGGACCCGCCGTCGAGGCCGAGAAACCGGTCGTCGAGGAGAAGCCGGCGGAGTCCCCTGCGAAGGCGGAGGACGACGAGGTCGAGTTCTCGATCACCGGGTCGTTGCCGGAACCGCGGACCAAGACCCTCGCGATCCTGGCGGCCGGTGTGCTGGCCCTGGACGTGCTCACCAAGGTCGTGTCCGTGGCGTTCCTGGAGGACTCCGAGCCGATCAAGCTGTTCGGCGGCGTGCTGTACCTGACGTTCGTCCGCAACCCCGGTGCCGCCTTCGGGCTGGCCGAGGGCATGACGTGGATCCTCGCGCTGATCGCGCTGGGCGTCGCCGGGTTCATCTTCTGGATCTCGCGCAACCTCCGCTCCCAGGGCTGGGCCGTCGGTCTCGGCCTGGTGCTGGGAGGTGCCGTCGGCAACCTCGCCGACCGCCTCTTCCGCGAGCCGGGGCCGATGCGCGGCCACGTGGTGGACTTCCTGTCGCTGTTCGACCCGTTCGGGCGCGTGTGGCCGGTGTTCAACGTCGCCGACATGGCGATCGTCTCCGGTGGCGCGACCATCATCATCCTGGCGCTGATGCAGCACGACTACGACGGAACGGTGCACAAGGACGCTCCGGCCCCGGTGGAGCCGGACGGGCTGGCTGAGCCGAAGTAGCGGCTGCTGGTAAATTCAGGGTTCTGCCTGGCGCGGTCGGAGGCGAACTCCGGCCCCGGCGCCGTGAGGCGTACCCCAGCCAGAAGAAGGTCGAGGCCCCGCGTGAGCGGATACCGAACGCTGCCGATTCCCGACGGTTTGGAAGGCATGCGTGTCGACGCCGGCCTCGCGAAGCTCCTGGGCCTGTCGCGCACCGTCATCGCGGCCATCGCCGATGCCGACGACGTGCTGATCGACGGCCGGGTCGTGGGCAAGTCCGACCGGCTGGTGGCAGGGGCGATGCTGGAGATCACCCTCCCCGCTCCGCCGCAGCCGGTCACGGTCCAGGCGATCCCGGTCGAGGGCATGATCATCCTGCACGAGGACGACGACATCATCGTCATCGACAAGCCCGTTGGCGTCGCGGTACACCCGTCACCGGGCTGGACCGGCCCGACCGTCGTGGGTGGGCTGGTCGCCTCCGGACACCGGGTTGCCACCTCGGGTGCGGCCGAGCGGCAGGGTGTCGTGCACCGGCTCGACGTCGGCACCACCGGCGTGATGGTCGTCGCGAAGTCCGAGTCCGCGTACTCCGCTTTGAAGCACGCCTTCAAGGAGCGGACCGTCGAGAAGGTCTACCACGCGATCGTGCAGGGCCATCCGGATCCGATCAAGGGCACCATCGACGCGCCGATCGACCGGCATCCCAAGCACGACTACAAGTTCGCCGTGATGAACTCCGGCAAGCCCTCGATCACGCACTACGAGGTGATGGAGGCGTTCCGGGCGGCCTCGCTGGTCGAGGTCCATCTGGAAACCGGCCGCACGCACCAGATCCGCGTGCACTTCTCCGCGCTGCACCACCCGTGCGTGGGCGACCTGACGTACGGGGCCGACCCGACGTTGTCCAAGCGGCTCGGCGTCTCGCGGCAGTGGCTGCACGCCCGGCAGCTCGGGTTCCACCACCCGGCGGACGGGCAGTGGGTCACGTTCACCTCGGAGTACCCGGAGGACCTGGCCTCGGCGCTGGAGAAGCTGCGCGACGAGGGCTGATTGCGTCTGGGTAAATCATCGGTTGACGAGCTTTCATTTGATGTTAATCGGTGGCGTGCCTAGCGTTCTCGGCATGAACCTCATCGTCCTCGCAGCCGCCGGCCGGACCGGTCTCGCACTCACCCGTCAGGCTCTGGAGCGCGGCCACACCGTCACGGCGATCGCCCGCGATCCCGGGCGGATCAGCCTCGACCACCCGAACCTGCGCAAGGTCGCGGGCGACGTGAGCGACCCGGCGAGCATCGCCGCGGTCGTCGGCGCGGACTCCGTCGTGCTGTCCGGTCTAGGCACGGACGTCGCCGGCGTCCTGCACGACGGCGCCAAGGCGGTCGTCGCGGCCGAACCGCGGCGGATCATCTGGCTCGGCGCTTACGGCACGGGTGCGTCCGCCGATGCGGCGGGCGGGGGTGCCGCGGTGCTCTGGAAGGTGATGGGCGACCGGATCCCGGACAAGATCGCGGCGGACAACGCCGTTCTCGCCGCCGGTGGCACCGTCTTCCACGCCGGGGTGCTCAGCGACGAACCCGAGAGCCTCGCCCGGCGCACGGTCGGCCTGGACGCCGCGCCGCCGTTCGACCTCGGCGCCAAGGTCAGCCGCGAGACGGTCGCCGCGGCCATGCTCGACGAGGCTGAGGAGCCGCGCTTTCCCGGCGTCGTCGCGTTGCCGCTAAGCGCTTAGGGCCTCGGCGACCGTCGCTCGCACCTGATCGCGGAGCCACGCGTGGGCGAGGTCGGAGTCGTAGCGCTGGTGCCAGATGCAGTTGATCGGCGCCTCCGGGGACTCGGCCGGCAGCGGCCGGGTGACCAGTCCGAACGCCTCGATCAACGGGCGGCAGAGGATCGCCGTGGTGGTGACCAGGGCATCGCTCGCGGCCGCGATCTGCAACGCCGAGTGGACGGTCGCCACGGTGGCGATCACCCTGCGGTGCAGCCCAGCCGCTTCCAGCAGGTCGTCGATCGGGGCGGTGAGACGGCCGCGCCGGGAGACAACGACGTGCGGATGCGCCGCGTAGGCGGGCAGGTCGAGGTCGTCGGCCCCCGGATGGCCGGAGCGCAGGACCACGGCCAGCGGATCGGTGCCGAGCGTCTCGGTGCGGAACTCGGGAAGATCCGGGCTGCCGCCGCCGAGTTCGAGGTCGATCCGGCCGCGCCGCAGGTCGTCGGTGTCGGCGGAGTGCTCGGCGAGCACCCGCAGCCGCACGCCGGGTGCCTGCTCCGCGATCCTGCCGATCAGCACGGGGACCACCGACGACGCGAGCGCGTCGTGGCACTGGATCGTGAAGGTGCGCTCCAGGTCCGCGACGTCCAGCTCACGGCTCGGCGCGAGCACCGCGTTGGCCTGCCGCACCAGCCGATGCACCTCTTCGGCGATGCCGAGCGCGTACGGCGTCGGCGTCATCGAGTGGCCGGTCCGCACCAGGATGTCGTCGCCGGTCACCTTTCTGATCCGTCCGAGCGTCCGGCTGACCGCGGGTGACGACAGGTGCAGCCGCTCGGCCGCGCCCATGACGCTGCCCTCTTCGAGCAGGGCGTCCAGCACGGTCAGCAGGTTCAGATCCGCTTGCATGACGGTAAATCGTACTGACCCGCAAATTGCGTCTGACTCAATTGGAGAAGCCATGCTCGCCGCCACCACCGCCGCCGTCCGCCGCGCCGGAGCTCGAATGCTGAAGCGGTACTCGACGGAGTCACGCACGTCCGGCCTCGTCGAGCTCCTCGCGGCGGTCCGTGCCAACGACGCGGCCGTCGTCGACCTGCTGGGGCCGGAGCTGGCCCAGATCCGCCCCGGCGCCCAATGGCTCAACGACGAGCACGGCTCCGGTCCGCTGGAGTCAGGCGAGTGGTGGCTCGTGGATCCGGTGGGCGGCAACATGAACGCGGTCCACGGCATGACCGACTGGAACATCGGCGTGAGCCTGGTCCGCGACGGCCGGCCGGTGCTGGCGGTCGTGTACTTCCCGCTGTTCGACGAGATGTTCACGGCAGAGGAGGGCGGCGGCGCGTTCCTCAACGGCGTCCGGCTGCAGGTGTCCGGCAAGACCGCGCTGGACGGCGCGCTGGCCGGCACGGGTCAGGCCCAGCCGGGGCAGGGACCGGAGATGGCGGACCGGGTCGGTGCCTCGTACAGCGCGATGGCCAAGGAGGCTCTCTACGTCCGGATCTCCGTGCCGGTGACCCATCAGCTCGCCCAGGTCGCCGCGGGACGGATGGACCTGCACTGGCAGTACGACAACGTGCGCGCGCACGCGTCCGGTGTGTTGTTGGTGCAGGAAGCAGGCGGTGTCGTCACGGATCTCGACGGCAACCCGTGGGAGCTGACCACTCGTGAGTACCTCGCCGCCGCACCGGGTGTGCACGCCGCGGCGTTGAAGGTGCTCGGTGAGTCCTAGTCCTCGACGGTCCAGACCAGGGTGTTGAGGTCGACCTCAGGGCGGACGCTCCAGCGGACCTGGATCACCTCGGTCGCGTCCGGCAGCACGAACACGGTGTGGCCACCGGCGGTCTCGCCCGGCGACACGCCGAGCTTGTGCGCCGGGCGCGACGACAACGACACCGGCGCCTTGGTCACGGTCTCGCCGGTCTTGGTGACCAGGACGAGGTACATGTCCGGCAGCGAGGTGTAGGCGACCTGCGAGGTGTTCGTCACCTCGGTGTGCACGACGACGGAGCGTTCGCCCTCGGCGAGCTTGTAGCCGGCCGCGGTGAACAGGAAGTCGGCCGGGTCGACCACCTCGATCAGCTGGATCGAGAGGCGCGCGCCCTCCATGCTGTCGGCCTCGAGCGCGGTGCCGATCTTGCCGGTGCGCGAGACGGGCTTGGGCTGCGGCTGGTCCGCGCGCACCCAGCCCGCCGACTGGGGCGGACCCCAGGTGACCTGCGGCTGGGCGGGGAACGGCTGGCTGGCCGGGTTCTGCTGGTACGGCATCTGCTGCTGCGGGGCGACCTGGTGCGGGCCGCTCTGGTGCACGGCGTACGGGCCGGACGGAGGCGGGCCCATGTAGTTGCCGTACGCGGCGGCGTTCGCCAGCGCCCTGCGCAGGCCGTTCGGGTCGCCCTCGACGCCGACCAGCAGGGGCAGGCCGCTGCCGGAGAGCGTGATCAGGCGCATGGCGGCTTCGCGCGGGTCCATGCCCAGCCGCTGGGCGATCTCGTGCACGGCGGCGCGGCCCGACTCGGCCAGGACGGCGAGCAAGCGAGCGTCTACGGGATCAGGGGCCACCACGTGTCGAACGCTACCTTCCGCTCACGATCTTCGCGTCACCGCCCGGCTGGTCGGAGATCATCAGCTGGGCGAGGTTCGTCACGGGGTGTCGGCCTGCCAGCCCCTCCCGCTGGCCTGTAAGCTCGACCAGCGCGAGGACGTGATCGTCCCTTGTTTGCGCGAAAACGCTTGCTACACAAGGGGGTTGCCGGTGTCGGACTCGTTTGTGCATCTGCACGTGCACACCGAGTACTCGATGCTCGACGGTGCGGCGAAGCTCAAGGACATGTTCGCCGAGTGCGAGCGCATGGGTATGCCTGCCGCCGCCATCACCGATCACGGCAACATGTACGGCGCCTACGACTTCTTCAAGCAGGCGAAGGGCGCCGGGATCAAGCCGATCATCGGCATCGAGGCGTACATGGCGCCGGAGTCCCGGTTCAACAAGAAGCGCGTGTTGTGGGGCGACCCCGGCCAGAAGTCGGACGACGTGTCCGCGTCGGGTGCGTACACCCACCAGACGATCTGGGCGCGCAACGCCGAGGGCCTGCACAACCTGATGAAGCTCTCCAGCCTGGCCTCCACCGAGGGGCAGCTGGGCAAGTGGCCGCGGATGGACTCGGAGCTCATCGCCGAGCACTCCGCCGGGCTGATGGCGACGACCGGGTGCCCGTCCGGCGAGGTGCAGACGCGACTGCGGCTCGGCCAGGACAAGGAAGCGCTCGAGGCCGCCGCCAAGTGGCAGGAGATCTACGGCCGCGAGAACTTCTACATGGAGATCATGGACCACGGCATCGAGATCGAGAGCCGGGTCCGGGGCGGGTTGCTGGAGATCCAGCAGAAGCTGCAGATCCCGTTCGTCGTCACGAACGACTCGCACTACACCTACCCGCACGACAAGGACACGCACGAAGCGCTGCTGTGCATCCAGACCGGCAAGACGCTGCAGGACCCGACGCGGTTCAAGTTCGACGGCACGGGCTACTACCTCAAGTCGCCGGACGAGATGCGGGCGATCGACTCGAGTGACGCGTGGCAGGAGGGGTGCCGCAACACCCTGCTGATCGCGGAGAAGGTCGACCCGACCGGCATGTTCGACTTCAAGAACCTCATGCCGGTCTTCCCGGTGCCCGAGGGGCTGACCGAGGACCAGTTCTTCCGCGACGAGGTCTGGCGCGGCATGCACCGCCGGTTCCCGGACGGGGTCGACGACGAGCACACCAAGCAGGTGGAGTTCGAGATCGGCGTCATCCTGCAGATGGGCTTCCCGTCGTACTTCCTCGTCGTCGCGGACTTCATCAACTGGGCCAAGGCGAACGGCATCCGCGTCGGACCCGGCCGTGGTTCGGCCCCCGGCGCGCTGATCGCGTACGCGCTGGGCATCACCGACCTCGACCCGCTGCCGCACGGCCTGATCTTCGAGCGGTTCCTGAACCCCGACCGCGTCTCGCCCCCCGACATCGACATCGACTTCGACGAGCGCCGGCGCGGTGACGTCATCCGGTACGTCACGGAGAAGTGGGGCACGGCGAACGTCGCCCAGGTCATCACGTTCGGCACGATCAAGGCGAAGGCCGCGATCAAGGACTCCGCGCGAGTCCTCTACGGCCAGCCCGGTTACGCCGTCGCCGACCGCATCTCCAAGGCCATGCCGCCCGCCGTCATGGGCAAGGACATCCCGCTGTCCGGCATCTTCGACTCGTCGCACAAGCGGTACAACGAGGCCACCGAGGTCCGCGGGCTCTACGACACGGACCCGCAGGTCAAGGAGATCATCGACACCGGCCGCGGGCTCGAGGGCCTGATCCGCAACGCCGGTGTGCACGCCTGTGCGGTCATCATGTCCGCGGAACCGCTGATGGACCACATCCCGGTCTGGATGCGCCCGCAGGACGGTTCGATCATCACGCAGTTCGACTACCCGACCTGCGAGACGCTCGGCCTGCTGAAGATGGACTTCCTGGGGCTCTCGAACCTCACGACCATCGACGACGCGCTGCGCAACATCGAGCTCAACGGCAAGGGCAAGATCGAGATCACCGACGGCGCGCAGGTGCCGTTGAACGACAAGAAGACCTACGAGCTGCTCGGCCGCGGCGACACGCTGGGCGTGTTCCAGCTCGACGGTTCGGCGCTGCGCGACCTGCTGCGGCTGATGAAGCCGGACAACTTCGAAGACGTCTCGGCCGTCATCGCCCTGTACCGGCCGGGCCCGATGGGCGCGAACTCGCACATCAACTACGCGCTGCGCAAGAACAAGCAGCAGGAGATCACCCCGATCCACGAGCAGCTGCGGGACTCGCTCGCGGACATCCTCGACACGACCTACGGCCTGATCGTCTATCAGGAGCAGGTCATGGCGATCGCGCGAAAGGTCGCGGGCTACACGCTGGCCCAGGCGGACCTGCTCCGCCGCGCGATGGGCAAGAAGAAGAAGGAGATCCTCGACAAGGAGTTCGAGGGCTTCGAGAAGGGCATGCTCGACAACGGGTATTCCAAAGAGGCGATCAAGACCCTCTGGGACATCCTGGTCCCGTTCGCCGACTACGCGTTCAACAAGGCGCACTCCGCCACCTACGGCGTCATCGCGTACTGGACCGCGTACCTCAAGGCGAACTACCCGGCCGAGTACATGGCCGCGCTGCTCACCACGAACTCCGACAACAAGGACAAGTCGGCGATCTACCTCGCCGAGTGCCGCCGGATGGGCATCACGGTGCTCCCGCCGGACGTCAACGAGTCCGAGCGCGAGTTCGCCCCGGTCGGCAAGGACATCCGCTTCGGCCTCGGCGCGATCCGCAACGTCGGCGCGAACGTCGTCGACTCGATCATCAAGGCGCGCAAGGAGAAGGGGAAGTTCGTCGACTTCTCCGACTTCCTGCGCAAGATCGATGCCACGGCCTGCAACAAGAAGGTCGTCGAATCCCTGATCAAGGCGGGCGCCTTCGACTCGCTCGGCCACCCGCGCAAGGGCCTGCACATGGTCCACGTGGACGCGGTCGACGCCGTGATGATCACGAAGAAGGAAGAGGCCAAGGGCCAGTTCGACCTCTTCGGTGGCGGTGACGCGGACGACGAGGACATCGCGGGCGTGTTCGACGTCAAGATCCCGCCGGAGCAGTGGGAGTCCAAACACCAGCTCGCTCTGGAACGGGAGATGCTCGGCCTCTACGTCTCCGGGCACCCGTTGAACGGCGTCGAGCACGTGCTGGAGTCCTACTCCGACGCCTCGATCGCGCGGATCCTGGAAGGCGACGTCCAGGACGGCCACCAGGTCACCATCGGCGGCATCCTGGCCTCGGTGACGCGGCGGGTGAACAAGAACGGCGAGTCGTGGGCTTCTGCCCAGCTGGAAGACCTCGTCGGTGGCATCGAGGTGCTGTTCTTCCCGAAGAGCTTCATGGTGCACGGCATGTCCGTGGTCGAGGACGCGATCGTGCTGGTCAAGGCCCGCGTGGCCAAGCGCGACGACCGCATCTCGCTGATCGCGAACGACCTGGTGGTGCCGGACCTGAGTGAGATCGGGTCGCGGGCGATGAAGCTCAAGATGCCGGCCACCAAGTGCCGGCCGGAGATCGTCACGCAGCTCAAGGACGTGCTGAAGGCGCACCCCGGCTCGACCGAGGTGCACCTGAGCCTGATCATCAACGCCTCGCGCAACACCGTGCTGAAGCTGGACGACGCGCTGCGGGTCGCACCCACGCCGTCGTTGATGGGCGACCTGAAGGCCCTGCTCGGGCCGAGTTGCCTCGGTTAGAGATCCAGGACCACGTCGGTTTCGGGCAGCGCGCAGCAGACGAGCGCGCTGCCCGGAGCCGGTGGTTCCAGCGGATCCGGTTGGTGTGTGAGGGTTCCGGACAACACCGGGGTCACGCAGGTGTGGCACACGCCCGTGCGGCATGACCAGCGGGTCGGGACGTCGCACGCTTCGGCCAGTTCCAGCACGCTCGTGTCGTTGTCGCGCCACGCCACCGTGAGGCCGCTGCGGGCGAACGTGATGCGCGGGCCGGTTCCGGTCGGGCCGGAAGGATGGTGCGGCGCAACGGACTTCGCGTCGATCAGCCCCGGGTTGATGGACGAGCGAGCGCCGAACAGTTCGGAGTGGATGCGCGTGGAGTCCAGTCCGAGGTCGATGAGGGCGGCGCGCATGTCGGCCATGAAGGCGTCGGGTCCGCACAGGTATGCGGTCGCGTTCGTGGGTAGCGCAAGGGCGGCGAGGTCGTCACGGGTGAGGCGTCCGTTGTCCGAGTAGTGGACGATTTCGTGGCGAGGGCTGAGGTTGCGCACCTCGCTGGCGAACGCGTGGTCGGTCGATCTGGTGGTGTGCAGCCACCAGACCTCACGGCCGCTGCCCTTCAGCGCGTGCAGCATGGCCAGCACCGGGGTCGCGCCGACACCCGCGGACAGCAGGATCACCGGATCGTCGCCGGACGTGAGGACGAAGTCACCTCGGGGAGCGGCGACGTCGAGTGTGTCGCCGACCTTCAGCTCGGTGTGGAGGTAGGTGCTGAGCGCGCCGTCGCGTTTGACGCTGATCCGGTACGAACCGGACGAGAGCGAGTAGCTGCGCACGCCGATGCCGGGCACGCGCACGGTGACGTACTGGCCGGCTCCTGCGGGTGGAAGATCGTCACCGGCGAGGTGGAACGACGTCACGGTCGGGCTCTCCGGCATGATCGCCGTGACCCGCAACGGCCGGAAGCCCTCCCAGCCAACGGGTTCGTGCTCCTGCGGGGTGAGCAGGTCGCGGAACGATCCCTGCCAGCCAGGGCTCAGGGCGGGGATGTCCACGGCTTTGCGGAGCTGCTCCGGATCCTTGCCGGGCAAGTACAGCAGCGCGTCGACGTCCGCCACGCTCATCCGGTGGCGGCCGACCTGGGTGCGGACGATCTCGTCGCCTGCCCGCACTTCGCCCTCGGTCAGCACGCGCAGGTAGAAGCCAGGCCGGCCGTGCGCGACCATCAGTGACGGCATTCGAGGTTCGCCGAGCCGCATGCCGACGCGGTAGCAGGTGACGCGTGGTTGCGTGACCTCGAACTCGGCCTCGCCGATGCGGAACCGGTCGCCGATGTGCACCTCGGCGTCGGCCAGGCCCTCGACCGTGAAGTTCTCGCCGAACTGGCCGAACTCGAGATCGTCGCGGCACAGTTCGGAACGCCAGTGCTCGTACGACTCCCGTTGGTACACCAGCACTGCGCGGTTCTCGCCGCCATGGCCGCCGAGATCGCCCTGGCCGTCACCGTCGATGTTGAGCCTGCGGACCATCAACGGCCCGTCGGCGGGCTGCTTGAAGATTCCGGTGTGGACGGTCCGGCCGTGCCACGACACGTCCTTCGGCAGTCCGACGTTGAGCGAGAGCAGGCGTGCCATCACTGGCCTCCGCGGGTGCGCTGGTAGTGGCGGCGGGCCTTCATTCTGTTGCCGCAGACCGCCATCGAGCACCAGCGGGCGCTGTTCGGCTTGCTGTGGTCGATCAGGAACAGGCGGCAGTCGGGGTTGGCGCACGGCCGCAACCGGCCGGGGCTGGACACCCGCAGTTCGTCCCAGGCGAGCACGGCCCGTGCGGCGGCGGCTCGTCCGTCAGGTAGGTCCAGGCGCCAGGTCACGCCACTGTCGTCGACTCCGGCTACGCGGTGGACGCCCTCGACGAACGGCGTCAACGACACCGGCTCACCTTTGCCGCGCACGACGGCTTGCAACGCCGTGCGTGCCTCGACGACAGCCCGCCATTCGTCCTCGGAGGCCGGGAGATCGCGTCCGGACAGCCAGCGCCGGCCCGCCTCGACGTCGGCGAGGTCGTCGCGCGGTACGCCGTCGATGACCGGCGTGGTGTTCAGCAGGTCCAGCAGCAGGGCCTCGCTCATGCCTAACCTCCAAGGTTGCCCTTGACAGGTTATAGGACGGTCTGCCTAACTATCAACAGTCATTTAAAGGGTTAGGAGGACGTCATGGGCCTGTCGTGGCAGCAAGGACCGTTGGGCGCGAAGGCGGTGGGGCAGTTCCTCACCCCGGAGCCGTTCCCGGACCATTTGCTGTTCGTCGAACCGCTGCGCCGCCGCATGCGCGTGCGGTTCGGCGGGGAGTGGGCCGCCGACAGCGAGGACGTCGTGTTGCTGCACGAGCCCGGCCGGTATCCGGTCGCCTACTTCCTGCGGGAGGACGTCACGGGGCTCGAAGAGGAGACGCGCACGACGAACCATCGCGACCTCGGCGCGACCGCGTGGTTCGCGGTGGGTACGGCGAAGCACGCGGCGTGGCAGCACATCGACCTGCCCGGTTACGCGAAGGTGCTGGAGGGTCGGGTCGCTTTCGCCTGGCGCGCAGCGGATGCGTTCTACGAAGAGGACGAACGCATCGTCGGGCACGCGGCGGATCCGTACCACCGCAACGACATCCGACGGACCTCGCGGCATCTCGTCGTCCGTGACGGTGACCGGGTCGTGGCTGACACGAAACGGCCTTTCGTGCTCTACGAAACGGGTTTCGCACCGCGCTGGTACGTGCCACGCGCCGACATCGTGGCCGATGCGCTCAAGCCCGTCGAAGGCGAGACCTTCTGCCCCTACAAGGGTTTGGCGAGCTACTACGACATCGGCGACCGCAAGCGCGCCGCCTGGTCCTATCCGGAGGCGTGGGCCGAGGTCGCCCAGATCTCGGACTGGGTCTCGTTCGAACCGGACGTCGTCGACGTGTACCTCGACGGCCGCAAGCTTTCCTTGGAGCCAGGGCAAACCGTTGTGCCGCACGGCGTTGACCGCGGACTCACCCCGGAAGAGATCAAGGAGCAGCGATGAAGGTGCTGGTCATCGGTCGTGACAGCGGCATCGCCGGTGCGGTGGCCGCGAAGGTGCGCGCCACCGGCGGCACCGTTGTGCTGGCGGGACGCAACCAGGACGAGCAGGTCGACCTGACCGACGAGAGCAGCATCGCCGCGCTCGCCGAACGGGTCGGCAGCGTCGACCACGTCGTGTCCACCGCATCGGCCAGGGCTCGCGGCACCGTCGCGGACCTGAACCGCGACGCCGTGCGCGCGTCGTTCGACGTCAAGGTCATCGGCCCGATCCTGCTGGCCAGGCACTTCGCACCGCGCATGCCGGCGAACGGCTCGTTCGTCTTCTTCTCCGGTGCGTCCGCCCGCAAGGTCATGCCGGGCATGCTCGCGGTGGGTGCCACCAACGCCGCCGTCGACGCGGTGACCAGAAGCCTTGCCGTCGAGCTCGCGCCGATCCGGGTCAACGCGATCTCGCCCGGCACCGTCGACACCGGGGCGTACGACGGTCTCGGCGACGAGAAGAAGGCCGCGCTGTTCGCCGCTCGTGAGGCCACGAGTCCCGCGGGGCGCGTCGGGCGGGCCGACGAGATCGCCGACGCCGTGCTCTTCGCGCTCACCAACACGTTCATGACCGGCGTCTCGCTGGGTGTCGACGGTGGAGAGGTGCTGGTCTGAGATGGACTACCGCATCGAGGTCATCACCGTCTGCACGAAAATGGCCGGATTCGAGTTGGATGTCGACTATCGGCCCAATGACCAATTCCGCGTCATTCAGCTCACTGCGCCGGATTTGGGTTGCAGGTAGAACTGTTGCGGCACGAGGTGGGCATGCTCGCCTGGCGGGGCGGATTCGTGCAGGAACGAGGATCGCTCGAGAAATAGTGGCGGGAGTTGAGTTAACGGGGTTAACTGGGTGGGGTGACGACACTCACCCGGTTGCCCGACGACTACGTCCAGAACCCGCACGAAGTGCACGACATGCTGCGCGCCGAGGGGCCCGTGCAGGAAGTCCACATGCCGCGCGGGCTCAAGGTCTGGCTCGTGACCCGGTACGACGAGGCGAAGATCGCCCTCACCGACCCCAGGGTCAGCAAGAACGTCCAGGAGGGTGGCCACCTCTTCGACGTCCACGCCCCGGCCAACGCGGGGCGCCGCGACTTCAACCAGGCGCTGTCCGTCCACATGCTCAACATGGACGCCCCCGGCCACACCCGGCTGCGCAAGCTCGTGAACAAGGCGTTCACCGCGCGCCGGATCGAGCTGATGCGGCCGCGCATCAACGAGATCGCCGCCGAGCTGATCGCGAAGCTCAACGACGGTGACGAGGTCGACCTGCTGGAGGCGTTCGCCTTCCCGCTGCCGATCACGGTGATCTGCGAGCTGCTCGGCATCCCGATCGACAACCGCGACGAGTTCCGCGAGTGGTCGAACACGTTGCTGTCGTTCGGTTCGAACGAGGACATCGTGCACGCTTCCGGTGCGATGGCGGCGTTCCTCTACGGGCACGTCGACAAGGTCTCCGCCGAGGAGCCGGACGACACGTTCTTCTCCGCGCTCGTGCACGCCGACGACTCCGGCGACCGTCTCGACCGCAACGAGCTCGTGTCGATGGCGTTCCTGCTGCTGGTGGCCGGCCACGAGACGACGGTGAACCTCATCGGCAACGCGGTGCTCGCGTTGCTGCGCAGCCCCGACCAGCTGCAGATCCTCAAGGACCGCCCCGAGCTGATCCCGGCCAGCGGTGAGGAGTTCCTGCGCCTGGAGGGACCGGTCAACATCGCGACCTTCCGCTACACCACGGAGCCGCTCGAGCTCGGCGGTGTCACGATCCCCGAGAACGAGATCGTCATGGTGTCGCTGGTGGCGGCCAACCGGGACCCGCAGCGGTACGAGAACGCCGATCAGCTCGACGTCACCCGGTCCGCGCAGGGACACGTCGCGTTCGGGCACGGCATCCACTTCTGCCTCGGCGCGCCGCTGGCCCGCCTGGAGTTCGACGTGGCGCTGACGCAGCTGCTCGCGCGGTTCCCGAACCTGCAGCTCGCCGCGGAGCCGGAGACGTTGGTGTGGCGGGACAGCACGCTGATCCGCGGCCTGCACACGCTGCCGGTCCGGTTGGCCTAGAGCGTGGTCGCCTAATCTCGGGCAGGTGGACGACCTGCTGAAGCTCGACCAGGCGCACGTCTGGCACCCGTACGGCCCGATGCCGGGCACCCAGGAACCGCTGCTCGTCTCGGAAGCCTCGGGTGTCCGGCTGACGCTGGCGGACGGCCGGGAGCTCGTGGACGGCATGTCGTCCTGGTGGGCGGCGATCCACGGCTACCGGCACCCGGTGCTGGACGCGGCCGTCACCGAGCAGGTCGGCCAGATGAGCCACGTGATGTTCGGCGGGCTCACGCACGAGCCCGCCATCCGCCTGGCGGCCAAGCTCGTCGAGATCACCCCTGAGCCGTTGCAGCACGTGTTCCTGTGCGACTCCGGCTCGGTGTCCGTCGAGGTCGCCATCAAAATGTGCATGCAGTATTGGCGTTCGCAGAACCGGCCGGAGAAGCGCCGGCTGATGACGTGGCGCGGCGGCTACCACGGGGACACGTTCAACCCGATGTCCGTGTGTGATCCGCACGGCGGCATGCATTCGCTGTGGAGTGGAATCCTGCCGGTCCAGATTTTTGCAGACAGTCCACCGGCGGAATTGGACACTGCATACGTTCAGCATCTCGCTGACCTGGTCGAACAGCACGCCGACGAGCTCGCCGCCATCATCGTCGAGCCGGTCGTGCAGGGTGCCGGCGGTATGCGATTCCACGACCCGCGCTACCTGCACGTGCTGCGTGAGCTGGCGTATGCACACGATGTACTGCTGGTGTTCGACGAGATCGCGACCGGTTTCGGGCGCACCGGTGAGCTGTTCGCCGCCGACCACGCGAACGTCAGCCCGGACGTCATGTGCCTCGGCAAGTCGCTGACTGGTGGCTACCTGACGATGGCCGCCACGCTGTGCACGTCACGGGTGGCGGACGGCATCAGCAAGGGCGAGGTGCCGGTGCTCGCGCACGGGCCGACGTTCATGGGCAACCCGCTCGCGTCGGCGGTGTCGCTGGCGTCGATCGACCTGCTGCTGTCCCAAGACTGGAAGCGTGAGGTAGCCCGCATCGAGAACGGCTTGAATGAAGGCCTCGCGCCCGCACGCGCGTTGCCCGGTGTTCGGGACGTGCGCGTGCTGGGCGCTATCGGTGTCGTGCAGCTGCATGAGCCCGTGGACATGGCACGGGCCACCGAGGCGGCTGTGGACGCGGGTGTGTGGCTGCGGCCGTTCCGCGACCTGATCTACACGATGCCGCCGTTCGTCAGCACGGACGACGACGTCGCGGCGATCTGTCAGGGCGTGATCGCGGCGGCGAGCTGAGTGTCGGTCGGCTCGACCAGGAACTCGCCGTTCGGGAGCACGACGACGGGGATCTGCTTGCGACCGGAGATCTCGATCGCCCGGTCGCGCGCCTCGTCGTCGTTCTCGACGTCGACGTAGGTGAACGGCACGTTGTTGCGGGTCAGCCACGACTTCGCGCGGCGGCAGTCACCACACCATTCGGCGCCGTACATCACGATCGGTTGCTCAGTCATGCCCTCACGTTAGGTGACGTCCTAGGGTAGGTGCCTGTGAGCGTGCTGGTGATCACCGGAACCGGGACCGAGGTCGGCAAGACCGCGGTCACCGCAGGTATTGCGGCGCTGGCCAGGGCAGAAGGCAGACGGGTCGCGGTGCTCAAGCCCGCGCAGACCGGTCTCCTGCCCGGCGAGCCGGGCGATGTGGCGGAGGTGGCGCGGCTGGCGGGTGACGTGACCACCCGTGAGCTGGCCAGATACCCCGACCCGCTGGCCCCGGACACCGCGGCGAGACGGGCGGGGATGGCCACCGTGCACCCCGCCGACGTAGCCGCCGCCGTGACGGAGCTCGACGCGGCCCACGACCTGGTGCTGGTCGAGGGCGCGGGCGGGTTGCTGGTGCGGTTCGACGAGAGCGGCTCCACCCTGGCCGACATCGCCTGGGCGGTGAACGCGCCCGTGCTGGTCGTGGCGCAGGCCGGACTGGGCACGTTGAACACGACCGCTCTGACGGCCGAGGCGCTGCAGCGCAGGGGCATCGAGTCGCTCGGTGTGGTGGTCGGCAGCTGGCCGTTGCACCCGGACCTCGCCTCCCTGACGAACCTGGCCGATCTGCCGGAGGCGGCGGGTGGCCCGCTGCTCGGCGCGCTGCCGCAGGGTGTGACAAAGCTCGGTTCTGTGGATTTCCTGGCCGTTGCCAAGAGATCGTTTTCACCGTGGTTCGGCGGCGAGTTCGACCCGGAGACGTTCGCGGCTCAGTTCGCGGTCCAGTGACCTACGTCGCTCCACGATGAAGGATTCAGTGAGGCATAGTGCTCGCCAGGCCACAGGAGGAGGAGAGACCGTGACCGCAGCTCCGGAACAGATCGACGTGCTCGACGAGGCTCGTGAGCAGGTGCTCGAACGAGGAGTCGGACTGTCCGAAGCCCAGGTGCTCGAGGTGCTCGAACTGCCTGAGGACCGGATCCCCGAGCTTCTGGCGCTGGCACACGAGGTGCGTGAGCGCTGGTGCGGGCCCGAGGTCGAGGTCGAGGGCATCGTCTCGCTCAAGACCGGCGGCTGCCCCGAGGACTGCCACTTCTGCTCGCAGTCGGGCCAGTTCCCGTCGCCAGTGCGTTCGGCGTGGCTGGACATCCCCGGCCTGGTCCGCGCGGCACGGCAGACCCGCGACACCGGCGCGACCGAGTTCTGCATCGTCGCGGCCGTGCGCGGCCCGGACAAGCGGCTGCTCTCGCAGGTGCGCGACGGCGTCAAGGCCATCCGCGAGGACGGCAACGACATCCAGATCGCCTGCTCGCTCGGCATGCTCACGCAGGAGCAGGTCGACGAGCTCGTGGCGATGGGCGTGCACCGCTACAACCACAACCTCGAGACGGCTCGCTCGCACTTCCCGAACGTCGTCACCACGCACTCCTGGGAGGAGCGCTGGGACACGCTGAGGATGATCCGCGCGGCCGGCATGGAGGTCTGCTGCGGCGGCATCATCGGCATGGGGGAGACGCTGGCGCAGCGCGCGGAGTTCGCCGTGCAGCTGGCCGAGCTGGAGCCGGACGAGGTTCCGCTGAACTTCCTGATCCCGAACCCCGGCACGCCGTACGAGAACTACCCGGTCGTCGAGGGTGCCGAGGCGCTGCGCACGGTCGGCGCGTTCCGGCTGGCCCTGCCGCGCACGATCCTGCGGTTCGCCGGCGGTCGTGAGCTGACGTTCGGCGACCTGGGTGCGAAGCAGGGCATGCTCGGCGGCATCAACGCGATCATCGTCGGCAACTACCTGACGAACCTCGGCCGCCCGGCGCAGCAGGACCTCGACATGCTCGAGGAACTGTCGATGCCCATCAAGGCGCTGAGCCAGACCCTGTGACGGATGCTGGCATGATCACGGCTGTGTACTGCTCTTTCTGCGGCAAAGAGGAATCAGGCGGCGACCACGCGTTCTGCCGGCAGCGGCTGTCGATGATCGACCCGCCGCGGTACTGCTCGGAGTGCGCCCGCCGGATGGTCGTCCAGGTGACCCCGGACGGCTGGACGGCGCGCTGCAGCCGCCACGGAGAGACCGCGTCGGCTCGGTAGTAACCTCTCGCGAATGGACGAGAAAGCAGCGCCGGTGCGCATCGAACCCGTACCGGAGCCGCCGTACGTCTACCACTACATCCGGCCCCGGCCGAAGGTCGTGGTCAAGCGGGATCTGCTGCCGGGCCTGGTGGTCCTGCTGACGACGTTCGCGGCCGGGCTGCCGGCCGCGTACGTGTGGTCGTGGCTCGCCCCGGCCCAGCTCAAGATCGTCTCGCCGCAGGACAACAAGTTCTACCCGATCGGGGTGGAGAGCTACCACCGGCTCGACGCGCTGATGGTGTTCGTGCTGATCGGTCTGGGCGCGGGCGCCATCACCGGCATCTCGGTGTGGCTGCTGCGCCAGCGGCGTGGGCCCGTCGTGATGCTCGGCATGACGGCGGGCTCGTTCGCGGCGGCGTGGTTCGCGCAGTGGCTGGGCGGATCGCTGGCCGCGAGCGCGTACCCGATGCCGTCGTCGATCAAGCCGAACGACACCCTGCTCGTCGCGCCTTCGCTGGAGACGTGGTGGGGAATTCTGGCGTGGCCGCTCGCGGCTGCCCTGGCTTACGGCTGCTGCACGGCGTGGAACGGCCTGGACGACCTGGGGCGGCGCCTCGGCTGAGGCACCGCCCACTGTGACATTCCTAGAGATCGATGAGCGTCAGCCGACCCTGTAAGCAAAATCCGGCATGTCGGTCACGAACATCTGACCCGGCGCGTGCGTGATCGCGAACGGCGGTTTGGACTTCATCAGCACCGCCTGCGGAGTCACCCCGCACGCCCAGAACACCGGCACGTCACCGGGTTCCGGCGTGATCGCGTCGCCGAAGTCGGGTTCGTGGATGTTCTCGATGCCGAGCATTTTCGGATCTCCCGCGCCGACCGGAGCCCCGTGCACCGAGGGCATCAGCGCGGTGACCTTGTGCGCGATGTCCACAAGGGACTCCGGAATCCACCGCATCGACACGACCATCGGCCCGTGCAGCCTGCCCGCCGGCCGGCACTGGATGTCTGTGACGAACATGGAGACGTTCTTCTGCTGATCGACGTGCCGCAGCGGCACTCCGGCGCTTTCCAGTGCCGTCTCGAACGTGAAGCTGCAGCCGATCAGGAACGTCACCAGGTCGTCGCGCCAGTACTCGGTGGCGTTCTCGGGTTCCGCGATGAGTTCGCCGTTCTCCCAGATCCGGTACTGCGGCGCGTGGGTGCGCACGTCCGCGTCCCGCTTGAGCGCGCTGACCGTCTCGCCGGCGTCCAGCACGTCGAGCACCGGGCACGGCTTGGGGTTGCGGTGCGTGAAGAGCAGGAAGTCGTACGCCCAGTCCTTGGGGATGGCGATGAGGTTGGCCTGCGCCTGTCCCGGTGCCTTGCCCGCCGTCGTCATTCGAGCTCCTTGTTGACCGTCTCCGGCAGCCAGATCAACGCGATGACCGCGATCCCGTACGCCGCCGCCCCGAACAGCATGGCACCGCCGATGCCGAGCCGGTCGGCCATGAACCCGACCAGTCCCGGAAAGATCGCACCGAACGCGCGCCCGAAGTTGTACGTGAAGCCCTGCCCGGTGCCGCGCAGCTGCGTCGGGTAGAGCTCGCTGAGGTAGCTGCCGAACCCGCTGAAGATCGCGGACATGCAGAACCCGAGCGGGAAGCCGAGGAACATCACCAACGTGTTGGCGCCGTTGGGAATCTGCGTGTACGCGACGATCAGCAACGCGCTGGCGATCGCGAACACCGTGAAGGTCTTCTTGCGCCCCAGGTAGTCCGTGAGATAGCCGCCGCTGATGTAACCGATCCACGCACCGGTGATGAGGAACGCGAGGTACCCGCCGGTGCCGATGATGGTGAGGCCGCGGCCGGTCTGCAGGAACGACGGCAGCCAGGTCGCGAGCGTGTAGTAACCGCCCTGGACACCGGTGGCCAGCAGTGCCGCGAACAGCGTGGTCTTGAGGATCGGACCCTTGAAGATCTTGGGGAAGGTGCCGCGTTCCTTGGGCTGCGCCTTGGTTTCCGGTGCGTCGTCGACGTTGCGGCGCACGTAGAAGATGAGGATCGCCGGAAGCGCGCCGGTCCAGAACATGATGCGCCACGAGATCGCCGGGTCGGCCAGCGAGGCGACCAGGGTGTTGATGATGACCGCGAGACCCCAGCCCACGGCCCAAGCGCTCTGGATGAACGCCACGGTGCGACCGCGGTACTTCGGCTTGCAGTACTCGGCCACGAGGATCGCTCCGGCCGCCCACTCACCTCCGAAGCCCAGGCCCTGCAGGGCGCGGAAGATCAGCAGCGTCTCGTAGTTCGTCGCGAAACCGCACAGCACGGTGAAGAACGCGTAGGCGGCGACCGTGATGATCAGCGTTTTCGACCGGCCGAACCGGTCGGCCATGACGCCGGCCACCGCGCCGCCGATGGCGCTCATCAGCAGCGTGCTAGTGCCCAGCAGGCCGGCCTCTGCCTTGGTGAGGCCGAAGTAGCCGGTGATCGCGACCAGGCTCAGCGGCAATACCCAGTAGTCGTACGAGTCCAGCCCGTAGCCGCCGAACGCGCCGATGAACGCGCGCCTGCCCTTCTGGCCGAGACTGCGGAACCAGGCGAAACGGCCTGTGTCCTCGGTCGTGGTCGTGCTCATGGGACACCTCGCAGCGTGGTGGAGGAGTGGTCGACTGTGATGTGGACCTCAGAGTAAGGATTGTTCAACAATCCCACAAGGCCACAATTCAACGATCCGACGATCGGCCGGTGCGCTTGGGCTGGGTGGCGCCGGCTCGTGCGGCTCAACAACCCGCGCTGTGCTGGCGTTCGGGTGGTGAGGAACAGAGGGGGGAACCACGATTGATCACCTCAGCCGACGGCACCGCCATCGACCACCGCACCACCGGCAGCGGCCCGGGCCTTGTCGTCGTCCCCGGCCCCATGGAGTCCGCTACCGACTACCAGGGCCTCGCCGACGCGCTGGCGGCCGGCTTCACCGTGCTCGGCATCAGCTCAGGTGGGGTGATCGCGCTGCAGGCGGCCCTGCGGTTACCCGGCGCGCCGAGAAGGTGCTCGTCGAGGAGACCGACTACGTCAGCCCGAGCAGGAGTCCCCACCTGGTCGCGCGCCCGCCCTCGAGGCCTTCTTCCTGGCGGGCTAGTTCGGGTTCGGCACGTGCCCGAACTCGGTCAACGGCACCGGCACGGCCTTCAGCGCGCTGAGAATCCCGGTCTCCCGGTGCAGCATCCGCCGGACCAGCCGCAACCGCCGCGCCGGCGACCGTTCCTCCAGCAGCCGTTGCCGATCCTCCACCGGCAGCAGGCAGTCGGCCGCGAGCAGGTACGACAGCGCGCCCAGCGCGACGTCGTCGGCGGGGGAGGACCAGTCCTCGCGGTGCCAGGCCGCGCCGCAGTACCGCTCGTGGGCCGCGCGCGCACCGCGTTCCAGGATCGGCACGACCTCCAGGGCGGCCTCGGGCACCGGGGAGTCCTCGATGTACTCGATGTGCCCCAACAGGTAGGGCGCGGTCGTGGTGTCGACGTCCAGCAGGCGGAAGCGGCGCACTCCGCGCGTCACGATGTCGAAGCGGCCCTCCGGCAGCGGGCGGGCGTCGAGGAGGTCGGCGGAGCAGCCGATGTCCCTGAGGGAACCGACGTTGTCGGCGCCCACCTCCCAGCCCTCCTTGATGCACACGACGCCGAACGTGCGGCCGAACAGGGAGCCGGTCATCAGGTCGACGACGAGCTGGCGGTAGCGGGGCTCGAAGATGTGCAACGGCAAAGACGCCCCGGGCAGCAGCACGGTGCCCAAAGGGAAAAGCGGAAGCGTCTCTGCCACGCGCCCAACGTTACGGGCTGCCACTCCCGCCCGCCGGACGGCCGGATCCGGGCGGCCTGAGCACGGCGAACGGATCGGTCACCTTGATTCCCTTGGCGCTGAAGCGGAACAACGCGGCGGGGCGGCCACCGGACGGGCCGGTGGGTGCGGTGCCACCCGTCGGTTCCAGCAACAACCGCCGGGACAACACGCGCTGGAGGTTCGTCGCGGCCACCCGGTAGCCCAGCGCCGCGGAGTAGTGGTCGCGCAGCAGGGAGATCGTGAACTCCGGCGGCGCCAGGGCGAAACCGAGGTTCGTGTACGACAGCTTCGAGCCCAGCCTGTGCCGCGCTCGTTGCACGATCGAGGAGTGGTCGAACGCCATCGGAGGGAGCGTGTCCACGCAGTGCCACTCGGTGTCCGCGGGCCGTTCCGGATCGACGTCCGAGGGGACCAGTCCGAGGAACGCCGTCGCCACGACGCGGGGGCCCGGCACGCGGTCGGGCGCGCTGAAGACGGCCAGCTGCTCGACGTGTGACAGTTGTCGCACATCGACTTTTTCCGCGAGCTGACGGCGGATTGAAGTCTCCACGTCCTCGTCCACCCGCAGGCCGCCACCCGGCAGAGACCAGCGGTGAGCATGTGGTTCCCGTGCGCGCTCCCACAGCATGACCTGGAGTGACGCACCTCTCACCCGCAGCACAGCTGCCAGAACTTCGTGTCCCACGCTCGCCACTCGGCTGATACTATCGGCCACGTTTTCGTCCAATAGGCGAAAACCTGGAACCGAGGAGGCAGCGATGGTCGCTACCGCAACTGTGGAGCGAACCGCGTCAGGTGTGTACGGCGGAGTCGAGCCGAACGCCGAGTGGCGGGACGAGGTGCTGCGCCTCGCGAAGGAGCGGGATGCCGTCATCCTGGCGCACAACTACCAGCTCCCCGAGATCCAGGACATCGCCCACCACACCGGCGACTCCCTCGCCCTGAGCAGGATCGCCGCGCAGTCCGACGCGGAGACCATCATCTTCTGCGGCGTGCACTTCATGGCCGAGACCGCGAAGATCCTCGCGCCGCGGAAGACCGTGCTGATCCCGGACGAGCGCGCGGGCTGCTCGCTCGCCGACTCGATCACCGGCGCGCAGCTGCGCGAGTGGAAGGCCGAGCACCCCGGCGCGGTCGTCGTGTCCTACGTGAACACCACGGCCGAGGTGAAGGCCGAGACGGACATCTGCTGCACGTCGTCCAACGCCGTCGACGTGGTCCGCTCGATCCCCGCCGACCGCGAGGTGCTGTTCCTCCCGGACCAGTTCCTGGGCGCGCACGTGAAGCGCGAGACGGGCCGCGAGAACATGCACATCTGGGCGGGCGAGTGTCACGTCCACGCCGGCATCAACGGCCCTGAGCTGGCCGAACGCGCCGCCGCGAACCCGGACGCCGACCTGTTCATCCACCCCGAGTGCGGCTGCGCGACGTCAGCGCTCTACCTGAGCGGAGAGGGCATCGTCCCGGCGGAGAAGGTCAAGATCCTCTCGACCGGCGACATGATCACCGCGGCCCGTTCCACGAAAGCCACCAAGGTGCTCGTCGCGACCGAGATCGGCATGCTGCACCAGCTGCGCAAGGCCGCCCCGGAGATCGACTTCCGCGCCGTCAACGACCGCGCGTCCTGCACCTACATGAAGATGATCACGCCGGCCGCGCTGCTGCGGTGCGTGCGCGACGGCCTGGACGAGGTGCACGTGGACCTGGAGACCGCCAAGCGCGCCCAGGGCGCCGTGCAGCGCATGATCGAGATCGGCCAGCCCGGCGGCGGTGAGTGATGGCCGCGCGCTGGGAGGCGCGGGCCGACCTGATCGTGGTCGGCACGGGCGTGGCGGGTCTGACCGCCGCGCTCCGGGCCCGTGAGCTGGGACTTCGCGTCCTGGTCGTCACGAAGGCGGCGGGCGACGACGGCAACACGCGCTGGGCTCAGGGCGGCGTCGCCGTCGTCATGGAGGACCAGCACGACCCCGGCGACTCGGTTCACCGGCACATCGAGGACACGCTGACGGCGGGCGCGGGCCTCTGTGACGACACGGCGGTCACGGCGATCATCACCGACGGACCCCAGGCCGTGGCGAAGCTGCGCGAGCGCGGCGCGACGTTCGACGCCCGGCCGGACGGACTGCTGGAACGGACCCGCGAAGGCGGCCACAGCGCGTTCCGCGTCGTGCACGCCGGCGGTGACGCGACCGGCGCCGAAGTCGAACGCGCGCTGCTCAAGGCCACTGTGGACGGACGGGTTCCCCTGCTGGAGAACCACGTCGCGGTCGACGCGGTGAAGACCCCGCTCGGTGCCGTCGCCGGGTTGCTGGTGCTCGACAGCAACGGCGTGCCCGGCGTGCTGACCGCTCCCGCCGTGCTGCTCGCGACCGGTGGCATCGGCCAGATGTACCAGGCGACGTCGAACCCGTCCGTCGCGACGGGGGACGGGCTGGCGCTGGCGTTGCGCGCCGGTGCGTTGGCCGCGGACGTCGAGTTCATCCAGTTCCACCCGACCGTGCTGTACACGGGCAGGGGCGCGCGAGGCCGTTGCCCGCTCGTCACGGAAGCCGTGCGCGGCGAGGGTGCCGTGCTGGTCGACGCGACCGGCGCCCGCGTGATGAAAGGCGTGCACCCGCTCGAGGACCTCGCCCCGCGCGACGTCGTGGCCGCCGCGATCACCCGGCACATGGCGCTGGAGCCCGGCGGTGTCGACGACCACGTCTTCCTGGACGCGACCGCGTTGCACGACATGGCCACCCGCTTCCCGACCGTCTACGCGGCCTGCGTGTCGGTCGGTGTCGACCCGGCCGTGGACCCGATTCCCGTCGCCCCGGCGGCACACTTCGCCTGCGGTGGCGTGGTGTCCTCCGTCGACGGCCGCACGGGCGTCACCGGTCTGTACGCCGTCGGTGAGGTCGCTCGCACGGGCCTGCACGGCGCGAACCGCCTGGCGTCCAACAGCTTGCTCGAAGGCCTGGTCTGCGGCACCCGTGCCGCCGAAGCCGTGGCGTCCGATCTGGCGCTCGGCCTGGTCGCTCCGGCTCGCGCTGTCGATCCGGTGCTGCCCACGGCACCGGTCGCCGACCGCGACCTGCTCCAGCGCGTGATGTCCCGCTACGCCGCGATCGGCCGCGACGCCGAGGGTCTCGCCGTCGTCGGTTCGGTGCTGGACGTGTCCACTGTCGACAAGCAGCTGGAGTCGCGCGAACTGGTCGAGGACGCGGCGCTGACCATGGCCGCCCGCGCCCTGATCGCCGCGGCCCAGGAACGCACCGAGTCGCGCGGCTGCCACGTTCGCACCGACTTCACCGAGCGTTCCCAGGCGTGGCAACGCAGTCAGCTCGTCCGGCTCACCCCGACCGGTCAGCCCGTGCTGGCCGATCCCGTTCTCGCGGAAGGTGTGGCGTGACCATCGATTGGGACGACGCGAACCGGGTGATCCAGCTCGCGCTCGAAGAGGACCTGCGTTACGGCCTCGACGCCACGACGTTGGCGACCGTGCCGGAGAAGTCGACCGCGACTGCCGAGATCACCCCGCGTTCGTCCGGCGTGCTGTGCGGTGTTTCCGTTGCGCGCACTGCCTTCCAGCGTTACCTGCCCGAGGTCGAGGTGCTCTCGGAGGCGCAGGACGGCGACAAGGCGGTGCCCGGCGAGCCCGCGCTGGTGCTGGTCGGCCCGACCCGTGGCCTGCTCACGGTCGAGCGCACGGCGTTGAACCTGATCTGCCACCTGTCGGGCATCGCCACGCAGACCGCACGCTGGGTCGACGCGATCGAGGGCACCGGTGCGTTCGTCCGCGACTCGCGCAAGACGTTGCCGGGCCTGCGTTTGCTGCAGAAGTACGCGGTCAGGTGCGGTGGCGGCGTGAACCACCGGATGGGCCTCGGCGACGCGATCCTGATCAAGGACAACCACGTCGCCGCGGCGGGGTCCGTTGGTGCCGCGATCCGGGCGGCCCGTGCGCACGCGCCGGACCTGCTGATGGAGGTCGAGGTCGACAGCCTGGAGCAGTTCGACGAGGCGATCGCCGAGGGCGCGGAACTGGTGCTGCTGGACAACTTCACGCCCGAGCAGTGCGCTCAGGCCGTTGCCAGGAAGCCCGCGAACGTGAAACTGGAGGCGTCCGGCGGACTCACGTTGGACGTGGCACGCGCGTACGCCGAGACGGGCGTGGACTACCTCGCGGTCGGCGGGCTGACGCACTCGTCGCCGTCGCTCGATCTCGGTCTGGACCTGAAGTAACGGCTTGGGGCCCGCACCCCCAGAGCGGGCCCCAAACCCTGTCACTCGGCCTGGACTTCCGCCGGCGGCTGGTAGCGGGTGAAGCCTCCGTGGCTGACGCCGGGGAAGCTCCGCACCCGCTCCCAATCCGTCGTGTCGGAGCCGACGCCACGCAACGAGGTGCGCGTCACCGCGTCCTCGTGGTCCTCGGCGCTGACCCACTCCGCGTAGTTGACGACCTGTTTGCCGTCCTCCCGGATGTGGAAGGCGGCAGAGACCCCGCCGGGGTGCGGGTTCGGCTCGCTCGCCATCGCGACGAACACCGAGTCGACCCACCCTCGTGCGGTGGCTTCGTCGTCGGTGTCGATCGTGACCAGCACGACGCAGCCGACTTTCTTGTCGTTCTTCGGGCCGACGGAGCGGTACAGCTTGAAGCCGTCGAGTTCCTTGCGGTCGCGGGCGAACGAGGGCAGCTCAGGAAGAGTCATGCCCCTGATCCTGTGAGCTCGACCTAGCTGGAGGTCAAGCTCATTCGAAGGAACAGCCAGGATTCGGTTCGTCACGGGACAACGGCGCGCCGGGAGGGTTCACGTACAGCACCTCCAGCACCATCGGCGAACTGCCGAGGTTGCGCCCGATGTGCACGTGGTTCGGCTCCTCGACCAGCGCGTCCCCGCGGTGGTGCACGAAAGTCGTGGTGCAGTCGCCGAGAGTCCGCGTCAGCACGCCCTTCTTCACGAACGCGTAGAGCGTGCCGTCGTGGTTGTGCCACCCGGTCGAGCCGCCGGGGTCGATCACGATCTCCCGCAGCGTGTAGTCGCGGCCACCGGCCGACCACTGGGCGAGGATCGTGCCGGTCACCCCGCGCGAAGGCGTCGCGGATGCCACGCCGGAGAACAACAGCAAAGCGGCCACCACGGCCGAAACGATGCGCATGTAGGTCAACGTAGCCGTCGGTTCGCCAGCACGGGCAGGACCTGGCGGGCTTGTTCCACCGCCGCGAGATCGAGGTCGACGACCGAGACCTCCGGCTGGTCGGAAAGCTGCACGACCACGTTCCCGAGCGGATCGGCGACGGTCGAGTACCCGATCCCGGTCGGCGCGGTGGAGCCCAGGTCACCGGGATACGCCTGGCCGCACGCCACGACGAACGACGTGCAGTCCAACGCGCGCGCCCGCACCAGCAGCTCCCACTGCTCCTTCTTGCCGGGCCCGGCACCCCACGACGCCCCGACCAGCACCACCGACGCGCCCTTGTCCGCCAGCGCGCGGAACAACTCGGGGAAGCGGATGTCGTAGCAGGTGGCCACGCCCAGCGTGACGCCGTCGACCTCGAAGGTCACCACGTCCGAGCCGGGCGCGACCGTGCGCGACTCCTGGAAGCCGAACGCGTCGAACAGGTGGATCTTGTCGTAGCCGGCGTGGATGTCCGGCCCGGTGACCAGCAGTGTGTTCGTCACGCGGTCACCGGAAGGCGTGAACATGCCCGCCACGACCACGACGTCGTGTGAAGCGGCGATCTCGTGCACGGCAGACGCCCACGGCCCGTCCAGCGGCTCGGCGACCGGCCCGAGCGGCACGCCGAAACGGCACATCGTCGCCTCGGGCAGCAGGACAACTCGCGCGCCGTCGGCCCTGCGCACCGCGTCGCGGACGAGCTCCAGGTTGGACCGGGGGTCCGTCGTCGAGCTGATCTGACTCACAGCGATGCGCATGGGGATCACTGTAGGGTCCGGAACCGTGCGTTCCCCACTGTTCCTAGTTGTGTTGCTGGCCGTCGCGGGCTGCACCGAGACCGCCACACCCCGCCCGGACGGTGGCACGAACGGCACGTCGATCGTGCTGGCCGACCGCGACGAGCCCACGACGCTGAACCCGCTGCTCGGCTACGGCGCGCAGGGCGTGTCGAAGATCTACGACGGGCTCGTCGAGCACCGCCAGGACGGGTCGCTCAAGCCGCAGCTCGCCGCCGATCTGCCGGAACCGGCAGCGGACGGGCTGAGCTGGACGGTGAAGCTGCGCGGTGACGTGAAGTTCACCGACGGCAGCACGTTCGGCGCGGAGGACGTGGTCGCCACCTACACGGCGGCGTTGCAGAACCCGATCAAGGACAGGTTCAGCACGCTCAAGAGCGTCGAGCAGGTCGACCCGTCGACGGTCCGCTTCACCCTCACGCAGACGCAGGCGGCGTTCCCGCACCTGCTCGTGCTCGGCGTCCTCCCGAGCGAGCAGGCGAACCCGAACGGCCAGCCCGTCGGCACCGGCCCGTACAAGGTCACCGAGTGGAAGAAGGGCGACCGGCTGCTGCTGGACGCCAACGACAGCTACTTCGACGGCGCGCCCAAGGTCAAGAAGCTGACCGTCGTGTTCGTCACCGACGACAACCAGCGCGCCAGCCGCATGCAGGCAGGCGAGTTCGACGGCACGGTGCTGCCGCCCAAGATCGCGACCCAGTTCGCGGGCAAGTCCAGCCTGCTCGTGCAGTACCACCGCAGCGCCGACTACCGGGCCGTGCGGCTGCCCGCGGCGAACCCGGTCACCGGCAACCCCGCGATCCGCCTCGCGCTGAACTTCGCCGCGAACCGCCAGGCCATGATCGACAGCCTGCTGGACGGCAAGGGCACCATCGCCTACACGCCGGTGCCGGACGCGTTGGCCGAGGAGTTCGACCCGACCGCGAAGTTCCGCTTCGACAAGACCGAGGCCGCCCGCCAGCTCGACGCGGCGGGCTGGGTTCCCGGCGCGGACGGCATCCGGGTCCGCGAGGGCGTGCCGGCCCGGTTCACGCTGATGTACCCGCTCGGCGACGACCTGCGGGCCGACCTCGCCACGGCGTTCGCGGCCGACGCCAAGGCCGTGGGTGTCGACGTGCAACTCGCCGGCCTGTCGTGGGAGGCGATCCGCCCGCGGATGGCCCAGGACGCGCTGCTCTACGGCGAGGGCTCGCCGTTCGACCCGGACCTGATGCTCTACGACCTGCGCGGACAGGGCAGCCCGGCGGCCGACGCGGCGCTGGAGAACGGCCGCAAGCTCATCGACCCGGCGCAACGGGCCGTGGCGTACAAGCTCTTCCAGCAGGCGTTCATCGCGGCTCCGTCGATGGTGCCGCTGGTCTTCCCCGAGCACGCGTACGTGCTGCGCGACTCGTGGAACGGCTACCAGGCCGTGGTCGACCCGAACTCCTACGGCGCGCTGGCCTGGGGGCCGTGGTGGAACCTCGACAAGTGGGAGCCCAAGTAGCGGGAGCCCGATCGGCCGTCACGCCGTCCTGGCGTTGATGTCGCGGACGGCCTGCGCGGGGTCGTCCGCCCAGAAGTCGACCCGCGCCACCCGCTGCACGCCGGTCTTGCCCAGGTCGACCAGCTGCGGCTCGCGGAACGGCACGGACACGTTCGTCTTGGTCAGCGACTGGATGACGAGCGCGTCGCCGATCACCTCGACGCTGCGCTGCCCCTTGTGACTGCGCTCGGCGACCTGGGCGGCACCGAGGTCGCTGGTCGGGATGCGCCAGTCGAAGAACCCCAGCTGCCGCAACCGCAGCTCGTCGCCGGACACCGTGTGCGGCTGCTTGTGCAGGATGTAGATCGCGCCCACGCACACGACCGTGTTCAGCACACCGAGCACGATCAGCGTGATGAGCAGCCACGGGATGTCCAGGGCGAACGCCACCAGCGCGACACCGATCACCGTGATGATCAGGAACCGCCAGTATCGCGGCCGCATGCGCTTGCCGTAGGGGATCTCCACCATGCGGACGAGCCTATTTCCGCAGCGCGCGCACCATCTCGTCGGGGCGGTCGGTCCAGAACTCGATCTTCGTCACCTCGTGCACGCCGCGCCTGCCCAGGTCGATCTCCTGCGGTTCGTTGAGGTTGACGAGAACGTTGGTGGAGTTGGAGATCTCCAGCACGAGCGTTCCGTCCACAACGGATCGCGTCTTGTTCGTCGACCGGCTGGTCATGCCGTGCGTCACGGTTTCGATGGCCGCCAACGGGATCCGGTACTCGAACTCCCGCGCGTACCGCAGCCACAGGTGCTCGTCGTCGATCTCGTGTTTGAACTTGTAGAGCATCCACAGCTGCCATGCGAGCAGTGCGGCACTAAGTGCGCCGAACGCCAACAACGCCGCGCGCAGCCAAAACCACGGCACGAGCAATTCGACCAGCACGATCTCCGCAGGTGTGAGGACGAGGAAAACCCACAAGAACGGACGGACTTGAGCGCTGTACCCGAACGAGCGATCCCCCATGTACTCGATGGTGGCACAGTTGGGCTGGTGAGCGATCTGATCTTCTTGGACAGCGCCGGTTCGTCGATCCCAGCTCCTGGTGTCGTGGACGAGGTGATCGGCCATCTCAGGCGGGAAACCGAGATCGGTGGCTATCGCGCCGCCGCCGAACGCCGCGATGACCTGGAGGCGGGTTACGGCGTGCTCGCCGACCTGTTCGGGTGTCGCCCGACCGAGGTCGCTTTCACGGACAGTGCGACTCGATCATGGTTGGCGGCGTTCGACGCCGTACCCCTGGAAGCCGGGGACCGAATTCTTGTCACAGAGGTCGAATACGGTGGCAATGCGATCCCGGTTCTGCGTCGTGCGGCGGAGACCGGGGCGGTCGTCGAGGTCATCCCGTCCGACGTTCACGGGCAGGTCGATCTCGACGCCCTGAACCTTGACAACAGAGTCAAGCTGATCTCGCTCGTGCACGTGCCGACGAACGGCGGCCTGGTCAACCCGGTCAACGACATCACAGCGGCGGCTCGTGAGGTCGGAGCGCTGGTGTTGCTCGACGCCTGCCAGTCCACCGGGCAGCTCGATCTGCGTGGCCTCGACTACGACATGTTGGCGTGTACAGGTCGTAAGTGGCTGCGCGGACCGCGCGGCACCGGTGCGCTGGTCGTCCGCGACGAAGTGAGGGAAAGGCTCCACCCACGGCTGGTGGACCTGCACAGCGGCGTGTGGACCGGGCTGGACGAGTACCGGTTGCGCGACGACGCGCGGGTGTTCGAGCTGTGGGAGTGCGGCGTCGCCGACCGGCTCGGCATGATCGCTGCCGCGCGCTATGCCCTGGACAAGGGCCTCGACGTGATCGAGGCCGAGGTCGCGGACCGTGCCAAGCGTTTGCGGGAAGGGCTGCGGGCCATTCCCGGCATCACGGTGCGAGACCTCGGCGAACGTCAGTCGGGCATCGTCACGTTCACGTCCGACCAGGTGCCTGCGATGGAGCTCAAGGACCGGCTGTGGGCCGAGAAGGTCGCGGTCACGGTGTCGCAGGCCGGGTCGACGCTGATCGACATGACGAGGCGGGGCCTGGACGAAGTAGTGCGGGCCTCCCCGCACTACTTCGTCACTCCTGAGGAGATCGATCAGGCGTTGGAGCGGATCGTCAGCAGCTCACGTTGATGACTCGCTTGACGCAGTCCGAGTAGCTGACGAACAGGTCGACGGCGCGGTCGTTGCGCGACGTCTGCGCCGCGATGACCGTGTCGCGCGGGTAGAAGCCGTTGAGGCCGCCGCTGCTCGGGTACATCTCGAAGGTGTAGGACCAGATCTTGTGCTGGCCCCACATCCAGTCGTCGATGCTGCCGTCGGTGATGTACAGGTCGCTCGCCTGTTCCGGCGTGTAGCCGTTGGTGGCGGCCATCTGCTGGCCGAGCGTGCGGAACGCGCGTTCCTCGGTCGCGTCCAGGCCCGGTGCGGTGTTCGCGGTGGTGTAGCCGAACGGCCACAGCACGAGCTCCGAGAACGAGTGGAAGTCGATGTTCGTCTTGATCTGCTGGACGCCACCGATCACCCGGGAGTTCACGAAGTTCTTGACGACGTTGGTCTCCGGTGCGGAGAACGCCGCCGTGCCGCGGTAGGTGTCCGACGTGGTGGAGCCGCTGGAGCCGCCGCAGCAGCCCCACTTGAAGCCCCAGTTGCGGTTCAGGTCGGTGCCGTTGCCCTGGCGGTTCTTGCGCCAGCCGCGGAACGAGCCGGTGGCGATGTCGTACTCAACGCCGTCCGGGTTGACCATCGGGATGAACCAGACCTCGCGGCTGTCCACCAGGTTCTTGATCGCAGGGGTGGCGTAGTTGTCGGTGTAGCGCTTGATGATCTGCAGGCACTGCTCGACCGTCAGGTGCTCACGGGCGTGCTGGTTGCAGGTGAAGATCACCTCGGGTTCGCTCTCGTCGGTCGCGACGTTGTCGCTGACCTTGAGCGCCCAGATGTCCCGGTTCTGGAAGCTCTTGCCGATGCTGCGCAGGCTCGCCAGGGTCGGGTGGTCGCGGACCGTCTGCTGCAGCTCGGCGGTCATCTCCGCGAAGTTGTGGTAGCCGGCGTAACCGGACGGGAAGTCCTGCGTGCCGACCTGGCCGGGTACCGGGTCCTTGAAGTCGACCTTGCCCAGGCTCTTGAGCTGCTGCTCGAAGTCGCCCACGTACGTGATCGGCAGACCGGTCGCCTGCAGGGCCTTGTACTGGGACTTGTCCGCGACGACCGAGATCGTGGTGAGCTTGGTCGCGCCGAGCACGTCGACGCCGATCTGTGCGATCTGGGTGCGTTCGGCGGACGTGTTCGCGGTGACTTCCAGCAGATAGCGGCCGGAGTCGGCGTTGCTGGGTGCCGCCATGCCCGCGACCAGCACGGGCAGACAGATGGCGAGCACTGCGGCGATCTTGCCGCGGCTCTTGCTGAACATCTTTCCTCCATCATCAGCAGGGGTTTGCGACGGAGTGGTGCTCGACCGAGCGTGGCCGTGCTGTCACAGGGTGAGGTAGCGCCGATAGCGGGCTGACCGTTGACAGATTTCCGCAGGAACTACCCTGTAAGTCATGCTCAGCCGCATCGACCTGCGAGGTCGCACCACGACTCCCGCTCAGTTGCGCGCCATCGTGCCGCGCGCCGAGATGGACGTGGACGCTGCGCTGCATCAGGTGCGTCCGATCGTGGAGGCGGTCGCCGAGCGCGGTGTCGACGCCGTGCTGGAGTACACCGAGAAGTTCGACGGCGTTCGTCCTGCTTCTGTCCGTGTGCCCGCTTCGGCGATTTCGTCCGCTTTGTCCTCGCTGGACCCGGCCGTCCGCGAGGCGTTGGAAGAGGTGATCGCACGCACCCGGCGCGTGCACGCCGACCAGCGCCGCACGGACACGACCACGCAGGTCGTGCCCGGTGGCACCGTGACCGAGAAGTGGGTGCCGGTCGGGCGCGTCGGTCTCTACGCGCCCGGTGGCCTCGCCGTGTATCCGTCGACGGTCGTGATGAACGTCGTGCCCGCGCAGATCGCCGGCGTCGAGTCGCTGGTCGTGGGCTCGCCGCCGCAGGCGGAGTTCGGCGGCCTGCCGCACCCGACGATCCTCGCCGCCGCCGCACTGCTCGGGGTCGACGAGGTGTGGACCGCCGGTGGCGCCCAGGCCCTGGCCCTGATGGCGTACGGCGGGGTGGACACGGACGGTGCCGAGTTGGCGCCGGTCGACATCATCACCGGTCCCGGCAACATCTACGTGGCGGCGGCCAAGCGGTTGCTGCGCGGTCTGGTCGGCATCGATGCCGAGGCGGGGCCGACCGAGATCGCGATCCTGGCCGACTCGACGGCCGACCCGGTGCACGTGGCCGCCGACCTGATCTCCCAGGCGGAGCACGACCCGCTCGCCGCCTCGGTGCTGGTGACGACGTCCGTGGAGCTGGCGGACGCGGTGGACGCCGAGCTGGAGCGCCAGATCTCCGCGACCAAGCACGTCGAGCGGATCCGCACGGCGCTGGCCGGCAAGCAGTCCGGCATCGTGCTCGTGTCCTCTGTGGACGAGGGGGTCCGGGTCGTCGACGCGTACGCCGCCGAGCACCTGGAGATCCAGACCGCCGACGCGCGTGCGGTGGCCGCACGGATCCGGTCCGCGGGTGCGATCTTCGTCGGCGCGCACTCGCCGGTGTCCCTGGGCGACTACTGCGCCGGCTCGAACCACGTGCTGCCCACCGGTGGCTGCGCGCGGCACTCGTCGGGGCTGTCCGTGCAGACGTTCCTGCGCGGCATCCACGTGATCGACTACTCCGAGGAAGCCCTGCGCGAGGTGGCGGACAAGGTCGTCGCGCTGGCCAACGCGGAGGACCTGCCCGCGCACGGGCAGGCCGTCACAGCGAGGTTCGCCCGATGAAGCCTGTTGTCGGCGCACGGGTGGAGCTTTCCGATCTGCCCCTGCGTGAGGACCTGCGCGGCCGCACGCCCTATGGCGCGCCGCAGCTCGACGTCCCGTATCGCTTGAACACCAACGAGAACCCGTACGCGCCGACGGACGCGCTGGCCGCGGACGTCGTGGCCGCCGTCGCGGAGATCGCGGGCGAGCTGCACCGGTACCCGGACCGTGACGCGGTGGCGTTGCGCGAGGACCTGGCGGCTTATCTGTCGTCGGCGACCTCGGTGCCGCTGACGTCGGAGAACGTCTGGGCCGCCAACGGGTCCAACGAGATCCTCCAGCAGATCCTGCAGGCGTTCGGCGGCCCTGGGCGGGTGGCCCTGGGCTTCGAACCGTCGTACTCGATGCACCCCATCATCGCGGCCGGCACGCGGACCGAGTGGTCGCCGACTCCTCGCCGCGCGGACTTCTCGCTGGACGTGGAGAAGGCCGCGGCGATCATTTCGGAGACGCGCCCGGACGTGGTGTTCGTGACGTCGCCGAACAACCCGACCGGGCAGTCGATCCCGCTGGACGACCTGCGGCTGCTGATCGCGTCCTCGACGGGCATGATCGTCGTCGACGAGGCGTACGCGGAGTTCTCCCCGCAGGAGAGCGCGATCAAGCTGCTCGACGAGTACGGGTCGCGGCTGATCGTCTCGCGCACGATGTCGAAAGCCTTCGCCTTCGCGGGCGGGCGTCTCGGCTATCTCGCCGCCGCCCCGGCCGTGGTCGACGCACTGCAGTTGGTGCGCCTGCCGTACCACCTGTCGGCGTTGACGCAGGCGGCCGCGCGGGCCTCGTTGCTGCACGCCGAGGAGACGCTGGGTTCGGTGGCGCTGCTCGCCGCGGAACGTGATCGAGTGGTTGCCGAGCTGACGGCCATGGGTTTCCAGGTCGTGCCCTCGGACGCGAACTTCGTGCTGTTCGGCTGGTTCGAGAACGCACGTGAGGTCTGGAAGTCCTATTTGGACCACGGCGTGCTCATCCGGGACGTCGGAATCGCGGGTCACCTGCGGGTGACCATCGGAACGCCCGAGGAGAACGACGCTTTCCTCGCGGCCAGCAAGGAGGTCAGCCGGTGAGTCGTGTGGGCAAGGTGGAGCGCACCACCAAGGAGTCGTCGGTCTACGTGGAGATCGACCTGGACGGCACCGGTCAGGTCGAGATCAGCACCGGCGTGCCGTTCTACGACCACATGCTCACCGCGTTCGGCGTGCACGGTTGCTTCGACCTGATCGTCCGCGCCACCGGTGACACGCACATCGACGCCCACCACTCGGTCGAGGACATCGCGATCGTGCTGGGCCAGGCACTGCGCGAAGCGTTGGGGGACAAGAAGGGCATCCGCCGCTTCGGCGACTGCTGGATCCCCATGGACGAGACCCTCGCGCACGCCTCCGTGGACGTCTCGGGCCGCCCGTACACCGTGCACCGCGGCGAGCCGGAGCAGTTCAACTCGTTCGTGATCGGCGGCAACTACCCGTTCGTCCTGAACCGGCACGTCTTCGAGTCACTGGCCTTCCACGCCCAGATCGCCCTGCACGTGCGCGTCGAGTACGGCCGCGACCCGCACCACATCGCAGAAGCCGAGTACAAGGCAATCGCCCGCGCCCTGCGCGCGGCCGTGGAGCCCGACCCGCGCGTCGGCGGCATCCCGTCGACCAAGGGCGTCCTCTGATGCCCAAGGAAGTAGTCGTGATCGGCCTGCTGGCACTCGCGGGCTTCCTGGGCGGCGGCGTCTACGCCACCTGGAAGACCGCCAAGTTCCTGGCGATCATCCTGCTGGTGCTGACCGCCGTGGCAGTCGGCGCCGCGGTGCTCTGGCTCATCTAGGTCTTGCGGGCGAGGACCCAGTGGAACGTCGCTGGGTCCGGCTCGTGCATGGTCACCAGGTCGTCGACGACGATCTCCAGGTGCCGCGCGACCAGTTCGCGGTTCTGGGCGGGAGTGTTGCTGCCGAAGAACATCTCCACGCCGAGCCAGTTCTCCGTGACGTCCGGCGTGCCCGTGCCGAGCGAGGCCAGGAACAACCCGCCGGGCCTGAGCCACCGCGCGATCTTCGCGATGAGCGCGGGCTGTTCGTCCAGCGGCACGTGCAGGATTGAGTAAAACGCCGCGATGCCGTCGAACGCGGCGTCCGGAAAGTCCAGCACGGTCATGTCGGCCTTCTCGAACCGCGCGCCGGGCACGTTGGCGCGGGCGAGCTCGATCTGCCGCTGCGACAGGTCGATCCCGAGCACGTCGTGGCGTTCGGCGAGCTTCCGCGTGCTCGGGGCGCCAGCACCACAGCCGAGCTCGAGAACCTTGGCCCCGTCGTCGAGCCTTCGGTCGAGCTCCCTCAGGTAATGGGCACGCGGGTCGTCGGCAATCTGCCCGGACCACGCTGCGTAGCGTTCCGCCATGGCGTCGTAGCCGGCTTCGACGATCTTCTTCACGCGGTGCCCAGGTAGCGGGCCGGGACGTGCTGCGCGAGCCACACCCCGTTGGCGCTGAGCCGGAACTCGTGCCCGTCCGCGTGCATCGCCTTGGCGTCCACGGTGAGGATCAACGGCCGTCCGCGCCGGGCCCCGACGCGGCGGGCGGTCTCGCGGTCGGGCGAGAGGTGCACGTCGTGGCGTGACATGGGGCGCAGGCCATCGCGCATGATGTCGTCGAGGTACTGCGCGACGGTGCCGTGGAACAGCTGGTCCGGCGGGATCGCGGTCGGCAGCCCCAGTTCTACCTCGACGCTGTGCCCCTGGTTCGCGCGGATGCGGTCGCCGTCGATCGTGAAGCGCTTCTTGTCGTTCTGCTCCACGACTTCGCGCATGTCGGCCGCGGAGATGCCGAGCGCGTTCAGCAGGTCGGCCACCGGCACCCAGCCAGCGGGGTCGAGGGTGAGGCCGACGCGCTCGGGCTGGTGCCGGAGCGCTTTGGACATCCGCTTCGAGAGGCGGATCATTCGTTGTTCTTCCATTTCGCACCCAGGAAACCACAGCGCGTCCACCGGTTTTGCGGTTTCATGGGCCGGATGTGGCGTGAGCGGCGGGTTCCTGGCGAGACCGAGATCTTCGTGGCCTGGCAGGAGGGCGCCGGGGACGGGACGCTGCTCGCGATCCACGGCGGCCCCGACTGGGACCACAGTTATCTCCGCGATCCGCTCGACCGGTTGGACTGCCGGCTCCTGATGCCGGACCTGCGCGGGTGTGGCCGGTCAGGGCGAGCGCCGGAGTACCACCCGGACGGCGTGGTGGAAGACCTGGTTTGGGTGCTGGACGCGTTCGAGGTCGAGCGGGCGGACGTCCTCGGCCACTCCTACGGCGGCATGGTCGCGCAGCGGTTCGCGATCACTCATCCGGAACGTGTGCGCAGCCTGATCGTGTCGGGCAGCAGCGTGTTGCCGGTGCCGCCGGACGCTTTCGAGGGGTGGGCGGAGCGAGACGAGATCCTGGCGGCACAGGAGGATCCGTGGCAGCGCGAGGACCTGACGCCGGAGCAGTGCGTGCGGGCCGACGCGTTCGCGGCCGTGGAGGCCAACGTCCGGCGTGCCACGCAGGTGCCGGGCTACCTGAAGCGGCTGGGAGAGGTGAGGTTCGGCGCGGAGTGGGTGCGCCGGCTCCAGGCAGGTGGCCTGGTCTCACCGCGGCTTCCCGATGCCGCGCGCCGGATCGCCGACCTCGACGTTCCGGTGCTCCTGCTGCACGGCCGGCAGGACATGACGTTCCCGGTCGGCTTGATCGACCCCACGCTCGACCTGATTCCGCGAGCAACTGCCGTGGTGCTCGACGACGCGGGCCACATGCTGCACGTGGACGAGCCGGACGGGTACCTGCGCGCGGTGCGGGAGTTCCTAGACGGTGCCGCCTTCGAGGGCGGGCTTGAGCTGCGGGGCGCCCGGCCCGTGTGAGGCCTGCTCGTCGTCGATGTTTTGCAGCGCGCAACTGCGCAGCGACAGGCAGCCGCACCCGATGCAGCCGGTCAGCCGGTCGCGCAGCCGGTACAGCGCGTCGATGCGGGCGTCGAGTTCGGTCTTCCACGAGCGGGAGAGGCGTTCCCAGTCGGATTTCGTGGGCGTGCGGTTGTCCGGCAGCTGGGCCAGGGCGTCGTGGACGTCCTCGAGGGTGAGGCCCACGCGTTGGGCGGTGCGGATGAAGGCCAGGCGGCGCAGCACCGTGCGGTGGTAGCGCCGCTGGTTTCCCGCGGTGCGGACGGAGGCGATCAGGCCGCGGTCCTCGTAGAAGCGCAGCGCGGTGTGGGGGACGCCGCTGCGTTCGGCGACCTGGCCGATGGTCAGCATTTCCGGCAACTTGCTCACCGGATCATGGTAACCGCTTGACCTCCAGCTTGGTCGAGGTTGAACAGTTGGTGCCATGCAACGGATACCAGAGCTCTTCGCGAGGATGGCCGGGGACGAGAAGCACGAGTGGGCGGCGGCTTCCACGATCGACGTGCTCTGGGTCCTCTACGACCAGATCCTCAACGTCACGCCGGCCACCGTCGACGACCCCGATCGCGATCGGTTCCTGCTGTCCAAGGGGCACGGGCCGATGGCCTACTACGCGGTGCTGGCGGAGAAGGGGTTCATCGACGAGTCCATTTTGGACGACTGGACGTCGTGGGACAGCCCGCTCGGCCAGCATCCAGACCGGGCGCTCGTCCCCGGCGTCGAGATCAGCAGCGGCTCGCTCGGCCACGGCCTGCCGATCGCGGTGGGGACCGCGATCGGGCAGCGCGTGCACAAGAGCCGCGGGCGGACGTTCGTGCTGGTCGGCGACGGTGAGCTGGACGAGGGCAGCAACCACGAGGCGATCGCCGTGGCGGCTCGGCTGAACGTCGCGAACCTCACCGCGATCGTGATCGACAACCAGTCCGCCATGTACGGCTGGCCCGGTGGCATCGCGCGCCGGTTCGCCGTCGAGGGCTGGCAGACCACCGAGGTCGACGGCCGTGACCACGAGGCCGTCTTCACCGCGCTGACCGCGCCGCACGACCGCCCGTACGCGGTGGTCGCCAAGATCGAGAGGAGCTACTGATGACCACGATGCGCCAGGCGTTCGTCAAGACGGTCAACGACGAGATCTCGCAGGACCCGCGGATCGCCGTCGTGACCGCGGTGATCTCCAGCAACGAGTTCCCGCAGGAGAACGAACGCGTCGTGGACGTCGGGATCCGCGAGCAGACCATGGTCGGCGTGGCGGGCGGTCTGGCGTTGGCGGGGTTGCGGCCGGTCGTGCACAGCTACGCGCCGTTCCTCGTCGAACGGCCGTACGAGCAGATCAAGCTCGACATCGGTCATCAGGACGTGGGCGCGGTGTTCGTGAGCATCGGCGCGTCCTATGACGACCCAGCGTGGGGGCGCACGCACCAGTCGCCAGGTGACGTCGCGTTGTTCGACACGCTGCCCGGCTGGACCGTTCACGTGCCCGGACACGCGGACGAGGTCACGCCTCTGCTGCGGCAGGCGTTGCAGGACGACAACCGGGTCTACATCAGGCTTTCGCTGCACGAGAACACACAGGCGTATCCGGTGGGTGAAGGTTTCACCGCGCTGCGTCACGGAAAACGCGGTGTGGTGCTCGCTGTCGGACCGATGCTCGACCGCGTGCTCAAGGCGGTCGACTCGGAGAACGCCGATGTCACCGTGCTGTACGCGGCCACCATTCGACCGTTCGACTCGGACGGACTGCGCAAGGCGGTGCAGGAGACGGACCACGCCGACGTCATGGTGGTGGAGCCGTATCTCGAGGGAACTTCATCCCATCTAGTTTCCGATTCACTGCAACTGATTCCGCACCGTGTGCGTTGTATAGGCGTCAAACGACACGCGGAGCTCCGCAACTACGGCACGGCCGAGGACCACGACGCCGCGCACGACCTCGACGTGGTCGGGCTGGGGAGCGCTGTGCGGAGTTTCTTCAGGGGGTGAAGAGACATGTTCGCAGTCATGGGGGATGACTGGACCGGCGCGCCTTCTCGCGCCGTTTAGGGTCGGTGCGGCCGCGCGAGTCGGAGTCGCGCGGCCGCTCCAACCCGGACTCCTTCTGGCATGTCCTTCTCCGCCCGCGCGGCCGAGGAGGAATGATGTTGCACGTGAGAATGCTGATCTGGACCCCGTTGAACGCCGCCGAGCTGCAGAAGGCCATGCACAGCGGCAACATCGGTCCCGCGGCGCTCGTCCCGGTGCAGTCCGGCACGGTGCTGCTGCCTCCGCCGGCCACCAAGCTCAACGAGGCCGCCTACATGACGAACCAGGTGCGCAAGCTGGCGAGTGGCGCCGCGCTGGCCGCGTGGAACGACGACGCGGCCCTGCTCTACCTCTTCACCACCTCCATCGGCCGCGCCAGCATGTGGGGCTCGCGCGAGGCGGTGCTGAGGCTGTCGGCCGCGGCGAAGCAGTCCGGTGGAGTCGGGAAGTTGTTCGACCGGTCGACCGCGGGCTTGATCAACATGCGCGAGAAGGAGAAGTGGCAGCTCGACGCCATCGACAAGCTCACCGCGCTGTACCCGCCTGCCAGCCGCAAGGGCGCGCTCGAACGCATCCGCGACTTCGAGAACGGCGCCGATGCGATCCCCGAGTTCTTCCGCGCCGCGGGACTGCAGGAGGTCGCGCAGGTCGCCGAGCTCACCGAGCAGGGCAGGGCGGACTTCGTGCTGCAGACGCTGGAAGCGCCGCGTACGCAGCTGTGGCCGCTCGCGCTGGTCTTCCCGTTGATCGTGCTGACGGCGTTGGTGACGGTTCTGCTGCACATCCCGATGGTCGTGTACTACCTCATCGCCGGTCTGCTGGTGACGCTGATGGCCGGACTGATGGTCATGCTGCGGCGCCGGCGCGTGCGCAGGATGCCGATCAACGCCGTGCTGCCGGTCATCCCGGTGACGCAGGGTGCCGCCCCGACCGACTAGCCTGGTCGGCGTGGCACGTGTCGTCGTACTTGACTATGGCTCCGGCAACCTGCGCTCCGCCGAGCGCGCGCTTCAGCGGGTCGGCGCCCATGTCGAGGTGACGTCGGACGCCAGGGCCGCGCGCGACGCGGACGGTCTGGTCGTGCCCGGCGTCGGCGCGTACGCGGCGTGCATGGAGGGCCTGAACTCGGTGCGCGGCGCCCGGATCATCGGCGAGCGCCTCGCCGGTGGCCGTCCGGTGCTGGGCATCTGCGTGGGCATGCAGATCCTGTTCGAGCGCGGGATCGAGCACGGCGTGCTGACCGAGGGCTGCGGCGAGTGGCCCGGCACCGTCGAACGGCTCGAGGCGCCGATCGTGCCGCACATGGGCTGGAACACCGTGCGTGCGCCCGAAGGCTCCAAGCTGTTCGCGGGCTTGGACAAGGACACCCGGTTCTACTTCGTGCACTCGTACGGCGTGCGCAGGTGGGAGCTGGAGCCGGCCGAGCACATCAAACCGCCGTTGGTGACATGGGCGGACCACGCGGGCGACGAGTTCGTCGCGGCCGTCGAGAACGGGCCGCTGTGGGCGACCCAGTTCCACCCGGAGAAGTCCGGTGATGCCGGCGCACAGCTGCTGCGGAACTGGTTGACTACCTTGTCGTGATCACACGACTGCTGACGGTAGCCGCGCTCGCTGCTGCCTTCGTTGCCGTGCCTGGGGGCGCGCACGCCGCACCGGCACCGTTCCACGACAACTTCGACGGCGCTGTGCACACGCCACAGACGTCGGGACTCAACGACAACCTCAAACACCGCCAGGGCACCGGAGCTGTCACGTACAGCCAGGTCGCGGGCGGATCCGTGCACGTCAACGAGCCGCGGCGGCCAGGAACGCTGTCGATGCGCGGCGGCACGACAGCGGTGCGCCTCGACGCGCCCTCCACCGGTTCGGCGATCTCGGCGAAGCTCACCCCGGCGGCGGACGGGTGGTCGTCGATCGTGCTCGGCCGTTCGGCGAACAGCACCGGCCACACGTCCAATCAGGACATAGATCTCGGTTTCCTGTTGCGCCCCAACGGGGGAACCGAGGTGTCGCAGCCGGGCAGGCCGATGGTCTCCTCGTCCGTCAGGCCACGGGCCTCGTTCGAGGTGACGCTGAAGCTCGCTGGCACCACGCTCGACCTCACCGTCAACGGCGAGCACCGGAACATCACGCTCGGCACCGCGGTCCCGACCGACAGGCTGTGGGTCTACCTCGGCTCCGGCAGCTCCACGAGCGCGAGCCTCGTCGACGACCTGCGGATCGAGGCGCTCAACTCCGACGACCTGCGCAAGCGGCCGGGTTCGGCGCTGCGCTACTACGGCTACCTCGGTGCCCGCCAATCCGACGTGCGCGGTCACAGCAACCTGAACCTGATCGACCTCGGCGACCGTCCGGAGGCGACCGCCGGGCAGCAGCTCGGTGGCGTCGACGGGTTCGTGGTGCGGACCGCCGCCGGCGCGAGCCTGGTCAAGAAGCTCTTCCCCGGCAAGAAGGTGATGCTCGTCGTGGCGGGCGCCGCGATCGACGACACGTTCCAGGCACCGTCAGAGGTCGACTGGGTCGGCTTCCAGGAGCCCTGCGCCGGCTACGACCAGCTTGAAGCCAGGATGGCCAAGCTGGCGGAACGCGTTCCCGGCAAGGAGCTCTTCCTCATGCCAGAGGGTTCCCCTCAGGCACCGTGCGCTGATCTGACCGACGCCGATCTCGCGAGCACTCAGTACATGTACCTCGCGTTGGTGCAGCAGTACCCGCAATACGTCGGTTTCCTGGTCACGCCCGTTCCGGCGCAGTTCGCGCGCACCGCGGACGCCCAGGAGCGCGTGGCCGCCCTCGTGCTGGGGGACGCTAGGCTGGCCGGGTGACGTTCACACTCCTCCCCGCTGTTGACGTGGCCGACGGTCGTGCCGTCCGGCTCGTGCAGGGCGAAGCCGGTACCGAGACGAACTACGGCGAACCGCTGGACGCGGCTTTGCAGTGGCAGCGCGACGGAGCGGAGTGGATCCATCTCGTCGACCTCGACGCGGCGTTCGGGCGCGGCTCCAACCGCGAGCTGCTGGCCGCCGTCATCGGCGAGCTGGACGTGAAGGTGGAGCTGTCCGGCGGCATCCGCGACGACGCGTCGCTGGAGGCCGCGCTGGCCACCGGCTGTGCGCGCGTCAACCTCGGCACGGCCGCGCTGGAAGACCCGGAGTGGTGCGCGAAGGCCATCGCCGCGTACGGCGAGAAGATCGCAGTGGGCCTGGACGTCCGCATCACCGAGCAGGGTCACCGGGTCAAGGGCCGTGGCTGGACGTCGGACGGCGGCGACCTCTGGGAGGTCCTCGACCGGCTCGACCGCGACGGCTGCGCGCGCTACGTCGTGACGGACGTGTCCAAGGACGGCACGCTGACGGGTCCGAACCTGGAGCTGCTCGCCGACGTCTGCGCCCGCACCGACGCCCCGGTCGTCGCGTCCGGTGGCGTGTCCACTGTGGATGATCTGGTGGCGCTGTCGAAGCTGGCGCGTGACGGGGTGGAGGGCACGATCATCGGCAAGGCCCTGTACGCCGGTGCGTTCACGCTCCCGGAAGCGCTTGCTGCGGTCCGTTGACGACGACTTCGATGTGAGCGGCCGCGGCCGCGTGCGTGACACCGGTGGTGTGCAGCACGTCGGCCGCGGTCCCTTCTTCGGCGAGCAGCACGCCGAGCAGGATGTGCTCGGTGCCGATGAACATGTGGCCCATCCGGAGCGCCTCGCGGACGGCCAGTTCGAGCGCCTTCTTGCAGTGCGTCGTGTACGGCTGCTTCTCGGGCCGCTGCACGGGGACTTTCTCCAGCCGGTTCAGCACGGCGATGCGAGTGCTGCCGTCGCCGGACTCGAGCTTCGCGATGGTCTTGGCCGCGAGCCCGCCCGAGTCGTCCAGCAGGCCCAGCAACAGGTGCTCGGTGCCGATCCGGTCGCTGAACCGCGCGTGGTGCCTCGCCAGCGCGATGACCCGGCGGGAGCGCTGGGTGTAGCGGTCCATCGAGGGCTTGCCGAGGTCCGGTGACTCCCTGGGTACGAACCGCTTCTGCGCGGCCTGCTTGGTGACGCCGAGGCTCTCGCCGATCTCGGCCCAGCTCGCGCCGCCGCGGCGTGCCTCGTCGACGAAGTGGCCGATCAGGTGGTCGCCGAGCTCGCTCAGCTGACTGCTCATCTCGACGGCTTTCGCGAGGCGCACGAGGGCGTCGTCGGCTTCCTGGGCGACCGTGACGATGAGGTCGGTCAACTGGATCACGCGTCAACTCTAGGTTGACGCCGAGGACTCGGTCAACCTCGGGTTGACGCTCAACGTTGACAGATCCGGTGCACGTTGACGTGCGCGCTGTCCATGTTGATCGGTGGCATCAACGTTGAGTCAACATTGATTGGCGACGTCAATGTTGACTCAACGTTGAGAGGTTCAGCTCGGCAGCGTGATCTCGATGCCGACCGTGCCCGTGCGGCCCCGGCGCAGCTTGCTGCCGGTCATCGTCAGCCAGCCCATGAAGCCGTACTTCTTCACGATGCGCGTGCGGACGTCGTCGCTGGCGTCGTCGTCCAGCAGCCGGGCGCGCGCCTTGATCGACTCGCCCTGGGGGTTGCCGCGGAGGTCGCACGGCCCGATCTCGACGTCCCCGCTGCGTCTGATCCGCTTGACCTTGCCGGTCTCCTTGGCGCTCCAGGCGTAGATCACGCCGTCGGACGGGCCGGGAGCGACCCAGACCGGCGTGGGGACCGCGGTGCCGTCCTTGCGGAAGGTCGTCAGCAGCAGGTACTGGCCTTCGCCCAACTCGGTGATCATGGCGCCGCAGCGTAGTCCCCGTGCCTGCCTTGTAGGCTTTCGCGCATGTCAGTCGCGGTCCGTGTCATCCCCTGTCTCGACGTCGACCGGGGCCGGGTGGTGAAGGGCGTCAACTTCACCAACCTCGTCGACGCGGGCGACCCGGTCGAGCTGGCCAGGGTGTACGACGCCGAGGGTGCCGACGAGCTGACGTTCCTCGACGTGACGGCCAGCAGTGGCGACCGCGAGACGACGTTCGACGTGGTGCGCCGCACCGCCGAGCAGGTGTTCATCCCGCTCACGGTCGGTGGCGGCGTGCGCAGTCCCGACGACGTCAACAAGCTGCTCCGCGCGGGTGCGGACAAGGTCAGCCTCAACACCGCGGCCATCGCGCGCCCGGAGCTGCTCAAGGAGTGCTCGGAGCGGTACGGGGCGCAGTGCATCGTGCTGTCGGTGGACGCGCGGCGCGTGCCCGGCGGCACCGGCTTCGAGGTCACCACGCACGGCGGGCGCAACGGCACCGGCATCGACGCCGTCGAGTGGGCCGCGCGAGGCCAGGAGCTGGGCGTCGGCGAGATCCTGCTGAACTCCATGGACGCCGACGGCACCAAGGCCGGGTTCGACCTCGAACTGATCGAGCTGGTCCGGCGCGAGGTCGACGTTCCGCTGATCGCCAGCGGCGGCGCGGGCGCGGTCGACCACTTCCCGCCGGCCGTCACCGCGGGCGCGGACGCCGTGCTGGCCGCCAGCGTCTTCCACTTCGGACAGCTCCGCATCGGCGAGGTCAAGGACGGCCTCCGCCAGGCCGGCGTCGTAGTGCGATGAATCCCGGTGCACTGAAGCCGGTCGAGGTGCGGGTGGCCTCGGCGGTCGCGTTCGGCGGCGCGCTGGTGTTCTTCGTGATCGGCCTGGTCCTGTGGCGCTCGACCGGCGACGCGGACGTGCTGAAGCTGCCGTCGTTCGTCGCGCTCTTCGAACTGCTCGTCGCGGCGTCGTTGTTGCTGCGGCTGAGGTTCATGCACTACCCGGCGATGGTGGTGTTCATCCTCGTCGCCCTGCTGCATCTCGTGATCGTGCTGGCCGACGGACCGGCGTGGGCCCGCGTCGCGTCCGGCGTGCTGTCCGCTGTGCACATCTACGGCGTGGTCCTGCTCAACACCGGACCCGCACGTGAACACCTGGGAGGACCCCGTTGAGCAGCCCGCTCGATCCCGCGATCTCCGCGCGGCTCAAGCGCACCCCGGACGGCCTGGTCTGCGCGGTCGCCCAGCAGCGCGACACCCGTGAGGTGCTGATGGTGGCGTGGATGGACGACGAGGCGCTGCACCGCACCCTCACCACCCGCCGCGCGACCTACTACTCGCGCAGCCGCCAGCAGCTGTGGGTGAAGGGCGAGACCTCCGGGCACACCCAGTACGTGCACGAGGTGCGGCTCGACTGCGACGGCGACACGCTGCTGCTGATCGTCGACCAGGTGGGCGCCGCCTGCCACACGGGCGACCGCACGTGCTTCGACGCAACGGTGCTGCTCGCCGGCGAGTGACGGCTAGTCGAGGTCGCCCGTCAGGTAGCGCTGCAGGTTCGGCGCCACGGTCCTGACCAGCGTGTCGACGTCGATCGACGCCAGCGGTTCGAAGTGGACGACGTACCGGACGATGCCGAGCCCGACCATCTGGGTCGCGCACAACGTGGCCCGCAGCTCGCGTTGCTCCGCGCCGATCTCCATGAGCACCTTGCTGAAGATCGCGTTGATGAGGAACGACCTCAGCGCGTTCGCGACCGCCTCCTGACTGGTGACGCTGCGGATCAGGGCGGCGAAGGTGCCGCCGCCGGTCGCGTCCCAGACGGTGATGAAGGTGCGGATGATGCGTTCGCCCGCCTGCTCGACCGGGCCGTCCATCAGGCGTTTGAGGATCTCGGCCGGGTCGAACGGGAGCTGCAGCACGGACTGGGCGAACAGGCCTTCCTTGCCGCCGAACCAGTGGTTGACCATGGCCGCGTCGACGCCTGCCCTGGCGGCGATCGCGCGGACCGTCGCGCCGTCGTAGCCCTTTTCCACGAACACCTCGCGGGCCGCGGCGAGGAGGGCGGCCCTGGTGTCCTCTCCCGCGGCGCGGCGGCCTCGGCGTTTCTGGTTCACTTGCTCCACACGGGTCATAGTTCAACAGATGTTGAATTTATGCAACAATTACCGGCATGGTGAGCGTCATCGGGGCTGTGGCTTCCGTTGGTCTGGGGTCCGTGAGTCCTACGCGTGAGGAGTTCCGCGAGCTGGCGGTGAACCGCCGGGTCATCCCGGTGGTGCGCAGGCTGCTGGCGGACGCGGAGACCCCGGTCGGGCTGTACCGCAAGCTGGGCGCGGATCGGCCCGGCACGTTCCTCTTCGAATCGGCGGAGAACGGGCGCTCGTGGTCGCGATGGTCGTTCATCGGCGTGCAGTCCTCGGCGGCGCTGACGGCGACCGGCGGTGAGGCGTACTGGACGGGCACGCGGCCTGTCGGCCTCCCGGACGGCGGCGACCCGCTGGAGGCCCTGCGCGAGACCGTCGAGGTGCTGCGCACGGACCCGTTGCCCGGCATGCCCCCGCTGACCGGCGGGATGGTCGGCTACATCGGCTACGACGCGGTGCGGCGGCTGGAGCGGCTGCCGGTCATCGCCGAGGACGACCTGAAGATCCCCGAGCTGGTCATGCTGCTCGCGACCGACCTCGCGGCGCTCGACCACCACGAGGGCACGGTCACGCTCATCGCGAACGCGATCAACTGGGACGACTCGCCAGAGCGCGTCGACGCCGCGTACGACGACGCGGTGCGGCGCCTCGACGAGATGACGACGCAGCTGCACACGCCCGCGCCGCCGACCGCCGCCGTGTTCGCGCGGCCGAAGCCCGAGTTCCGGCGCCGGCGCTCGCAGGCGGAGCACTTCGCGGCCGTAGAGAAGGCCAAGGAGGCCATCCGCGCGGGCGAGGCGTTCCAGGTGGTGGTGTCGCAGCGGTTCGAGATCGACACGGACGCCGACGCGCTCGACATCTACCGGGTGCTGCGCGCGACGAACCCCAGCCCGTACATGTACCTGCTGCGCCTCGAGGGGTTCGACATCGTGGGCTCCAGCCCCGAGTCGCTCGTGACCGTGCGGGACGGCAAGGCGACCACCCACCCCATCGCGGGCACCCGCTGGCGCGCGGAGGACCCGGAGGAGGACGCCCTGCTCGAGAAGGACCTCCTCGCCGACCACAAGGAACGCGCCGAGCACCTGATGCTCGTCGACCTCGGCCGCAACGACCTGGGCCGCGTCTGCAAGCCGGGTTCCGTGCACGTCGTCGACTTCTTCAAGGTCGAGCGGTACAGCCACGTCATGCACATCGTGTCGACCGTGACCGGTGAGCTCGCCGAGGGCAAGACGGCCTACGACGCGGTCGCGGCCTGCTTCCCGGCCGGCACGTTGTCCGGTGCGCCCAAGCCGCGCGCGATGGAGCTCATCGAGGAGCTGGAACCCACCCGTCGTGGCCTCTACGGCGGCGTTGTGGGCTATTTCGACTTCGCCGGGGACGCGGACACCGCCATCGCCATCCGGACCGCCCTGGTGCGCGAGGGGACCGCCTACGTGCAGGCGGGCGGCGGCATCGTGGCGGACTCCGACCCGCTGGCCGAGGACAACGAGTGCCTGAACAAGGCGGGCGCGGTGCTGGCCGCGATCGCCACCGCGCAGACGATGGCGCCGGCTGTTGAAAGCTAGCCGTCCACTGTGGATCGCCGCGCTCCTGCTCGTGGGCGCGGCGGGTGCCTTCTGGGGCGCGGGCTCGGTGCCGATCGCGCTGCTGAGCCTCGCGTCCGTCGCGGCGGTCGTCGCGCTGAGCGGGACGGCGCGCCGGATCCTCGGCGCGTTGCTCGTGGTCGTGGGCATCGCCGCCGCGTTCTCCGGGCACTGGCTGGCGATCGCCGGAGGTGTCCTCGTGGTCGCCTCCGGTGCGCTTCAAGTAGCGCTCGGGCCCCGGATGCCGAAGATCGGGGTGGGTGGGCAGAAGGCCCGTCCGCACGACCCCGAGACGGACATGTGGCGCGCACTGGAGCGTGGAGATGATCCGACCGACGATACGAAGGCCGGCGGGCCGGTCTCGAACGAGTGAAGATCATTCGTCCGCATTCACGCATGTGACACGTGTACAGCCACGGCTAGCTGCGTGGACACCGAACCCCCGGTGGCTGGGGCATTACTCCGCCGGGGTTAGCATCCCCGTAGCGGGAAGGGGAGCAACACTGTGACGGTTCTCGAGTCGATCCTCGAAGGTGTGCGTGAGGATCTCGCCGCTCGCGAGGCTCAGTTGTCCTTCGACGTCGTCAAGGAGCGCGCGACCAAGGCAACTCCGCCGCTCGACGTGATGTCAGTGCTGCGCGGGCCGAACGTGGGTGTCATCGCCGAGGTCAAGCGCCGCAGCCCCTCCAAGGGCGCGCTGGCGGAGATCCCGGAGCCTGCCGAGCTCGCGTCCGCGTACGAGGCGGGCGGCGCGTCGGTGATCAGTGTGCTGACCGAGCAACGCCGCTTCGGCGGGTCGCTCGCGGACTTCGACGCCGTGCGCCGGGCGGTGAAGATCCCCCTGCTGCGCAAGGACTTCATCGTCGCGCCGTACCAGGTGCACGAGGCGCGGATGCACGGCGCGGACCTGGTGCTGCTGATCGTGGCCGCGCTGGAGCAGAACGCGCTGGTGTCGCTGCTCGACCGGGTCGAGTCGCTCGGCATGACGGCGCTCGTCGAGGTGCACACGGCCGAGGAGGCCGACCGTGCGCTCGAGGCGGGTTCGTCGGTCATCGGGGTGAACGCGCGCAACCTCCACACGCTGGAGGTCGATAAAGACGTTTTCGGCAGGATCGCTCCGGGACTACCCTTCGAGACGATCAAGATCGCCGAGTCGGGCGTGACCGGGCCCGGCGACCTGATGTCGTACGCCGGTGCGGGCGCCGACGCGGTGCTCGTCGGCGAAAGCCTGGTGACCAGCGGCGACCCCAAGGCCGCCGTCAACAAGCTCGTGACCGCCGGTTCGCACCCCGCATGCCCGCGGCCCAGCCGATAACAGCGCTAGAGGAGCTACCAGATGGGCCAGTTCACGCCCACGCCGCATGATCCCGACGACCGGGGCCACTTCGGCCCGTGGGGTGGCCGGTTCGTGCCGGAGGCCCTGATCGCGGCGGTGGACGAGCTGGCTGCCGAGTACGACAAGGCGCGCATCGACCCGGAGTTCGTGAACGAGTTCCAGCGCCTGCTGAGGGACTTCGCGGGCCGTCCGTCGCTGCTGACGGAGGCGCCGAAGTTCGCGGAGCACGCCGGCACGCGGGTGTTCCTCAAGCGCGAGGACCTGAACCACACGGGTTCGCACAAGATCAACAACGTGCTCGGTCAGGCGCTGCTGACCAAGCGCATGGGCAAGAAGCGCGTGATCGCCGAGACGGGTGCGGGCCAGCACGGCGTCGCGACCGCGACGGCGTGCGCGCTGCTCGGCCTCGACTGCGTCGTCTACATGGGCGAGGTCGACACCGAGCGGCAGTCGTTGAACGTCGCCCGCATGCGTTTGCTGGGCGCCGAGGTCATCCCGGTGAAGTCCGGCTCGCGGACGCTGAAGGACGCGATCAACGAGGCGTTGCGCGACTGGGTCGCCAACGTCGACGAGACGCACTACCTGCTCGGCACGGCCGCGGGCCCGCACCCGTTCCCGCTGCTGGTGCGCGACTTCCACCGCGTCATCGGCATCGAGGCGCGTGAGCAGATCCTCGAGAAGGCCGGTCGGCTGCCCGACGCCGTCGTCGCCTGTGTCGGTGGCGGTTCGAACGCGATCGGCATCTTCCACGGCTTCATCGACGATCTCGACGTCCGCCTGGTCGGTGTCGAGCCCGGTGGCTCCGGCCTGGACAGCGGCAGCCACGGCGCGACGCTGACCGCCGGCACGCCCGGCTCCCTGCACGGCGCGATGTCGTACGTGATGCAGGACGAGGACGGCCAGATCACCGAGGCGCACTCGATCTCCGCCGGTCTCGACTACCCCGGCGTTGGCCCTGAGCACTCGCACCTCAAGGACATCGGCCGGGCCGAGTACTTCCCGGTGACCGACGCCGAGGCGATGGAGGCGTTCGCCCTGCTGTCGCGGACCGAGGGCATCATTCCGGCGATCGAGTCCTCGCACGCCCTCGCGGGCGCGCTGAAGCTCGGGCCGTCGCTCGGACCGGACGGCCTGCTGGTCGTGAACCTGTCCGGGCGTGGGGACAAGGACATGGACACGGCCGTTGCGTACTTCGGCCTCGGTGACGGGGGACAGGCCTGATGTCGTTGTCTGACGTTTTTTCGGCGGCGAAGGCCGAGTCGCGGGCCGCGCTGGTCGGCTACCTCCCGGCGGGCTTCCCGACGGTCGAGGGCTCCAAGGACTACCTCCGTTCGATGATCGACGCCGGGTGTGACCTGGTCGAGGTCGGTCTGCCGTTCTCAGACCCGGTGATCGACGGCCCGACCATCCAGGCCGCCGCCGAGCAGGCCCTGAGCGCCGGTTTCCGCGTTCGCGACCTGTTCGACGTGGTGGCTGCCGTGGCTGACGCCGGTGGGCGTGCGGTCGTGATGTCCTACTGGAACCCCGTGCTGAAGTACGGCGTGGACGCGTTCGCACGCGACCTCGCGGCCGCGGGTGGCCTCGGGATGATCACGCCCGACCTCGTGCCGGACGAGGCCGACGACTGGATGGCGGCCTCCGCGGCGCACGGGCTGGACCGGATCTTCCTGGTGGCGCCGTCGTCGACCGAGGAGCGCATCGCGATGACCGCACGTGCCTCCTCCGGCTTCCTCTACGCCACCGCGGTCATGGGCGTCACCGGTGCCCGTGACGTGGTGTCGTCCGCTGCTCCTGAACTCGTTGCGCGGGTGCGTGAACACACCTCCATTCCGGTCGGTGTCGGGCTGGGCGTGCGGTCCGGCGCGCAAGCCGCGGAGATCGCGGGGTTCGCGGACGGCGTGATCGTCGGTTCTGCTTTCGTGTCGGCCGTGGCTGAGGGCGATGGTGCGGTGCGTGCGTTGGCCGCCGACCTGGCCAAGGGCGTGCGATCGGCCGCTGCGACGGTTTGAGTTTCCCGGTTCTTGTCGAAGCCGCTCGGCCCTGCGGGTCGGGCGGCTTTTTGCTGCTCTTTCAGGGGCGTGGAGTTACTCCAAGAGCATGACATGAATTCGAACACCTGATCGAGTGAATCTGGGTCGGTTGGGGCCAAAACCCCGTTTGACTGTCGGTCTGACCTGGGATCGTGGCGCTATGCACAAGCCGGCCATCCGCCTGGCGTGCCACACTGGTGGTGCGCAGGCGGTCAACGGAGGTGATGCCCAGTGGCGGCGCCAGCCGAAGCTCGACCCGATTTCCTGCTGCCCACTCACGAAGGGCCCTGGACGCTCGAAGACGTCCTCGCTCTCCCTGAGGACAACAGTCAGCGCATCGAACTCGTTGACGGGATGCTGTACGTGAGCCCGCTGGGGACCGCCGTGCATCAGCGACTGGTGTTCGAAGCGTCGTACTCGTTGCGTTCAGCGTGTCCGAAGCAGTTCGAGACCACGATCGAGCTGAACGTTCAGTTCGAAGGCGATCGGTTGTTCATCCCGGACTTCACGGTGCTGAAGAAGCGCGGCGCGAAAGGCTTGACCGTGCCGGCGGCGGACGTGCTCCTCATCGGCGAGGTGATCTCCCGGAGCACCAAGGTGAACGATCTGGTGCTCAAGCGTCAGATGTACGCGGAAGCCGGTGTTTCCTACTACCTGATCATCGATCCAGGCCAGGACGTTCCCAAGGCGAAGTTGTTCGAGCTTGGAGAACAGGGGAAATACGTCGAGATCGCGTGCAGCGACAACGGGGTGCTGACCCTTGAGCGGCCGTTCCCGGTCACGATCGAACTGCCCTCCTAGCCGTAGAGCCACTCCAGCCGTTCGTGCAGGTCAGCGACGGTCCACGAGGCGAACATCGCGTCACGGGCCGCAGCGGCGTCACCGGCTGGGTGGTAGACCTCCCGACCCATCGACCGTGAAGCGTGGTGGACGCGCGCGGTGCGCTCCGAGCGGAGCGACACGTACCGCGCAAAAGAGCCGGCCACGTCACGGGGGTCGAACACGGAGGAGAGGCACACGGCGTCCTCCAACGCCTGACAGGCGCCCTGCGCGGCGTACTGCAGCACGGGATGGGCGGCGTCCCCGAGCAACACGACCCGCGAGTCCTGCCAGGTCGTGATCGGCGCACGGTCGCACAACACCCACGCACGCCACTCGTCGGCCAGCTCCATGATCCGCGTGGCGTCGTCGCACAACGGCATGAAGTGCCGCATGACCTCGGCGTGCTCCACGGGCTTGCCGGTCATGGGCTCCTTGGCGCCGTTGTCCGCCGTTGCCACCAGGTTCACGTACCGCCCACCGGCGATCACGTACCAAACCACGTGGTAGCGCGGCCCGGCCCAGAGCGTGACGACGTTCTCCTTCAACGAGCGCGGTACGTCCTGAGCGGGAATGACCGCCCGAAACGTCGTGTGCCCCGACACCGGCGGCTCCCCGTCACCGACGAGCTGCCGCCGTACCGCCGACCGCAACCCGTCCGCGCCCACAAGTGCCTCGCCGTGCACCAGATCGCCGGCCCGCGTCACCACCGTGACCCCGTCGGCGTCCTGTGTGTACGCCTCCGCACCGCTGTTGACCCGCAGTTCGATCAACTCGTGGTTCTGGCAGGCGTCGAGCAACGGTGTCAGCACGTCGTTGCGATGCACCACCGCATACGTGCCGAAGCGCTCCTGAAACCCGGCGTCGACCGGCAACCCGGCGATCAGCCGCCCGGAAACCCCGCACCGCAACCGCAACTCGTCCACGTGCACGGCCCGCGCCCGCACCACAGCCCCTACACCCAGCGAATCGAGCATGCGAAACCCGTTGGGCCCCACCTGAATGCCGGCCCCGATCTCCTCGAACACCGTGGCAGCCTCGAGAACCGTCACACGATGCCCGGCCCGCGCGAGCCCGAGCGCCGCCGCCAGGCCACCGATACCGCCGCCGACCACCAGGACCGTCATGTCCGACCTTTCGCGAGTCCGCCTCAGACCGCGTCCGAGTATCTCGGCTCAGCGATCACGAACCCCCTAAGAAGGCGGCGGGGCCCGGATCGACGCGCCCAGCAGAGAAGGTCTGGGTGTTTCCCGCGCGGTTGGGCCGCCGGCGTGGTCCATTGCCGGCCGATCTTCAACGCCCCTCAAACCCCAGCCCACGGCACCGGCAGGGTTCGGGCCGGTAACGATCGAGCGTCCGAACGAGACGCACACAGGGCCACCGGTACGGTGGGCGACGTGTTGAACGGGTTGAACGCCGTCCTGGCCACGATCCCGAGCCCAGACCGTGGTGTTTGGTACCTCGGTCCGCTCCCCATCAGGGCCTACGCGTTGTGCATCATCGCCGGCATCATCGTCGCCATTTGGTGGGGTGAGCGCCGTTGGGTCGAACGCGGCGGCATCAAGGGCGAGGTGACGGACATCGCCGTGTGGGCGGTGCCGTTCGGCCTCGTCGGCGGGCGGCTCTACCACGTCATCACGGACAACCAAAAGTACTTCGGGCCGGGCAAGAACCCGCTCGCGGCGCTGGAGATCTGGAACGGCGGCCTCGGGATCTGGGGTGCGATCGCGCTCGGCGGGGTCGGCGCCTGGATCGGGTGCCGGCGCAAGGGCATTCCGTTGCCGGCGATGGCGGACGCGCTGGCGCCCGGCATCGTGGTGGCGCAGGCCATCGGACGGCTCGGCAACTACTTCAACCAGGAGCTCTACGGCGGCGACACGACGTTGCCGTGGGGTCTGGAGATCTACCGGCGCGTCACGCCGGAGGGCCGTGAGGACGCGCTGGCCGGGGTGGCGATCGATCACACGCCGATCCAGGTCGTGCACCCGACGTTCCTCTACGAGCTGTTGTGGAACCTCGGTGTCGCGCTGCTGATCGTGTGGGCCGACCGCAAGTTCCGGCTGGGTCACGGGCGGACGTTCGCGTTGTACGTCGCCGGTTACACGGCCGGGCGGTTCTGGATCGAGTTGATGCGCACCGACGAGGCGACGCTGATCCTCGGCACGCGCGTGAACGTGTTCGTGTCGGCGCTGGTGTTCCTGGGCGCGGTCGCCTACTTCATCATCGCCAGGTCGCGCGGTGAACGTGAGGACGTCGCGGCACTGCGGGGCACGGCCATGCCCGCAGAGGATCAGCCAGCAGAGGGCCAGCCCGCCGATGGCGAACCCGTCGTCGCGACCGAACCCGAGCCTGAGACCGACGTCGTCGTCGACGAAGCAGACGACGCGAAGGACAAGAAGAGCTCCCCGGAGTCCGTCAAACCGGAGTGATCTGTGCGCGTGCTCGTCGTCGAGGATGACGACCGGGTGGCCAGAGGCCTGCTGACCGCGCTGCGGCACGCCGGCTACGAGGTGCATCGGGTGGCCACGGCCGCCGACGCGCTGCGTGCCGCTCCCGCCGACGTGGTGCTGCTCGACCTCGGCCTGCCCGATGGCGACGGTCTCGACGTGCTGCGCGAGTTGCGGCACCGTCCGGGCACCGCCGTCATCACGGTGACGGCGCGCGGTGAGGAACGTGAACGCGTGCTCGGCCTGCGGGCCGGCGCCGACGACTACGTGGTGAAGCCGTTCGGGACGTCGGAGCTGCTCGCCCGGATCGAGGCGGTGCTGCGCAGGACGCGCATGCACCGCGCCGGGCCGGAGAGCGAGGTCCTGGTCCAGGTCGGCGCGTTGCAGCTCTCCACGTCGACGCGCGAGGTCACGCTGGACGGGGAGCCGCTGTCGCTGACCCGCAAGGAGTTCGACCTGCTCGCCCTCCTCGCGACCCGCAAGGGCGAGGTGGTCAGCCGCGACTTCATCGTGGACCAGGTGTGGCAGGCGCACTGGGAGGCGCCGTCGCGGACGCTGGACACCCACATCGCGGCGTTGCGCGGGAAGCTCGGCGGGCACGTCAAGATCGAGACGGTCCGCGGCGTGGGGTACCGACTCGCCACGTGACGAGTCTCCAAGAGACATCCACAGGCACGTGCGGAACAATCTCAACCGATGCTCCGCCGACTGCTCGTCATCACCGTTCCGCTGCTCGTCGCCCTGGTCGCGGCGCTCGGCATCCCGTTGGCGTCCGCGGTGGTGCAGCGCGAGACGCAGACCACCTATCTCGACCGCCTCGGTGACGCGAGCAGGTTCGCCTCGCTCGGTGAGAGCGCGCTGCAGTCGGACCGGCTGGAGGCGCTGAGCCAGGAGATCCAGCGCTACGACGCCCTCTACGACGTGCCGGTCGCCCTGGTCAGCGCGGACAAGCGGATCCTGCTGGCCTCCCGGCTCGGGTTCAACCCCACGAACGACCCCGCGGTCACGAAGGCGCTGAACACCGCCCTGAACGGCGGGATAAGGCCCGAACCCGACTACACGGGCTGGCCGTGGCGCACCGGGCCGATGGTCGTCGTCGAACCGGTCGGGCGGGACAGCGAGGTCGTCGCCGCGGTCGTCACCATCTCGCAGACGCGCGGTCTGCGGACCGAGGTGCTGCGGCAGTGGGGGCTCATGGCGCTGGCCGGTCTCGCGCCGATGCTCGCCGTGGTCGCCGCCGCGTGGCCGATGTCGCGCTGGGTGCTGCGGCCGGTCGGCAGGCTCGACGAGGCCACCGCCGCGGTGGCGGCGGGCAACCTCGACGTGCGCGCGGACGAGGTGGGCGGGCCGCCGGAGCTCCGCCGGCTCGCGAAGAGCTTCAACACCATGGTCGACGTCGTCGGCAGGGCTTTGAACAGGCAACGGGCGTTCGTCGCCGACGCGTCGCACCAGCTGCGCAACCCGTTGGCCAGCCTCCGGCTCGCCGTCGACAACCTCGAGCCGCACGTGCAGGGCGAGCACGGCCGGGAGGCGCACGAGATCGCCGTCGAGGAGGCCGAGGAGATGGGCCGCGTGCTCGACACGCTGCTCGCCGCGACCCGCCTCGACAGCGCCCGCAAGACCGAGCCCGTCGAGATCGACCAGCTGCTCGCGACCCATCGGCCGGCCTGGCAGGCGCTCGCGACGAAGTCCGGCATCGCGCTGAAGATCGAGGTACCGGCCGGCCTCACCATGCAGGAACCACCCGGCGGGCTCGGCAGCGTGCTGGACGAACTGGTCAGCAACGCCGTGCGGCTCGCCAACGCCACCGAGGTCCGGCTCACCGGCAGGCCCGGTGAGCTGCACGTCATCGACAACGGCGACGGCCTGGACGACGAGGAACGGGAGCGGGCGCTGCAGCGGTTCTGGCGCGCCACCAAGCACCAGAACATCGCGGGCACCGGGATGGGACTCGCGATCTGCGCCGAGCTGATCGAGTCGGCGGGCGGCACGCTCACCCTGCACGACGCGGGCCCCGGCCTGGACGCCCGGATCTCCCTCAGCGCTTCACGGAACGGAACCAGCGCATAGCGCCGTCGTGCAGCGGCACGAGCCCGGTGGCGATGCCGGTGCGGACGTTGATCCGCGACGCCTCCGGATGCCCCTCCACGATCCGCGCCGTTTCGGTGAACACCGTGCGCGTCACGACCTCCACCACGTCGGCGCTCAGCGTGTCGCGCGCCAGCAGCAGGTTCGGCACCGCGAACGTGGGGTTCGCCGCCACGCCCTCGTAGGTGGTGCTGGGGATGGTCGCCGGGATGTACGGCCCCTTGTAGGCGTCAGCGAGCTTGACGGCCTCCGCCGTGATGTCGATCATCCGAACCCTGCCCTTGAGGTCGGTGATCGCGGGGGTCGGGATGCCGGTCAGCGCCAGCATCGCGTCCAGGGACCCGTCCGCGACCCGCCGCGACGCGTCCGAGTGGGCCATGCGTTCGTCCATTGCGGACACGTTGAACGCCCTCAGCATCCGCATCGAGGTGAACTCCGTGCCGGACCCCTTGGGGCCCAACGAGATGCGCTTGCCCGCGAGGTCTGCGAAGGTGTGGATCGGCGAGGAGATCGGCACCGCGATCTGCATGAAGCTGTCGTAGAGCCGGCCGACCGCGCGAACGCTCTGGGGGTCGTCGATGGGGTCCAAAGAGGACAGCGCGAGCTGCGCGTCACCGGAGCGCAGCAGCTGGAGGTTCTCCACCGACGCCGCGGTCGGGATCGCGGTCACCTTCGTGCCCGGCAGCTGCTCGGCCAGCGCGGCCGCCAGCGCCCCTCCGACCTCGCGGAACACCGCGCCCTCCGGCCCGGTCGCGAGCACGAGTTCGGCGGGTGCCTCGACCTTGCGCGGGGTACACCCCGCGAGAGCCAGGCCGGCCCCTACCAGAAGTGTGCGACGGCTGAGCGACACGAGCGAAGCCTAGCTGTTACGTCAGGGCTGTCTGAAGTTTCCGTGTGTCGGCTTGTTGAGGTCGGTGGCGCGGCTCACTCTCCTACCCAACGCGAAGTTCAAGGAGGAACCGTGGCGACCACCACCACCGGCCGCAAACCGATCTACAAGCACCTTTACTTCTGGGTGCTCGTCTCCATCGTGCTGGGCGCGGCCGTCGGCTTCCTGTTCCCCAAACAGGCGTCCGAGATGAAGTGGCTCGCGGACCTGTTCGTCAACCTCGTCAAGGTCGTCATCGCGCCGACCATCTTCGCGACGATCATCGTCGGCATCGCGGGCCTCGGCAACCTCGCCAAGGCGGGCGGGCTCGCGCTCAGGACGATTCTCTACTTCACCGCGATGACGACGGTGGCGCTCGCCATCGGCCTCCTCGTCGTGAACATCGTGGCGCCGGGTCACCAGGGCGGTGCGATCGCGCTGAACGAGTCCGCCGCCGAAGCCACGCTGAAGTCGGCGTCGACCGCGGAGACCGGTGTCACCGGCTTCATCCTGAGTCTGGTGCCGAAGTCGTTCGTCAGCGCGTTCACGGACGGACAGCTGATCCAGGTCCTCGTCGTCGCGATCCTCGTGGCCGTCGCCGTGGCGGGCATGGGCGAGCGCGGTGCCAAGGTCGTCTCCGCGATGGAGACCCTGTCCAAGGTCATGTTCGGCATCATCAAGATCGTCATGTACGCGGCGCCGATCGGTGCCTTCGGCGGTATCGCTTACACGGTCGGCAAGTTCGGCGGCGGCATCCTCGGCAAGCTGCTGTGGCTGATGGGTTCCTTCTACGCCACCTGTTTGCTGTTCATCGTCGTCGTGCTCGGCATCGTGGCGCGGATCGCGGGCTTCAGCCTCCTGAAGTTCCTGCGCTACATCAAGGACGAGATCCTGATCGTGCTCGGCACGTCGTCGAGCGAGTCGGTGCTGCCGCGCATGATGGTCAAGCTGGAGGCGGCGGGCGCGCAGAAGTCGGTCGTGGGCCTCACCATCCCGACCGGGTACTCGTTCAACCTCGACGGCACCTGCATCTACCTGACCATGGGCGCGATCTTCATCGCCCAGGCCACCGGTCACGACGTCTCGATCGGTGTGCAGATCGGCCTGCTGCTGTTCATGCTGATCGCGTCGAAGGGCGCGGCGGGCGTCACCGGCGCCGGCCTGGTCACCCTGGCGGCCTCGCTGCAGGCCTTCGAGGCCCACTCGGCCATCCCCGCGGTCGGCATCGCGCTGATCGTCGGCATCGACCGCTTCATGTCGGAGGCCCGCGCCATCACCAACGTGATCGGCAACGGTGTCGGCTCCCTGGTCGTCGCCGCCTGGCAGAAGGGGCTCGACAAGGAGCGCCTGAACGAGGTGCTGGACAACCCGGACCTGGTCGACGTCGACGACCTGCTGGAGAAGCAGCACGCCGAGTCGGACAAGACCGCGGCCGCCCACTAGAGGAACGTCCGTGGCCGGGGGCGTCTCTTCCCGCCCCCGGCCACCAGACCACCACCATCTCATAAACACAAAACCAAGACAACGACAACC